>DASVNP010000400.1:0-14473 GCA_036383775.1 Paraburkholderia sp. | reverse complement strand
AGGGGGCGGCGCATTAGGCGCCTATCAGGCCGGTGTCTTTCAGGGACTTTACGAAGCGGGGATCGAGCCGAACTGGCTGGCGGGCATTTCGATCGGCGCGTTGAATACGGCCATCATTGCTGGCAATCCACCGGAGAAGCGGGTCGAACGGCTGCTGCAATTCTGGGAGACGATCTGCCAGCCCGCGTTTGGCCTGCCGTTGCCTGCCTTCTTCGAGCGCGCGTTCTTCGAATCCAGCGAGGCGGTGCGCAAGGCGTTTACGGCAACGCAGGCCTTGGGGGCGATTGTTGAAGGGCAAAAGGGCTTTTTCGTCCCGCGGTTCCCGCCTCCGCTGCCCACGGTATCCGGGCCGCCGCAATCGGCCAGCTACTACGACACCACGCCGCTGAAGGCCACGCTCGAGGCGCTCTGCGATTTCGACCGGATCAATTCGGGTGAAATCCGTGTGTCGGTGGGGGCGGTCAATTGCGGTACGGGCAACTTCGCGTACTTCGATAATAAGCATACGAAGCTGAGGCCCGAGCATTTCATGGCGTCAGGCGCGCTGCCGCCGGGTTTTGCGGCGGTCGAAATCGACGGCCAGTTTTACTGGGACGGCGGTCTGATGTCGAATACGCCGCTCTACGAGGTGATTCAGTCCACCCCGCGTCGCGACACGCTCGCGTTCCAGGTCGATCTCTGGAGCGCGGTCGGACCGGTGCCGGACAGTATCGCCGACGTGCAGGGGCGCATGAAAGACATCCAGTATTCGAGCCGTACGCGTCTCGTGACCGACATGCTGCAACGGTCGCAGCGCTTTCGGCACGTGCTGCGCGAAGTGCTGGATCGCGTGCCCGCCGGCGAGCGTGATGACCCGTGGTGCAAGCTGGCCGAAGAGCTATCGTGTTCGAAGCGCTACAACGTCATGCACCTCATCTACACGGAGAAGGAGTACGAAGGGCATTTCAAGGACTTCCAGTTCGGCTTGTCGACAATGCGTGAGCACTGGAAAAGTGGCCTGGAGGATATCCGTCAATCGCTCGCGCAACCCGATTGGCTCGATATGCCGGATAACGATGCAGGGTTCGTCACGCACGATATCCATCGGGATATGCGTTGAAAGGGCTCTCCTTCAGGTAGCACGGAATGCACGCAACAGGCCGCAAATAGAAAACGGCGCCCGAAATGGGCGCCGTTTTTCACAACCAATTCCAGCAGGGCGCGTGCGATAACCGCCCGCGCTCCTCAATGCTTTACTTCAGCACTTGGGCAACCGCGCTTGCCACCGCGTCGAGGTTGCGCGTATTCAGCGCGGCCACGCAGATGCGGCCCGTGCTCACGGCATAGATGCCGAACTCTTCGCGCAGACGGTCCACTTGTGCCGACGTCAGACCCGAGTACGAGAACATGCCGCGCTGCGCGTTCACGAAGCTGAAGTCGCGATCCACGCCGCTTGCCTTCAGACGTTCGACCAGACCGTTGCGCATGGCGCGAATGCGATCGCGCATTTCGGCCAGTTCCGTTTCCCATGTGGCGCGCAATTCCGGCGATGCGAGCACTGCCGCGACCACCGAGCCGCCGTGCGTCGGCGGGTTCGAATAGTTCGTGCGGATCACGCGCTTCAGTTGCGACAGCACGCGAGCGGATTCTTCCTTGCTTGCCGTGATGATCGACAGGGCGCCGACGCGTTCGCCGTACAGCGAGAACGACTTCGAGAACGACGACGACACGAACACGTTCAGCTCCGACGCAGCGAACAGACGCACAGCCGCAGCGTCCGCTTCGATGTTGTCGCCGAAGCCTTGATAGGCGATGTCGAGGAACGGCACCAGATTGCGCGCCTTCACGACTTCGACCACCTGTTTCCATTGCTCGACGCTGAGGTCCACGCCGGTCGGGTTGTGGCAGCACGCGTGCAGCACGACGATCGTGCCGGCGGCGTAGCCGTTCAGCGCGCTCAACATGGCTTCGAAATTCACGCCTTGGGTCTGCGCGTCGTAGTACGGATACGAAACGACTTCAAAGCCTGCGCTTTCGAACAGCGCACGATGGTTTTCCCAGCTCGGATCGCTGATCGCGACCTTCGCGTTCGGGTTCAGGCGCTTCAGAAAGTCCGCGCCGATCTTCAGCGCGCCCGTGCCGCCCAGTGCCTGCGCCGTCACGACGCGGCCCGCTGCGATCAGCGGCGAGTCGTTGCCGAGCAGCAGTTTCTGCACGGCGGCGTCATAAGCGGCGATGCCTTCGATCGGCAGATACCCGCGCGGCAGTGCGGCTTCGACGCGGGCCTTTTCGGCATCGCGCACGGCGCGCAGCAGCGGAATCTTGCCTTCTTCGTTGAAGTACACGCCCACGCCAAGGTTGACCTTGGTGGTGCGCGCATCGGCGTTGAAAGCTTCGTTCAGGCCCAGAATCGGGTCGCGGGGAGCAAGTTCGACGGCGGAGAACAGAGACATGATGGGTGGGCAGCAGTTGTGAAAAGAGGGCGGCTTCGATCGCGGCGGCCGGGCCGGCGGTGTCCGGCGCAAAACGCGGACAGGCTGAGGACGGCGGTGCGAGAGCGCAACTTCGCATTGTAACTAATTCGCGACCATTTTTTGGGCGACAACGCCTGATGAATGGAATTATTTGCTTGAAAAACAGGCATCCCGGCGCCACGTGGCTGTTACGGATCTGTATTGAGCCACCTGCAAAAAGCTGCGGCGTGGGCGCCGGGTCGCCGGAACACAAGCCGGGGCAAGGCTGTCCGGCGCTCAGCCGGCACGGGTCCACACAGCGGGGCCGACGAGCCGCAAAAGGAGTGCAGCGAGACACAAGGGGCCACAACAGGATGCTCTCGCGCACATCCCCAAGGCCGCCGCAGGCCATGCCAATCCTACGCAGACCCGCTCGATCGCCGATTCCCGCAACCCGTTAGAATAGTTCTTTGCCCAAGGCCCGGTGCCGCTCCACATGTCTGAACACCATCTGACTGAAGCCGACAATACGCTCGACGAGTCCAAATTCGTCACGTTCGAAGGCTCGCCGTTCCAGCTCTACCAGCCGTATCCGCCTGCCGGCGACCAGCCGACGGCAATCGAGACGCTCGTCGAGGGCGTCGAGGACGGCCTCTCATTCCAGACGCTGCTCGGTGTGACCGGTTCCGGCAAGACCTTCACGATGGCCAACACGATCGCGCGGCTCGGCCGCCCGGCAATCGTGTTCGCGCCGAACAAGACGCTCGCCGCGCAGCTCTATTCTGAGTTCCGCGAGTTCTTCCCGCGCAACGCGGTCGAGTATTTCGTTTCGTACTACGACTACTATCAGCCGGAAGCGTACGTGCCGCAGCGCGACCTGTTCATCGAGAAAGATTCCTCGATCAACGAGCATATCGAGCAGATGCGCCTGTCGGCCACCAAGAGCCTGATGGAACGGCGCGACGTGGTGATCGTGGCAACGGTGTCGGCGATTTACGGTATCGGCAATCCGTCCGAATACCACCAGATGATCCTGACGCTGCGCACCGGCGACAAGCTCGGCCAGCGTGACGTCATCGCGCGGCTGATCGCCATGCAGTACAACCGCAACGAGGCCGATTTCCAGCGCGGCTCGTTCCGCGTGCGCGGCGACACGATCGATATTTTCCCGGCCGAGCATGCAGAGATGGCAGTGCGCGTCGAGTTGTTCGACGACGAAGTCGATACGCTGCAATTGTTCGACCCGCTCACCGGCCGCGTGCGCCAGAAGATTCCGCGCTTCACGGTGTATCCGTCGTCGCACTATGTGACGCCGCGCGATACCGTGATCCGCGCGGTGGAAACGATCAAGAGCGAACTGCGCGAGCGCCTCGAGTTCTTCTATAGCGGCGGCAAGCTGGTCGAAGCGCAGCGGCTCGAGCAGCGTACCCGCTTCGATCTGGAAATGCTGCAGGAGCTGGGCTTCTGCAAGGGCATCGAGAACTACTCGCGGCACTTTTCGGGCGCGGCGCCCGGCGAGCCGCCGCCCACGCTGGTCGACTACCTGCCGCCGGACGCGATCATGCTGCTCGACGAATCGCACGTGCTGATCGGCCAGTTGAACGGCATGTACAACGGCGACCGCGCGCGCAAGGAGAATCTGGTCGACTACGGCTTTCGCCTGCCGTCGGCGCTCGACAACCGGCCGCTCAAGTTCAATGAGTTCGAACGCAAGATGCGCCAGGTGGTGTTCGTATCGGCCACGCCCGCTGACTACGAGCAGAAGACCGCGGGTCAAGTGGCGGAGCAACTCGTGCGGCCGACCGGTCTGGTCGACCCCGAAATCGAGGTGCGGCCGGCGCGCAGCCAGGTCGACGACGTGCTGGGCGAGATCAACGAGCGCGTCAAGGCCGGCGACCGCGTGCTGGTCACGGTGCTGACCAAGCGCATGGCCGAGCAGTTGACCGAATTTCTGGCCGATCATGGCGTCAAGGTGCGCTATCTGCATAGCGACATCGATACGGTGGAGCGCGTCGAAATCATCCGCGATCTGCGGCTCGGCACCTTCGACGTGCTGGTCGGGATCAACCTGCTGCGTGAAGGGCTGGATATTCCCGAAGTCTCGCTGGTCGCGATTCTCGATGCCGACAAAGAGGGCTTTCTGCGCGCCGAGCGCTCGCTGATTCAGACCATCGGCCGGGCGGCGCGGAACGTGAACGGCAAGGCGATTCTTTATGCCGACAGGGTCACCGACTCGATGCGCCGCGCCATCGACGAAACCGAGCGGCGGCGCGCCAAGCAGATCGCCTTCAACCTCGCGAACGGCATTACGCCGCGCGGGGTGGTCAAGCGCATCCGCGACATTATCGACGGCGTGTACAACGTCGACGAAGCCCGCGCCGAGTTGAAAGAGCAGCAGGTGCGCGCGAAATTCGAGGACATGTCGGAGAAGCAGCTCGCCAAGGAGCTCAAGCGCCTCGAAAAGCAGATGATGGAGCACGCCAAGAACCTCGAGTTCGAAAAGGCCGCGCAGACCCGCGATCAGCTCGCGTTGCTGCGCCAGCGCGTATTCGGCGCGAACGTCGGCGATCACGTCTCCGGCGTCGAATAAAGCAAAGCGCTTTCCACCTGCGCTTCTCATGAAATGGCGCGGCAATCTGCCGCGCCATTTCTATTGCCGGCCAGCCGCCGCCTCAGCGCTGCCCATCGCCCGCTTCGTCTTCCACACGCTCTTGCTTAAGCCGGCCTTAAGTCCCTGCTGCCGCAAGGCTTTGCAACCTTTCAAATTTGTTCTCCCCGGCGATCAATGATAAACTCAACCAATATTGAGAATGGTTCGCATTAACGTTCATTAATTGAAGTGCCTGTGCGATTTGCCTGCGGACAACCGCGGTGCTCAGGGCCAAGGCCGCCGCACCGAGGCAAGCGCGACGCGCGATTCCAACAAGTTCGATTCCAGTCTGATAAAAACAAGGAGTTTCAATGCGGGTTTCTTCATTTGTGCGTGGCGGCGCGGCAGCAGTGGCTGCGGCCGCCGCTCTTTCGGCAACGGCTGCGGAATATCCGATTGGCAAGCATCAGATTCAGGGCGGCATGGAAATCGGCGCGGTCTATCTGCAGCCGATCACGATGGAACCCGAAGGCATGATGCGCAAAGCTTCGGATTCGGACATCCACCTCGAAGCCGACATCCACGCCGTCAAGAACAATCCGACCGGTTTCGCCGAAGGCGACTGGATGCCGTATCTGCAAGTGCGCTACGAATTGACGAAGGTCGGTTCGAACCAGACGCAGAAGGGCGACATGATGGCGATGGTCGCCAACGACGGTCCGCACTACGGCGACAACGTCAAGCTGCAAGGCCCGGGCAAGTATCACCTGAAGATGACCGTCGAAGCGCCGATGCAAACCGGCCATATGGCGTTCGGCCGCCACGTCGACAAGGAAACCGGCGTGGGTCCGTGGTTCAAGCCGATCACGCTGGAGTACGACTTCACCTTCGCCGGCATCGGCAAGAAGGGCGGTTATTGATCCCCGTCAATCAATGCGCGTCAGCGTGCGCCATGGCGCTTCGTGGCGTGGCCGCGCGTGAGCGAATGACTGAATGAGTCAATGCAGCAGGCGGCGCGTGGTCGAACAATCCCGCCGCGCCGCGTTTTCCGGAAAGGCTGATGAGAATTAACCGAAAGATTGCGATCCTCGCCACCACGCTTTTGCTGGCGGGCGCCGCGCATGCCGCCGATCTGCCCACGTTCAATCTGGAAATGAACGACGGCAAGCTCAACCCGGCACGCATTCAGGTGCCGGCAGGGCAACGCATCAAGATCGCGATACGCAACACCGGCAAAGGCGCCGCCGAATTCGAAAGCGTGCAGTTGCGCAAAGAGAAGGTGTTGGCGCCCGGCGCGGATTCGTTCGTCGTGATCGCTCCGCTTGAGCCGGGCGAGTACAAGTTTTTCGACGATTTCCACCAGCAGGCGCAGGGCGTGATCGTCGCGAAGTAGTCGCGTGGGCGCGAACGCATGCCTTCGGCCGTTCACGCGTTCGCTGAAGCAGTAGCAGGGTAGAGGGAGAGCAGGGATGGGTCAGATTCTATTCATCGTGTGGCGGGAAAGTGTCGAGGCGTTGCTGGTCGTCGGCATCCTGTACGCGTGGCTGAAAAATGGCGACGACGACGCGCGCCGCGGTTTGCCGTACCTGTGGGGCGGCGTGGCGGCCGGTGTGATCGCGGCGGTGGCGCTCGGCGCGGCGCTGGTTGGCTTCACCGAAGTGCTCTCCGGCGACGCGCAGGACTATTTCCAGACCGCGATGGTGCTGGTCGCCTGTGTGCTGATCGTGCAGATGGTGCTGTGGATGAAGCAGCACGGCCGCTCGCTCAAGCGCGACATGGAACAGTCGCTGCAAAAGAGTCAGCGTGATTCGAACTGGTGGGGTGTCGCGCTGCTGGTGGCATTGGCGATCGCGCGGGAAGGCAGCGAGACGGTGATCTTTCTGTACGGTCTCGGTTTCGGCCAGTCGGGTCACGTGGACGGTAGCCAGATGCTCGCGGTTGCGATCGGCCTCGGCCTTGCGCTCCTGACCTTCTACCTGCTGCAACTGGGCGGCAAGTTCTTCTCGTGGCGGCTCTTTTTCCGCGTCACCGAAATCATGCTGCTGTTCCTTGGCGCGGGCCTGTTCCAGACGGGTGTCGACAAGCTGATCGACAAGGAAATCCTGCCGACGGTGATCGACCAGATGTGGAATTCGTCGGCCTTCCTCGATGACTCCAGCACCTTCGGCTCGCTGGTCGCAACGCTCACCGGCTATCGTGCGCACCCCGCGCTGATGAATCTGATCGCCTACGCCGTGTACTGGGCGGTGGTCTGGCTGCTGGTGCGCCGCGCGAATCGCAAGCCGGCGCCGCAAGCCGCCAGGCGCACGGCATGAGCAGCGTCATGACCCGCCCGGGTCGCCTTGCCGCGGCCGGGCAGTGGATGCAGCGCCACGGCGCCGCGATCCGCGGCATTCAGTGGGTCGTGGTAGCGGTGTACGCGCTGCTGATCGTCGTGCCGGCGGCCATGCCGCTGCCGGACGATACCGCGCATCTGTGGAACAACCTGACGCTCGCCGCGCAGTTCGTGTTCTGGGGCATCTGGTGGCCGTTCGTGCTCCTGTCTATGGTCATGCTCGGCCGTGTCTGGTGCGGCGTGCTGTGCCCCGAGGGCGCGCTGGCCGAATTCGCCAGCAAGTATGGCCGCGGCCGGGCGATCCCGCACTGGATGCGCTGGGGCGGGTGGCCGTTCGTCGCGTTCGGCATCACCACCATCTACGGTCAGATGGTGAGCGTCTACCAATATCCGAAAGCCGTGCTGCTAGTGCTGGGCGGCTCGACGCTCGCGGCGATGATTATCGGCGTGCTGTACGGACGCGAGAAACGCGTCTGGTGTAAGTATCTGTGCCCCGTCAACGGTGTCTTTTCGCTGCTGGCGCGCCTCGCGCCGTTCCACTACAAAGTCGATGAAGACGCATGGCGCCGCTCCTACAAGAATGGCGAGCATGGGCATCGGGTGATTCCGATCAATTGCGCGCCGCTCGTGCCGTTGCGCAATATGAAAGGCGCCGCGGACTGCCATATGTGCGGCCGCTGCAGCGGCCATCGCGACGCGATTGCGCTGACGTGGCGCGCGCCGTCGACGGAAGTCGTGCAGCTCGGCGACAAAAAGGCGAATGCGTGGGACACCGCGTTGATCCTCTACGGGCTGCTCGGCATTGCCATCGGCGCATTTCACTGGACCGCATCGCGCTGGTTCGTCGACCTGAAGATGTTTTTCGCGACGTGGCTGGTCGATCATGACATCACCTGGCCGCTTGATACCAACGCGCCGTGGTTCCTGTTCACGCATTACCCCGAGCAGAACGACGTGTTTTCGTGGCTCGACGGCACCATGGTGATCGGCTACATCCTCGCCACCGCGCTGGTGTACGGCACCACGCTGCTGGTGTTGCTGATGGGCGCGACGCGCATGCTGGGGCGCTTCAGCCGGGTGCGTCTGCATCATTTGACGCAAGGGCTGATTCCAATCGCGGGCGCCGGTGTGTTCCTCGGCCTGTCCGCCACGACGCTGTCGCTGCTGCGTGCGGAACATGTGCCGTTGTGGTGGGCGTCGGATCTGCGCATTGCGATTCTGGCGATCGCCAACCTGTGGAGCGCATGGCTCGCGTGGCTCGTTACGCGCCGCTATAGCGAGCGCATCGTTCAACGCGGTCTCGCGATGCTGTGGTTCGTCGCGGCATTGGCCGTGGTCGATAGCGCTTGGTGGCTGATGTTCTGGGGCTGGGCTTCGAAGTAACGCGGTCTGAATGCGCTGGCCCGGCGCCAAGCCGTCCCTTTGCGTACTGACAGGCGACGAGCCAAACAAAAAGCCGTGGAGACGATGTCATCCACGGCTTTTTTCATTGTCGGCATGAAGAGCGCACAGCACGCCATTGCGTTGCATGTGGCCGTTGGAGTGAGAACCAAAAAAGCGGCCTGGCTGGCTGCGACGGCTGGCTTGGTGTCTGCACGAAGGGGTCTAGTTCTCGCGTGCAAGCCGTCGTGGCTGGCTAATGCCTAACACCTCGTTGGGAGGTGGTCCCCACAATACCCGGTACTGACTTCTTTGTTCGTTCCTACTTCGTCAGGATCAGCTTGCCCAGACGCGTGGCGCGCAACTGGTAGGTCTCGCCGTTATGCACGATGCTGACGTGGCTATGTCCTTGCAGAAGCGCCTCGCTTCGCACGCTTCGCTCCGTGGTCTCACCCGATCCGTTGACGCGAACCGCTGCGGGCTTCGCAGCGGTTGCTGCCGTGGCCGACGTCGCCGATGTTTTAGGGCGGCTGGTCAGCGCGGCCGCCGGGCGGCGCAGGCTGAGCGTGGAAGGGCGTGTGAGATCGGTCATTCGTTTTAGCTTGTTGGTCGATTCGATGGATTGATTCTAAATGATAACCATTCCTATTTACAAGGTGGCGAAATTGATCGAAGTTGAGTTTCGATAGTTTCGAGTCGCAATAGGGGGAGCGGAATGACGAGACGGACTTGAGGGCGACTATCCCGACCTGACGGCCTGGCAGGTCGGGTGAGGGCTGCGCGGGCAGGGCGCCCGCGCGCCGGTCAATGCAGCGAACCGGGTTCCTGCTTCGATTGAACGTACTGGCGAATCAGGCGAACGGTGTCGATATCGTTTTCCCGATACGCCGACTTCACGATCTCCTGCGTCTGATGCGCATCGGGATCGGTCGATTCGGGCAGCGTGGTCGCGTACTGGAAGCGCAGGAACAACTGCAATTCGTCCGGCTGCTCGATGGTCATGGTCAGCGAGCCGCCGACATGATCCGCCGTCGGCAGAATGTCGTAGCGCACGCTTTGGCTGACCTCCAGGGTGACGCGATCGCGCACGGTGGCCTGGCCGTAATGCAGTTCCCGTTCGAGGACGTTGCCCTCGCGCGAAAGGATCGTGCAACTGTCGAGCCCGATCACGAACAGTTGCGGCTGCTCCGCGCGCAGCACGAGACCCTCCCACAACTCGTCGCGGGTCATCGCCTCGACAAACGGATTCAACGGATCGTTGATCTGGATAAGGTGTTCGAAATTCAAAACGACAGCTTCCTATGAAAGCGTTGCAAGACGTGCCGCATCACGCGACGGCGAGCCCCGTACGGATCGAGATCGTATGTGTCAGGATCTTGTGAACTGGGCATGCATTCGCGATTTGCAAGAGCCGTTCCCGCTGATCATCGGACAGATCGCCTTCGAGCACGATCTTGCGGTCGATGGTCGAACCCTCACCACCGGTTTCCATGGAGAGCGCCACGCGCACGCCGGTGAGCGGCCACTCCTTGCGCTGAGCGTACATCTTCAGCGTAATGGACGTGCACGCGCCGAGGCTCGACAGCAGCAAGCCGACGGGCGTCGGCCCGCGATCACCGCCGCCAACCGACTCGGGTTCGTCGGCAAACCACGTGTGCTTGCCGTCGTCGAAAGTAACCTGGAAATTCGTCGAGCCAATGTGGGCGGTGACGGTGGACTCTGCCATGCGTGCTCCTGATCAGGGACGGAAGTCGCCGCGCGCCACGCCGCTCATCATGCACGAGCAGTATGGCGCGCGGCCGAAAGCATCATTGTGAACGAATTTACCGCCCTTCGCGCACTGCGCGGCCGGCGGCGCGCCGGCTCGCCATTCAATGCGTGATCGCGCCCATGCGCCCGGCCTGGTAGTCGACGACGGCCTGGCGGATTTCATCTTCCGTGTTCATGACGAACGGGCCATAACGCACCACCGGCTCTTTCAGCGGCACGCCGCCCAGCAGCAGCACCTCGAGCGGCTCGGCGCCGGCCGTGAGGGTGACGGAGTCGCCATCGTTCTGAAATACCACCATCTTCTGCGCGTCGACTTCCTGGCGTGCTTCGCCCTCGCCGTAGAAGCCCTTGCCGGACAGGCTATAAGCGAACACGCGATAGTCGGCCGGCACCGCCTGCTGGATCGTTGCGCCCGGCTGCAGCGAAAAATGCTGATAGAGAATCGGCGTGCGTGTTTCGATGACGGCTTTCACACCAAGCGCCTCACCCGCGATCACCTTGACGCGCACCTGCCCATCCGCGGAAGTCGCCACAGGAATGCGCGACGACGGAATTTCCTGGTAGCGCGGCGCGATCATCTTGTCGCGGCGCGGCAGATTCACCCACAGTTGCAAGCCATGCACGCGTCCGCCGCTGCGCAAGAACGACGGGTCCGGCATTTCGCTATGCACGACGCCCGCGCCCGCGGTCATCCATTGCACGTCGCCGGGATTCAGCGTGCCGGAATGGCCTGCCGAATCCTTATGGCCGAACTGGCCCTCGAGTGCATAGGTGACGGTTTCGAAGCCGCGATGCGGGTGATCCGGCGCGCCCACGGCCTCGCCGGGCGCGTAGTCGACCGGCCCCATTTCGTCGAGCAGCAGGAACGGGTCGAAATCCATCAACAGGCGGGTCGGAAACGGACGGTGGACGATAAATCCGCCGCCCTCGGTCGTGCGAACGGCGGGAACAACACGTTCGATCGTGCGGGTCGTGCTCATCAAAGTCACCTCAAAAAATGGGGAATAGCATTATTTTTGAAACATGGAGCTATTATAGGGACCGTTTTACAGGGTGCTAGCCACCCTCAAGCAATGGATTGTTCTATTACTGGAACGATGAGATGAAGATCGACTCACACAATCTGAATGACCTGATGTACTTTTCGCAGGTCGTCGAGCATGGTGGTTTTTCCGCCGCGGAACGCGTGCTGGGGATCTCCAAGTCGCGCCTGTCGCGCCGTTTGACCGAGCTGGAGGCGTCCCTGGGCGTGCGGCTCCTGCAGCGCTCCACGCGCAAGCTGGCGCTGACCGAAGCCGGACATCTGTTCTACCAGCATTGCCAGGCGATGCTGGGCGAGGCGCAGGCGGCCGTCAACGTGGTGCAGCAACTGCGCTCGTCGCCGCGTGGCACGGTGCGCGTCAGTGTGCCGGTCACCATCTCGCAGACCATCATGTCGCAGATCCTGCCCGAATTCCTGCACCGCTATCCCGAGGTGCGGGTGGCCATGCGGGTGACGAACCGCGTGATCGATCTGTTCGAGGATGCGATCGACGTCGCGCTGCGCGTGCGCTCCGATCCGCCGGAAAACGCCAACATTGTGGTTCGCCCGTTGTGGCGCACGCAGCAGATGCTGGTCGGCGCGCCGAGCCTGTTGCAGCAGAATGCGCCGCCGCTGCAGCCGGCCGATCTGGTCCGCTTCGAAACCCTCGACGTGCCAACTGGCGACGGCCGCCACGTCTACAACCTGATTGCACCCGACGGCACGCGTCATGTGCACGAACACGAGCCGCGTCTCGTGACCGCCGACCTGATGACGATCCTCGAGGCGGTGCACGCCGGCGTGGGTATCGCCGCGTTGCCCGAGATGATGTACGGCGCCGCGCTGCGTGCGGGGCAATTGTCGCCGGTCATGCCGGGCTGGACTCTTCCGACGCCGCAGTTGTACGCCGTATTCGTGTCGCGGCAGGGAATGGTGCCGGCAGTGCGCGCGTTTGTCGATTATCTGGTCGAGATGCTCGATCCGGACGAGGGCAAGCACATCATGGGCGAGTGTCCCGTACGCGAGGAAACTGCCGCCGTGCAGCCCGCGCTCGCCATTGCGTCGTAGCACGTCTCGCGCGTCGCATTTAGCCTTTTAGCATTTAAGCGCGGTTTGTCATGAGTACTTTCAATGACCGTTTGCTTGAATGCACGCGCGCTCAGGCCTATAGTGGAGTCCTTCGCTAAGGAGTCTCTTATGCGGAAACTCATGGCCGCTATGATAGTCGGCCTGATAGGGCTAACCGCGCTGTCCGTGTCGACCACGGCTGTCGCATGCGGTGATTCGAGCTATCAATCTTCGAGCGATGGCAAATGATCCCGCAGCCCGAAGGCGCCGAGTGCGCAACAAAAAGGCCTTCATCGGACGATGAAGGCCTTTTACTTTTGGGCCCCTGTTTCAGGGGCTTTTCTGCATTTTTCGGCAGGCGCTGCTTAACACCGGAGCGCGCCGATCAGCACGTCATTTGGCGTTGGGCTGCGTAACGAAACCGATCTTCGTGAGGCCGCCGGCCTGCGCCGCTGACATCACCTGCGCCACTTTCTCGTACGGGACCTTGCGGTCCGCATCCAGATGCAGTTCCGGTTGCGGGTTCGCCTGCGCGGCTTCGGCAATCTTCGCGCGCAGTGCCGCGTCGTCGACTTTTTTGTCGTCCCACGTGACGTTGCCGTCGGCGTCGACCGCGACGTTCACTTGCGCGGGCTTGGTATCTTCTTTCTGACTGCTCGCGTGCGGCAGATCGATTTTGACCGCGTGACGAATCACCGGAATCGTCACCATGAAAACAATCAGGAGAACCAACATCACGTCGACGAGCGGCGTCATGTTGATTTCGTTCATCAGGCCGTCGTCATCGTCGCCGGCGAAGGGGCTCATTGCCATCGGAGTGCCTCGTCGGTCAGTTGGCGCGGGTCGCGAGGCGCAGACCGTCGCGCTTGGACGACGACAGACGTGCACCCGTCACGAAGAACGCGTGCAGGCCATGCGCGAAACGGCTCAGTTTGGCGACCACCGCCTTGTTGGCGCGCGTCAGCGCGTTGTAGCCGAGTACCGCCGGAATCGCGACGAACAGGCCGAACGCGGTCATGATCAGCGCTTCGCCAACCGGACCGGCCACCTGGTCGATCGACGATTGGCCGCTTGCGCCGATCGCCAGCAGCGCGTGATAGATACCCCACACCGTGCCGAACAGGCCGACGAACGGCGCCGTGCTGCCGATTGACGCGAGAATCGCGAGACCGCTTTGCATGCGCGCGACGCTTTCATCCATCGTGTCCTTCAGGCAGCGCGTGATCCAATCCGACACGTCCATGCGGTCGTGCAGATGCGGCTGCGTCTGATGGTGATGATCGGCTGCTTCCTGGCCCGACAGCGCCAGCGCGAGGAACGGATTGTCGTGTGGCGTCGACGAGCCGGCGCCGAGCTTCTTTACGCCGTCGGCAAGGTCGTCCGAATGCCAGAAGGACTGCTCGGCATTCTTCGTGAGACGTTTCAGGCGCACCACGTTCCAGCTCTTGACGACGATCACGCTCCACGACATCACCGACATGATCAACAGCGCGAGCGCGATACCGCGCGTCACGAAATCCCCTTGCGCCCACACGTGCGCCAATCCGTAGTTCTGCATTGTGTTTCCTCTTTTAAGATCTGCTTCAATCGTTCAGATTGAAGTCGTAAGGCTGGGTGTAAGCGGCCCGAACCGGCTGGCCGTTCTCGAGATAGGGCTTGCAGGCGCTCGCGCGCACGGCGGCGAGCGCGGCGTCGTCGAGGCGGGGAAAGCCGCTGCTTTTCTTCAGTTCGATGTTTTCGAGCTGTCCGGTCAGGCCGACCACGAACTTCACATACGCGGTGCCGGTTTCGCCGCGACGCTTCGAGAGCGACGGATACTCGGGCTTGGCGATATTGCAGTCGAGGTGCGAGACGTTCTTCGGGGCGCTGATCTCCAT
>DASVNP010000399.1:0-2492 GCA_036383775.1 Paraburkholderia sp. | reverse complement strand
CTGGCCGATCCCGTTGCTGGTGTTGGACTGGGCGGGGAGCGGGGCGGGGAAATCGTTGCGTGGCTGGTCGTAGGAAACCGGCCAGGGCTGCGGCCGGTCGGCCCGGCCTTCAGGTTTCGTCTCGACGCTCTCTGCCTTCGCGACGACGGCTTTCGATGTCTCGGCCGCCTCGGTCTTGCGGGGTGCGGGAATGGCGCTGGTGGCAACCGGTGCGGGAACATTCGGCGCTGCCGCCGCAACTTTGGTTTGTCCCATGCGAACCTGGACCGTCTTGACGCGGACCGGCGTCATCGGCTCGGCCGATCCGGGAATTGCCGCCAGGCTCTGCGATGAAATCACCCCGCTGGTCAGCGGAGCAGGTATAGGCTTATCCTGAACAGGCGTGGGCTTATCCTGAACTTCGGCCGCTGCCTTGGCCGGCGCCGGCATGCGGGGTGCGGGCATGGGAACGGGCTCGGAGGTCGTGGACGCGACCTTGATCGCGCCCTGCGACTGAATCGTCGCAACGGTACGGCCAGCCTTTGCATCGGCCTTGGTATCGGTGTCGTCGTCGTTATCCGCGCTGGCGACCTTGGTGTCGCCGCCGCGTTCGGTGATCGCCGCGACGGTGCGGCGGGTCGTGGCTTCGTCGAGATGTTCGGCAAGCAGGTTGCGCATGATGGCGTCGCGCGAACCGCCGCTGCGTCCGCCCAGCACCACGCCAACCAGATAGCGGTTGCCGCGCTTCATCGAGGTTACGAGATTGAACCCCGAAGCGCGGGTGTAGCCGGTCTTAATGCCATCGACGCCTTCGACGCGGCCCAGCAGCTTGTTGTGGTTGCGGATCGAGCGTCCCTTGTAGTTGAAAGCCTCGGTCGCGAAGTAGCGATAGTATTTCGGGAAGCGGTCCTGGATGGCGCGGCCGAGGGTTGCCTGATCGCGCGCAGTGGTGACCTGATCATCGTCCGGAAGGCCGGACGCGTTCTTGTAGAGTGTCTTGCTCATGCCGAGAGCGCGCGCCTTGCGCGTCATCAGCTTCGCGAAATCGTCCTCGTCGCCCGCAATCGCTTCGGAGATGACGACGGCAGCGTCGTTGGCCGAACGGGTCACAAGGCCCTTGATGGCATCTTCGACACGCAGGGTTTGCCCGGGGCGAAGGCCGAGCTTCGTCGGAGCCTGTTCGGACGCATGCTGCGACACGTCCATCTGCGTATCGAGCTTTATCTTGCCGCTATCGAGCTGCTCGAACAGCAGGTAGAGCGTCATGATCTTGGTCAGTGAGGCCGGATGGCGCAGGCTGTCGGGGTTGGTCGCCTGCAACGTGCCGCCGGAGTTGGCGTCGACGATGATGGAGGAGAATTGCGGGCTGTAACTTGATGTTGCCGCAGCATGGTGGCGATGCCGGTGGCGGCGTCGAGCATCGGCTGTGTCGGTGGTGAACGCCATCGCGACCGAAACGGTGGCGACGCCGAGAAGGCAGAGGCGGATCGCGCGCGCAGACGCTGTGTTGGCACCAATCATGAACTTCCCCGTCCAATTCCCAGTTTATTCGCCTCGTTCTGAGGCCAAATTTGGTCCGGCCCGCGGCCCGTTTTCTCCGGCTGCGTCGTCGGTGCGAAGTTTCCGCTCCCGATCGCTAAAGCATTGAAGTTATGCCGTTTTCGCCATTCGACACGGAGTGCGAGCGGTGTAGGGGAATGAGGGTAGGGGTCTGCGGTTTCCAAAAGGTTAAGCAAGTGTTTCCGGCCTGTTGAGAATTTGTCTCGGTTTTATGTATTTTGTGCGACGCACAATATTATTGACTTTATTGTGCGATGCGGTAATTTTATGGCGTGGTTAGGGAGCCGGGAACCTCCCGGTAAAGCAGTCATCAGTCTGGGAAAGGACTCACTCCAATGGTTAAGGTTGAAGAGTTTCAGCAGTACGGCAAAGAACAGTTCGACGCGGCGGTCGCGTCTGCGAACACGTTCTCCAGCGGCCTTCAGTCGATTGCCACTGCTTACGGCGACTATGCCAAGAAGTCGTTCGAAGACACCAAGGCGTTTGTTGAGAAGCTGTCGGGCGTGAAGTCCTTTGAAAAGGCCGTCGAACTTCAGACCGAATTCGCGAAGACTTCCTACGAGACCTTCGTTGCAGAGTCGCAGAAGATCGGCGAGCTTTACAGCGACCTGGCCAAGCAGGCTTATAAGCCTTTCGAAACGCTGGTCGCGAAAGTGACCCCGACCGCTCACTGATTTTGCATCACCTAAAGAAAAAGCCCGGCCGTCAGGCCGGGCTTTTTTGTTGCGGTAGGGGCTGCCGCAACTTTTACTTGGCGATCCGCAGCTTCGACAACGTGTTGCCGATCGAACTGAATGCCGTCGCAATGCCGCTCGAACTCGTCGTCGAGAAGTAGTTGCTGCTGCTGCTCGCGCAGTAGGACATCACGCTCGAATTCGCGGAGCCGTCGGTATTGACCTGGATCGTATAGATCTGGATGCCGGCGGCCTTGGCATTGTCGCACAGGAGCTTCT
>DASVNP010000398.1:0-4724 GCA_036383775.1 Paraburkholderia sp. | reverse complement strand
GTCAGGCGGTCGCTATTACCAGGTGCGGCGAACGCGGAAGCTGCCGGACCAGGTGCCCTGATCCTTGTAGTCGTAGGTACCGGCCGGCTTGAAGCCGCCCGCCGTCTGGTTTGCGCCGATGTTAGAAGCACCTGTCGAGGTTGGGAACACCACCGAACCGGTGTTGTTCTGATCAAGACCGGTATACAGCACTTCGCCCGAGAAGGTCAGGTTCTTGACCGGGGTCCAAGCAGTACGTGAGCCGATCTGCCAGATCGCGAAGTCCGGGTTGCAAGTATAACCGTTTGCGAACGAGCCACGCGCATTGGTAGCAAGTCCGCCTGTGGTTACAATGCCGAGAGCCGCATTTTGCTGATTTGCGCAGATGCCAGCTGAAGCGTTCGTATTGTAGTCAATTTTAGTATAGCTGCCGAACAGAGTGGTTTCCCAGTTCGGGGACCAGTTATGTGAATAGCCGCCACGGAAGCCCCAAGCAGTCGTCAGCTCAAGCTGGCTGCCGTTGGTGTAGACAGCGTCGAACAGAGGCAGGACAGCCAAGCTCTGATAGCTGCCAGCGAAGTTCGTGCTTCCGCTGAAAAGGTTGAAGTTGTTACCGGTCGTACCGCCGATGAGGTACTTGGTGGAACCCTTGGACCAGGTACCGTCCAACGTCAGCTTGTCGCCGGGGCCGGTCGGCAGGTTCTTCAGCTGAAGGCCAGCCGAAACCGCGCCACCGAGCTTGGTGTCGGGGTGACCGTTGGTTTCGATTGTCGTCGTGGCCGTTCCCGCGCCGGTGGTAGGAATGCCGGCCGAGTAATAGGTCGCATTGACGGCGTGAAGAGCACCGGACAGCTGGAAGGTAAACGCAGACTGATCGATACGGACGTTAGCCGTCACGTCCGGAGCAAAGTTGCCACCGTACGAGTTCGGGAAAGCGCCCGTCGCGAGTGCAGCAACAGCCAAGGGGTTAGATGCGAGAATGGTAACCGGTGCTGCGGTCGAACCACCAACAGCGCCTGACGGAGTCACTGCACCACTGAGCGTGTAGGCCTGGCTAGCATTCAGCAACTGAGCGCGGTTGATGGTGCGGTTGTCTTCAACACCCAACTGAGCCGAAATGCCGTTGCCGAACTGCCACGTGTAGGCGATCTGGGTGATGCCAGTCGCGTTGTCGTAGCCGCCGAGCAGGAACGAGGTGTTGTTGTTGGCGCCGTAGGCACCCCATGGGGTCTGGAAGCCCGAGACGGCCTTACCAAAGGTGAAGCCCGCGAACTGAACGAAGCCGTAGTCCAGCGTCAGGTTACCCGACGACGGGCCGAAACCGCTCGAATGTTCGAAGTTGCTCGACCAGTAGGTACGGACAACGCCATATTCGGTTGCGGTGCGGGTATCGAGGTTCAGCTGGGCACGTGCGCGAGTGGTATAGTAGTCCGAGTTACGGCTACCTGTTCCAAAAACGCCAGCGCCGTTGAGGCCAGCGGTTTCATCCCATGCTGGCTTGTCGTAATTGCCACCATTGATGTTGTAGTCGGCCTGAATGTAGCCGCCCAGCTTGATGCAGGTGTCGGTGCCAGGGATGTAGTAGAAACCGGCGCCGTAAAGGGAGCAGATCTTCACGTACTGAACGGCTTTCGCCTTGACGGGAAGATCGGCTGCCTGTGCCCCGGCGGAAGCTGCGATAACTGCAGCCGATCCGAGGATAAGGCTCTTAATGTTGCTCATAAAACCTCCAAAGTTTTGCTCTCTAGGGAAGGTTCCGGGCCGGTGGTGTAAGTCACACCACTTGGTTGGTTCCCTTAATCCCCGCTAACCGCCCGGTCGCCTCGCGCTTTCGGACACTCCCGCTGAACGCGAGCGACTTAAGCGAAACTTCCAAACGGGACGACCTCGGGATGCCCCCCTCCGTCGCTTCAACGACCATTGCCCAACAGTCGTGAACACGCAACAAAGGACCGCCTTGAAACAGAGCGGTTTGGGCCGTTTTTAAAGAGGTGTTGCACAAATAGCACGCAACCTGCTGCGTGGAAGCCACATAAGATATTGATAATATTGAACTTATAAAAACGCCCCAGAATGTTCCATCCGCAGCTCATTGTGGCAGCGCAAACGGCTTTAGATGCATTGCGGCTGTGAATTGCGCGAATCGAAAGCCCATGAAAACGACCTTCGGCAGCGCCTGTTTCGGCACTTAGTTCTCGCGAAACCGATGCTTGAATGAGCTTTTGTTCCCTCACTCGAAGGGCATACTGGCCGATCCTCGCTGCAGCGGATGTCTCCCATGGCATCAAATACGGCACAACCGCACAGGACACGGTTATCGAGCACACCGGGCGCAACAATTTTAAAGTCAAAAAGAACGATCTCAGAAATTCACGGCAAACACAGGCTTATAAAATTGAGCGGCGACTTGCGGCGCATCATTGTGTGAGGCATATCGAGCCTGTGGAGACGTGGCCGAGCGGCTGAAGGCACTCGTTTGCTAAATGAGCATACCTTGAAAAGGGTATCGAGGGTTCGAATCCCTCCGTCTCCGCCAACTTCGCAACTTTTTCAGCCGTTTTCCTAAAGCCGGGATGCTTTCTGCACCTGACAGGCTGCCATAAAGTAACGAAGGGCTGCGGAAAATAATCGTCATCGCCGTCTAGATACCCAACGACACCGGGAGCCAGCGTGCAATCTTCCGATCCGCGTTTGTTTGCCAAGGCGCTGGCTGCCTTCCAGAATGCACGTTACGACGATGCAGAACGCGACTTCAAAAAGGTTCTACGCGGCGAGCCAAAGCATTTCGGCGCTCTCAACCTGTATGCCATCTTGTTGATGCAAGCAGGACGCTTTGCAGAAGCGGAACCCCTGCTCCGCAAGGCCATCGGCGTTAATTCGCAGTCAGATGCGAGCTTTTACAATTTTGGCCTTGCGCTCAAACACCTGAAGAAGCCCGCCGAGGCGCTCGATGCATTCAGCAGATCAATTGCACTCAAGCCGGGCAACGCCGAAAGTTGGAACAATCGCGGCACCGTTTTCAATGATCTCGAACGCTACGCGGAAGCAATCGAGGACTTCGATCAGGCGCTCGCACTCAGTCCCTTGTATGCGGAAGCCTTGTCGAACCGCGGGCGATCGCTTCTCCTCGTTGAACGATACGATGAAAGCGCGGCTGCATACGATCACGCACTAAAGATCAATCCCAATATTCCCGAAGCCTGGATGGGCCGTGGGAGCGTTCAGTTCCGACTAAAGCAATGGATTAACGCGCTCAAAGCCTTTGAGACCGCGATCAAATTAAGAGGCAATTTCCAGGAAGCCTGGGTCGCGGCCGGCAACAGCCAGGTTGAACTCAATCTGCCTGCCGATGCAGTTCGTTCTTTTGAGATGGCAATCAGTCTCGGCAGGGAAAACGCTGCCGCGTGGATTGGTCTGGCGAATGGTTTCATCGTTCTCGGTCAAACCGAGAAAGCACTGGAAGCCAGCAGTAACGCAATCAAACTCCAGCCTGAAACTCCAGAAATTATTGCCGGGCATGGCAGCGTACTGGCAAGACTGAGCCTGTTGGAAGATGCGCTGGCGGTATTCGAGGGCCTCCTGAAAAGGCATCCCTATTTCATCGAAGCGCTGACTGGCCGCGGCAATGTTCTCAAAAGTCAAAAAAAATATGCCGAAGCCATCGCATCCTATGATG
The DNA here is from genome assembly GCA_036383775.1 of Paraburkholderia sp. Taxonomy (GTDB): domain Bacteria; phylum Pseudomonadota; class Gammaproteobacteria; order Burkholderiales; family Burkholderiaceae; genus Paraburkholderia. Next base: position 1,069 of record DASVNP010000398.1, on the reverse strand, counting down.
CTGCCCTCGCGGTGAAACCGACGTTGCCGGAGGCTCTGGTCGGACGCGGCAACGTTCTCAGCGAGCTAAGGAGATATGCAGAAGCGATTGCAGAGTACGATCAGGCACTGGCTATCAACCCCAAGCTCGCTGAAGCCTGGCTCGGCAAAGGTCTCGCGTATACAAAGCAAGATAAATTCGAAGCCGCAGATAGCGCATTCCACATCGCCCTCGACCTCAATGCCGACTTTGCCGAAGCCTGGACTGGGTATGGCTACCTATTAAATCTGTCAGACCGGCGGGAAGAAGCCCTCGCTGCGTATGATCGCGCCATCAAAGCCAAGCCTTTATTAGCCGAAGGATGGCTCGGCCGCGGCGACGTCCAATCCCTGCTCAGGCGCCACGGTGAAGCAACAGAATCCCTTGCGGAGGCTCTCAGGATAAAGCCGGATCTCCCCTTCGTTATGGGAGATTTTCTTCATGCGAAGGCCTGGAATTGCGATTGGGTCAATCGAAAGGAAGAATTGACGAAATGCATCGTTGACCTCGATCGAGGCCTCCCCGTTGCCGAAACATTTGCGTCGCTGTCCCTTGGACTTTCTTCTGCACAGGTGTTCGCCTGCGTAAATCTCGCGAAAACTAAATCGCTGAAAGATAGTCCCGATAAACTATGGCGCGGCGAACTCTATTCGCATCAACGCATCCGTGTTGCTTATCTCTCGGGTGATTTCAAGCAACACCCCGTCGCCTATCTCAGCGCAGGCGCGTTCGAACAACACGATCGCGCCCGTTTCGAGACCATTGGCGTTTCTGTGGGCCTGGACGACAAATCTCCCATGCGCGCGAGGATGGCCGCAGCGTTTGACGATTTCATTGACGGTTACAGGGTGTCTAACCGTGATGTTGCGCGCATGCTGCGCGAGCGCGAGGTGGACATTCTTGTCGATCTCAGTGGGCATACCGCAGGGTCACGCATCGATATGCTGGCTTGGCGGCCGGCGCCTGTGCAGGCAACGTATCTTGGGTATCCTGGGACGACTGGTGCTGATTTTGTCGATTACGTGATCGCAGATCCGACCGTCATTCCTCC
>DASVNP010000397.1:0-6972 GCA_036383775.1 Paraburkholderia sp. | reverse complement strand
TGTCGCTTGATGCTATCGATGGCAAAAAAGCCCTGTCCCAACGAAATGCCTCTACCCCGAATTGCCGCGTCGATTGCCATGCCGGAAACGGAGTAAGTGAGTGGCGCCAGGCCCTCGGGCAAAGGTACGCCAACCGCATGCAACCAGTGTCCCCACGTTGGTGGTGACAAGTTAGCCCATCCCCATTCAACGTGAATCAGCGGATAGCGCAAGATATCCGCCGGTTGCGCGATCGGCTTTTCCGGCTGCAGCAGCGAGGGTGCAAAGACGGGCGCAACCTTGTCTGTAAAGACGACGCGATAGGGCGTTCCGTCACTCGGCAGTGCTCCGTACGTGAGCCGGACGTCGGCACTTCTCGCGGCGATACTGGTCTCGTGGTCGACGACCTCGACATGGACCTGCACGTGCGGGCAGATGGTGTGCCACTTGTCCAATCTGGAGGCGAGCCAATGGGTCGCGACTGACGGGAATGTCATCAGGGTGAGCCGGCGCCCCGTCTGCGCCTTGAGCGCCGCCTGGGCGCTATGAAAGCACTCGAACCCCCGGGAGATGTGCGAGTGGTACATCTCGCAGAGCGGGGTTGGTCGCAGGCCTGTATTTTCCCGCTCGAAAAGCGTGACCCCGAGAAATTCTTCAAGGACGCGAATCTGCTGACTAATCGCACCGGGCGTCACGTAAAGCGCCTCAGCGGCGGCTACGACGCCTCCGTAACGAATGACGGCGTCGAATATCTGCAAGGCTCGAAGAGGAGGAAGGCGGTTCATGTCGTTGACCTGGCAAATGCCATCGTGAAGCCAGTCTAGCAAAGACTGATCTCCGCCTCGACGCGCAACGGCGTCATGCAATACCGCACGCTTACGGCTTCACGTCGGTCTTGAACCACTTTTCCGATAAGCGCGTCACGGTACCGTCGGCGAGTGCTGCTGTGATGGCTGCGTCAAATTTTGCTTTCAGATCCGCATCCTGTTTGCGAAACCCAAGACCTTCTCCCGGCCCCCAAACCGTGCCGCCGATGGTGGGTCCGGCGACCCGGATTCGGGCGGTGTCTTTGTTGTCGGCAATTCCAGCGTAGTAGGTGACGTCGTCGAAGGCTATGTCGACGCGTCCGTTGACCAGGTCGAGGTCACGTTCGGCCGAGGTCTTGTAGAGGCGTACGGACGTGATGTCCTTGAAGTTGTCGTTGATGAACTTCGTATAAACCGTGCCGGATTGAATGCCGATCGATTTCCCTTTCAGTTGATCGCGCAGCGGGGCGATCAGGGGGCTGTCGATTTTGGGGTCGCCAGTCAGCTTGAGGGAAGAAGGTTTTCCGGTCGTGTTCGCCAATCCATGGCCATCTACCGTCACGAACGCAGCCGGCGTTGCAGCGTAGGGTTTGGAGAAGGCAATGACCTGTTGACGTTCCGGTGTGATTGCAAGGGCATCCATCACAGCATCGAATTTGCCGGCCTGCAGGCCGGTAATGAGGCCGTCAAAATCCTGGGCAACCGTCTCGCATTGCAGGTTGACCCGCTTGCACAGATTGTCGAGTAATTCCGGTTCGAATCCCGAGATCTTTCCGTTCGGCAAGGTCAGATTCCATGGAGCATAACTGCCTTCCAGGGCGATCTTCACGGTCTTCCATTCCTTTGCTTGAGCGCCGGTTCCTGCCAGCGCCAGCATGCCGAGAAAAGTGACGAGGGAAGTCTTCAGGACTCTTGTTGAAATCGCATTCACATTACACCTCTATAGTGTCGTATCAAGGTTGTGCTTGGATTGGAAATGCTCGAATTGCCACAGTTCGCTGCATTGCTGGCGCTACGGCCTCAGCTGTGCAATGTGCCGGCGATGTTTTCCACGATGCTCACCAAGTCGCCCTGTTCGACGAGCCGGTGAACACCCATCATGTCGGGATAGAAGAACCGGTCGCCTTCTGCTGTCGGGGCAACCTGTCGAATTCGCGCATAGACCGCAGCGGTTGCGGGTGATGCGTCGGCTGGATCGAAGAAGTCCAGCGCCTGGGCGGCGGTGAGCAGTTCAATCGCCAGCACGTGCTGCAACTTCTGCGACGTTGTGTAGGCCTTTCGTGCCGCGTGATAGGCGAAGCTCACGGGGTCTTCCTGGTTACCGCTTGTCGGCACGCTATCGACACTTGCGGGTTGAGCAAGCGTGCGCATCTCGCCCAGCAATCCGGCCGCCGTGTATTGAATGATCATGTACCCGCTGTTCAGCCCGGGATCCTTCGCCAGGAATGCGGGCAGTTCGCTGAAGTACGGATTGACGAGACGGTCTGTCCGGCGCTCCGAGATCTTCGCGAGCGTGGTCATGGCGATGCAGAGAAGATCGCACCCGATGCCGACGAACGTACCGTCGAAGTTGGCACCGGAAATCGCGATGCCATCCTCGCCGTCCGGATGAATGACCGGGTTGTCGCCGCACGACCCCACTTCATCGAGAATCGAGTCGTAGGCGTTCTTGATCGCGCGCTTGGACGCTCCATGTACCTGAGCGATGCCGCGGAGGCTGTAGGCATCCTGCAACCGGTAATCGGCAAAGCGCTCGCATAGCGCACTTCCCGCCAGCAGCCGCCGGATGTTGTCGGCGGTGTTCCGCTGATCTTCATGTCTCTTGACGGCGTGATACCGGGCATCCAGCGAGCGCGTGGTGGCCTTGAGCGGCTGCAGAGACATCGATGCGGCAATGTCCGCAACCTTTGAAAGCTCGAGCGCGTTGTAAAGCGCAAGCATGCCGATCGCGGTGACCGAGGTGGTGCCGTTGGTGAGCGAAAGCCCCTCCTTGCAGCGCAGCGAATGCGGCTTCAGCCCCGCACGCTCCAATGCCTCAGCGCCGCGCATGCGTTCACCCTGGTAGAAAGCTTCTCCCTCGCCGATCAGCACGAGCGCCATATGCGCCTCGGGCGCGAGATAACCGACTGATCCATCGCCCGGTGCAAACGGCGTGATGTCGTTGTTCAGCAGTCCGGCGATATGCTGCAGCAATTCGAGGCTGACGCCGGAATAACCTTTGCCGAGGCTGATCAGCATCATCAGGAGCGTGGCTCGGACCACTTCACGCGGCAGCGGTTCGCCGACCGAGACGGCATGGGAGCGCACGATATTTCGCTGAAGTTGCTCAGCGTCGTCCGGACTGATGACGCGTGTCGAATTTGCGCCGAAGCCGGACGTCACGCCATAGACCAGCCGGTTCTGGCTCAGAAAAAGATCGACCAGACGGCGCGAATTCAACACGCGCTCACGATAGACGGAGGAAAACTTTATCTGTGCGCCATGTCGGGCTACGGCAATGAATTGCTCGATGGAAATATCGGATTCCCCGAGCTGAACTTCGGATATCTTGCTGGGTCGAGATTCGATGTGCGCCAGACTCATTCTGAATGTCCTCTGTCGAATGCAATGAAGTGAAATGGGTGGCAAAAATCCGCTTCAAAGCGGGATGTTTGCCGGAGATCATTGCAGGACAGAGTAGCGGCGAGGGTGTTGGCGCACAAACGATTTGATTTGAGTTCCGGGTTTAGTTTTAATAAAGCCGGATTTTTCTGCCGTTTTTAATTTGATTTGGTAAAGAATAAATACTGTTTAATCCGGGGAATTATTCGTCGGACTCTGGACGGCAAAGAATCTCGATTATTTGATCTACGAGAGATCCACGGCCTTAGCCCTTCGCTGAGCTGCGAAATACCGCCACGAGCTTGTCCACAATACGGTTAAGTTCCTCGCGCTCGTCTGAAGAGAGCATCGACAGCATTTCCGTTTCCATTGACTGGCCCAATTCGTCGCTGGCCGCACGTGCCCGTTTGCCGGCCGCCGTGGGCCAGAGCTCGAAGTGACGCGCGTCGTCCGGGTGGATGGTTCGCCGCACCAGCTTTCGCTCGATCAGTTCCGTCACAAGCTTGGACAACAGGGTCTTCTCGATGAGCGTCTGCTCCTTCAGGGTGGTCGCGGTTACGCCGGGTGCGTCGCAGATTATCCGCAGCACCCGCAGCGAACGCACATCCAGGCCCAATGCTGGCCGGTAGACCGCGTTGGCCCGGCTGATCATTTCGCTCTTGATCAGATCCAGCTTGAACGTAAGGAAATAGGCAAACTCGCTCTCCGTAGAGACGGCTTTGGCCTTCTGTGAGGCCGATGGCTTACCTGCTCGCATTTCTCTGCGTCCTGTCTGAAGAGTTGCTTACCCGGAAATCGGATTGTCCAGAGCGGCCCTGTCGTACCGGCCATCTGATCACTCCGGATGATAGCCCAGCCGACCGTCCACGGTGGATTGTCAGGGAAAAGCATTAGTTGCAAATTGCAACTAATGAATTACTCTACGTTTGGAAGCGCTCGCCTTGTCAGAGCAAAGACGGGCTACAGACTCACCAACGCAAGAGGTAGCGGTATGCAGAAAGATGCTGAATTGAACGCGCTCGGGGAACAGATGCGAGCGTGGCGCAGAGATATTCATCAACACCCTGAGCTTGGCTTCCAGGAGCATCGCACTGCAGGACTTGTCGCGAAGTTGCTGGCCGATTGGGCGATCGATGTGCACACCGGCATAGGGGGCACAGGCGTGGTCGGCACGATTCGGGGCACCGGTGGGCCCGGACTTTCTCTTGGTCTGCGTGCCGATATGGACGCACTGCCGATGACGGAGAAAGGCTCGGTGGAGCACCGTTCGACGCACGACAATATTTTCCACGGCTGCGGCCACGATGGCCATACGGCCATCCTGCTGGGCGTAGCAAAGTACCTGTCGTCCCATCGCACGTTTCGCGGCACCGTTCACCTGATCTTTCAACCAGCCGAAGAAACACTGCGCGGCGGATCGGAAATGATCCGTGACGGACTATTCGAACGGTTTCCCTGCGACGAAATCTACGCCCTGCACAACAACAACGCATTGCCGGCCGGCAAGATCGGTGTTCGGGCCGGTGCGATCCTGTCGGCATGCGATCTGTTCCGGATCAGCATCAAAGGCATCGGCAGTCATGCCGCGATGCCGCACAAATCCATCGATCCTCTCATCGTGGGGACCACCGTCGTACAGTCGATCCAGAGCATCGTCAGCCGCAATATCGATCCGCTGGACACCGCTGTCGTCAGCGTATGCAAGTTCATCGCGGGAACTGCGATCAACGTGATTGCCGATACGGCAGTCCTGGAAGGAACCGTACGCACCCTTTCGGTCGCCGCGCAGGCGTTGACGCTTGCTCGTCTGCGGGATATCTGCGAAGGTGCGGCAAGAATGTATGGGTGCGAGGTGAGATTCGAACACCTGCAAAGCTCGCCGCCCACCGTCAATACAGTCGGCGAGACCGAATTCGTGCGTCGCGCCGCGGAGCGAGTGCTGGGTGCGGAAAACGTCATCGTCGATGTAGCGCCGTTAATGGCGTCGGAAGACTTTGCTTTCATGCTGCAGCAACGCCCGGGTTCGTACTTCTTCCTGGGCCATGGTGGACTCACCTGCCATCACCCCGAGTTCGACTTTGACGACGACACCTCGCCAACCGGTGCAGCTGTCTTCATCGAGATCGTGCGACAGCGGCTCGGCTAAATCCGGAATCGAACGTCTTGATCAGAGGAGAACTGGGATGAACGGAAGACCCATGCCCACACCGGCAATGGTTCGGAGGGTAGTGATTGCCTCGGTGCTGGGCAACGCCTTTGAGTGGTTTGACTTTGCTATTTACGGCCTGTTTGCCGTCGTCATTGCCAACCTGTACTTTCCTGCCGGCAATGAGTTCGCCTCCTTGATGCTGACGCTGGCCACGTTCGGAGTGAGTTTCGCAGTGCGCCCCCTGGGCGGCGTCCTGCTTGGACTCTATGGCGACCGTGTGGGCCGCAAGAAAGCACTCTCGCTGACGATTGTCCTGATGTCGGTGGGTACAGGCATGATCGGCCTGTTGCCCACTCACGCCGCGATCGGAATCGCGGCGCCAATCCTGATGGTGCTCGCCCGGCTGATCCAGGGCTTCTCGGTGGGCGGGGAATTCAGCGGCGCGACCACGATGCTGGTGGAATTCGCACCCGCTAATCGCCGCGGTTTCTATGGCAGCTTTCAGATGTGCTCCCAAGCGCTGGCCTTTTCACTAGGCGCACTGGTGGCCTACCTGTTGACAGCAAACCTGGCCCCGCACGATCTCGAAGCCTGGGGCTGGCGTCTGCCGTTTCTGCTCGGCATTCTGATCGGGCCGGTCGGCTGGCTGATCCGTTCGCGTGTCGATGAATCGCCTGAGTTCCTTGCGTATGCCGAGGAGGTCAAGCACGGCAAGATACAACCTGTGAAAACGCCACTGAAAACCGTTTTTAGCGATTATCCGGGCGCGGTGTTGAGCACCCTCGGTATGTCGGTAGTCGGCACCGTTTCGGCATACGTATTCGTGTTCTTCCTGCCGATCTTTGCAAAGAAGCAACTGGGTCTTTCGGCCGCAGACGTCAATCTGAGCACGTTTCTCAGCACGGCCGTCCTTCTGATCTTTTGCCCGCTGGCGGGCCATCTGTCAGACCGCTATGGCCGAAAGGCCGTGCTTCTGCCAGCCATCATCGCCTACGGCCTGGCCGCCTATCCGCTGTTCCACCAGTTGGTCAGTGCGCCGTCTTTCGGGTCTTTGCTGGCAGTCCAGGTTGGTGTGTCGTGCTTCATGAGCTTCTTCTGGGGACCAACACCGGCTGTACTCACCGAAGTCTTTCCTGTGAGCGTTCGCTCAACCGGAGCTGCTGTCACGTACAACCTCGCCGTTCTGATTTTTGGCGGTTTGGCGCCATTCGTTAATACGTGGCTAGTACACGTGACGGGCAACAAGCTGGCGCCGATCTATTACGTGGAATTTAGCGTCCTGATTGGCATTGCGGGTGTGCTGCTGCTCCCTGCAACGGCACGCGTTAGATCCGTTGAGCTGAAACTTGATCGAAGTGCGTAATCTTCCCGCTAGCGGTGGTGAGCGGGAATGAGGCACAGAGGGGCCGCTTCTGCGAGCGAGGTGCAAGCCATGCT
>DASVNP010000396.1:0-12561 GCA_036383775.1 Paraburkholderia sp. | reverse complement strand
CCACTTCCCTTTCCACCACTACCCGACGAGCCGCTTCCCGTCCCACCACCATCTCCCGCGCCTCCCTTCCCACCGCTATTACTACCAGCGGTACTCCCCGCACCCAGTCCCGCCGAGCTGGTGCTGGTTCCCCCACTCACTCCACTGCCGCCACTTCCGCTGCCGCTCCCCGACCCTGAAGCTCCCGCCGATGACGTCCCATTGCCGCTGCCTTGCGAACCCGAGGACGACGTCGATCCAAGACCACCCGCAGCCGCGGCAACCCCGAATCCACCCCGGATCACCGGCCCGCCAATATGCCGCCTGCAACTAAGCGTGTCCCATGACGGACAATCAATCGGCAACGCCTGTTCAATCACCAACCTGGCCGAACTGTCAGATAGCGCCGGCGGCGTGGCCTGATTCGTTTGCGCACCCGCCATCGCCGCGTACAAGCTCACTGCCGCCGCCAATACCGCCCGGCGCGTCCCCAGCGCCAGCGCGTCCCCGTTTTTCTTTTTCATTTCATTCTCCTAACTATATTCCCAGAAAACCCGTCCTGAATAACGAGCTGATCTCCGTTCGCCGTCAAAAATGAAACGTCAACGTTCAGCAGACGCGACCTCGCGTCACGCCCAAACAGGCATGACGTCCGGCATCTGTCTCGCGAGAATCCCCGGTCTGAATCGACGTGATTTGAGAGAGATGACCGGCAGTGCGCAAACTTTGTCTTTTAGAACGTCATTGCCGGGTCTTATGGAAGATGAAGTTATGCGGAGCATCATTCGGTGACCGTGCGCTAGAGCACGTAATGCGATATCACCAATGTTTTTTCGAGTCCCTCCACACATAAACCGTCAAAAATAGTCAACACCATTTCGTATTAGTCGACGATTTTTCTATTTAGATACGCAGTCCAAATTATTTTTGTTAAATCGCCTTCAACCTCTGTCATCAGACAAATAAGACCTGAAACGAACGGATTTAACTCGGCCGCTTCGGCAACATTGCTTTCCCACTCTGCCTATACGTGGTTAACCGAACACAGGAAGAGCAAGTTGCAAGACGGGAGTGAGCGACATCAAACAGACAATTCAAACCATGCTGTCCTACTCTGCATTACAAGCAGAACGCCTTTTCATCGAGATGTGAAACGTCGGGTGAATAAAAGCGCTACTGCCCGGAGATTTCCCGATGCACGAAGGCGCGAACGTGGCCGCCCATGCATCCGGCTTCGCGCTGTTTGCCAGTTCCACCCCGGCGCGCCGCGCCGCGATGAAAGTGTCGCGGCACAACCACCACGCCCTTGCACACCCAACACTTCTTGACGGCATCTTTTCCAAAAGCATTTCCATCATCCGCGGCGCCGTTGCGCGTCTTCCTCGACAAAGCGTCTTGCCGACGCCTGCCGCGTGAGCGCTTGCGCACAATCGGCAAAAGGCGCGGGTATACCTTTGTTTGACTTAGTCGAACCGGCTCGTTTACTGGACGCACCACAACCTTTCAGAACACTTCCTATTTGCTTTATTCAGCTGAATAGTGCTCTGAGAGCATCCTTCACAATCTCAGGAGAGAGCCATGGTTAACGTGTCCAGCAGCGCCGTCGACGAACTGAAAAACGTGATCCGGGGACAGGTCTTTTTGCCCGGCGACCCGAATTTCGATGGAGCCCGCAGCATCTGGAACGCGATGATCGACCGGAAGCCTGCGATGATCCTGCGTTGCGCCGGCGCCGCCGACGTGCGTCAAGGCGTGGCATTCGCGCGCGACCGCGGCCTGCCGCTCGCGATTCGCGGCGGCGGGCACAACATTGGCGGCAGCGCATTGTGCGACGACGGCATCGTGCTCGACCTGTCGCAAATGAAATCGGTGCGTATCGATCCGGCCGCAAGGCGCGCGCACGTCGAGCCGGGGGCAACGCTGCACGATTTCGACCATGAAGCGCAGGCGTTCGGCCTCGCGACGCCGCTCGGCATTAACTCGACCACCGGGGTTGCGGGCCTGACACTCGGCGGCGGTTTCGGCTGGCTGAGCCGCAGATTCGGCATGACGGTGGACAATCTGATTGCCGCGGACGTCGTCACCGCCGACGGCGAATTGCTCCGCGCGAGCGCCGAGTCGCATGATGAGCTGTTCTGGGCCATCCGCGGCGGCGGCGGCAATTTCGGTGTCGTCACACGCTTCGAGTTCGCGCTGCATCCGGTCGGGCCGGTGGTCTACGGCGGCCTCGTCGTCCTGCCGCTCGACCAGGCGAAGGACGCGCTGATCAAATATCGCGCCGCGGCCACGAGCATGCCGGAAGAACTGAGCGTGTGGGTGGTGCTGCGCCTCGCGCCGCCGCTGCCGTTCCTGCCGCCCGAAACACATGGCAAGCCGGTGATCGTGTTCGCGATGTGCTACTCCGGTCCCGTCGAAAACGGGCCGTCCGTGGTGGAACCCGTGCGCACTTTCGGAGCGCCGCTCGGTGAACATCTTGGCCCGATGCCATACGTCATGTGGCAACAGGCGTTCGACCCGCTGCTCGCGCCGGGCGCACGCAACTATTGGAAATCGCACAATCTCGCCGAGATTAAGGATGGACTCATCGATGCACTGCTTCAGGCAATCGGCAACCTGCCGTCATCTCAATGCGAGATTTTCTTCGGACAAATCGGCGCGCAGACGCAACGTGTCCCGGTCGATGCCACAGCCTATTCGAGCCGCGACACGGTGTATGCGATGAACGTGCACAGCCGCTGGGATGACGCAAGCGATGACACGCGCTGCGTCGACTGGGCCCGCGCCTTTTTCGAGGCGTCGGCGCCGTTCGCGCTGGGCAGCGTCTACGTCAACTTCATGACCCAGGAAGAAGGCGGTCGCGTCGCGGATGCGTACGGCCCGAACTACGAACGGCTCGTCGCGGTAAAAAATCGTTACGATCCACGCAATCTGTTTCATCACAACCAGAACATCCGGCCGTCCGCGCAGTCATAGACAGCGGGGCAACGAGCCACTCAATCTCGAGCATCTCCGCCCACGCCCGGCTATTGCGCAGCCAGTCCGCTCAGGCGGGGGGGCCGGGCATACCGAATGCTGATGAATAATCGACCAGCAGGCTGGCCCGCATTCCGGCAGGCCGGCTCGAATGGAAGCGGCAAACACCGCTTTCATTCAGTCAATAACATACAAGGACAACCATCATGCGAAGACGACAATTCATCATGACCACCAGCGCGGCGCTGGCTACCGCCGGTTTCGGCCTTGCCGGCTGCACGACCACGTCGCCGTCCTCGAGTGCATCGGCGTCCGCAAACGCCGGCAAGCGCGACACGATCAACGCGGGTGTCGATTCCACCCTGGAGCGGCTCTACTCGAACGTTACCGGTTCGCGCGAACTGGTGGGCAAAGCGCGTGGCGTTCTGGTGTTCCCGTCCGTGATTTCGGCGGGCTTCTGGGTCGGCGGACAATACGGCGAGGGCGCAATGCGCGTGGGCGGCCGCACGACGGGCTACTACAGCACCGTCGCGGGTTCGTTCGGTTTGCAGATCGGCGCGCAGTCGAAGGCGCTCGTCTTCCTGTTCATGACGCAGGAGGCGCTCGACAAATTTTTCGGCAGCCAGGGGTGGGCAGCAGGCGCGGATGCCACCGTCGCCGTGCTGAAGGTGGGTGCGAACGGCGCGGTCGACACGTCGACGGCCACCAGCCCGGTCGAAGCCTTCGTCTTGACGAACGGCGGCCTGATGGCCGGTGTCTCGCTCGAGGGCACCAAGGTCTCTCGACTGATCATCTGAGCGAACGTGCTCATTGCCGCGCGGCGGACTCGCCGTCCGCCGCGCTTCGTCGAAGGTTACCGGCTGTTAGACAGCCGGTAACGTCAGTGCGGTAATTTCACAACGCGGCCACTGCCGCAACACGTCAGGCGCCAGCAACAGCTTGGCTGCCCGCACACCCGCGCCCATCACGATCTGGGCGCGCTCCATCACAGCCGCGTCGATCAGAATGCGCCAGTCGTCGGGCAAACCGAAGGCCGTGATACCGCCAAACTCCATCCCGCTGTGCTCGACTGCCGCCTCGCGCTTGGCGAACGACAGCCGCTGCGCGCCCAGCGCAGCCTTCACCGCGCCGTTGATGTCGAGCCGCAACGACCCCAGCGAGACGAGCGCCGCGTAGTGCTCGGCGCCCTCTTTCTTGTAGCGGATCACGATGGTGTTCGCGCAGTCTTCCAGACCGAAGCCATAGCGCGCGCTGAATTCGGCGGTATCCGAAGCGTCGTCGGCAACGGAGAACACCGTCACGCCGCGCGCAGGCAAATGCGCGACGACATGCGCAGGCAGGTGCGCGCCCCATTGATCCGCCGGCAAGACGTCCAACTGCTGTACAAGTTCGTGCGAGTGCATAGTGAGCCAGGAGTTTGAGAGTCCATCGGCATTCTAACGGCACCCGCGCTCGCGACGCTCGGCCGGCGCGCACACGTGCCGCGCTTGTTATAGTGACAGGCACCCCGTTTGCGGAAGGCATGCATGCGAGGACCGTGGCGAGGCCGGCTCGAAAGGCTCGCACGACGCGCATCGCATTGGCCGCACGGCGCCCGCACCCATCGAGAAACACGACCATGGACATCGACACGCTTTCTGCCGCTAACCTTCAAGAGGCAGCCCGCAAGCAGGTCAACTGGGCGCTCAGCGCCTTCAGGCAGTTCGGCGAAAACCGCTGCGCGGCCATGGCCGCCAGCATCGCCTTCTATGCGGCGTTCTCGCTCGCGCCCACGTTGGTCATGGTGATCGCGGTGGCGGGCTGGTTCTTCGGCGCCGCGGCCGCGCGCGGCGAACTGTTTACCCACATTCATGGACTGCTCGGCGATCAGGCCGCCGCGGGCGTGCAAACCATCGTCGAGAATGCTCATCACAGCGGCAGCGCGGGCGGCGTTGCGGCGATCATTTCGTTTTCGGCGCTGGCGATCGGCGCGTCGGCCACCTTCTCCTCGCTCAACAGCGCACTCAACATGGTGTGGCCGTATACCGGCCCGCGCTCGTCGAGCGTGCTCGCGCTGGTGCGGGTGCGCCTGATCTCTTTCGGACTGGTGCTCGGGGTCGCGTTCCTGCTGATCGTCTCGCTGGTGCTGGATACGGTCATTACCTTCATCGGCAAATGGCTGTGGGGCAACTCGCCGTATGTGGTGATCGGCAACCTGTTGCAACTCGTTGTCGGTCTGCTGGTGCTGGCGTTTGCCTTTGCCGGCCTGCTCAAGTTTCTGCCCGACGCCCGCGTGCACTGGCGCGATGCACTGGTCGGCGGAATCGTCGCGGCCGTGCTGTTCTCGGCAGGCAAGAAACTCTTCGCTCTATATATTGCGCACGCAGGCATGGCCAGCTCGTTTGGTGCCGCGGGTTCGCTCGCCGTCCTGCTGATGTGGCTGTACTTTTCGGCTGCGGTACTGCTGCTCGGCGCGGAATTTTCGGCCGCTCGCGGGCGCATGCACGATCCGCGCGGAGGCTGGGGAATGCAGGAAGACGCGCCGCCGGGCAGCCGCGCCAAGCTTGCTTCGGTGCTGGCGGCATCGACGCTGGTTATGGATAGCCAGCCGCATGCGGATGCCGCGGCCCGCGACGCCGGCGCCGAAGGCGGCACGTTCGCCGATGCATCGGCGGGCGCAGGCATTGCGGCGCAAGCGAAGTCGAAAGTGTCGGCGCGCGCCACGGCGATCGAGGTCGGCCGTACCGTGGCGATGGCCGAAGCGCAAGCCACCCGCATCGCCGCCGTCACGCTGGCCGGGGCCAGCCGCAAAGCCGTGGCGGCCGACCGTTACGTCAGGCGGCATCCGTGGACGTCGGTGCTCGTCGCGGCGGCTGCCGGACTGGCCGCGGCAACCATGGCGCGCCGCAACGCGGTAAACAGCGAGTCGAACCGCTAGCGAGACCGTGTTGCAACCCAATCTGCGATACCGGCCGCACCGGCCTTATCCGGTTGCGTCTGCTCACAACGCCCAAGTCCTGTCTAGACTACCTGTCGAGCGGAACGCGTCTCAATTTTTATGGATTCACTTCACAATGAGCGAGCAATCTAGACGACTAAATTACAAAAACCATTCAAACAAGTGTCTGAAGTGCATGTACTGAACCCGTCACTGTCAACAAAACAACAATAATGATCAGTCAACGATTAAATATTGCGTAAACAGAAACAATCGTTTACGTGCTTTAAATACAAGGCCTTGCGCGGTTTGTCAGTTTTTGGCGACAGTCTTTTTTTTCCTGTTCTTACAGGGAGAGCCCCTGAGCTATTCTCCTTTCCGCAACAACAAACTAATCATCTGCGTGGAGAAAAGGATGAAACGAGTCGCACTGTCTACCCTCTCGCTGGCGCTCCTCGGCGTCACTGGCGTGGCACACGCTCAAAGCAGCGTTACCCTGTACGGTTTGATCGATGAATCGATCCAGTACGCACACAACACGAAAGACGCAAACGGCCACAACGCAAACCAAGTTGGCCTGGTTGCTGGCAACCTGCAAGGTGACCGTTTTGGCCTGAAGGGCACGGAAGACCTCGGCGGCGGCCTGAAGGCGATCTTCCAGATCGAAAACGGCTTCGACGTCAACACCGGCAAGCTGAACCAAGGCGGCCGCATGTTCGGTCGTCAAGCCTACGTCGGCCTGGAGCACGATCAGTATGGTACGGTCACGCTGGGTCGTCAGTACGATCCGCTGGTCGACCTGGTTCAGCCGCTGACGGCTGACAACTACTTCGGCTCGACCTTCACGACGCCGGGCGACGTTGACAACAACGACAACTCCTCGCGTACGAACAGCGCTGTCAAGTACACCTCGCCGGTGTGGAGCGGCTTCCAGTTCGAAGGCATGTACGCATTCGGCGGCGTGGCTGGTTCGACGGGTTCGGGCCAAACGTGGTCGGCAGCCGCAACGTACGGCAACGGTCCGTTCAGCGTTGCTGCAGGCTACTTCCTGGCAGACAACCCGCACGGCACGGCACCTACGCGTAGCACGTGGGGTGGCACGTCGGACGGCACGTTCGACAACCAGGTCAACGGCGGCGACGTGACTAACCTGGCATACCAGGGCGCGAAGTCGATCGGTATCGCTTCGGTTGCTGTGCAGTACGTAACGGGCCCGTTCACGGCTAACGTGCGTTACAGCAACGCACAGTACAAGGCGGACGCACAATCGGGCTTCGGTTCGACCGAGAAGTACAACGTCGCTGGCGCGTACTTCGGCTACCAGGCAACGCCGGCAATGCTGGTGGGCGTGGGCTACACCTACACGAAGGGTAGCGGCGACTCGAGCGCAACGTACAACCAGGTTTCGCTGGGCGGCGACTACAACCTGTCGAAGCGCACGGACGTCTACCTGGTTGGTGCATACCAGCACGCCAGCGGCCAACAGCGTAACGCAGCAGGCCAACTGGTCGCTGCAGGCGCGGCAATCGGTTCGTACGGCTACAACTCGGCTACCAGCTCGCAAGAGATCCTCAGCCTGGGCATCCGCCACAAGTTCTAATCGAGCTTGACCGACTGCTGAAGCAATACGCAGTTAAGACCAGCCACGGGCGAAAGCCGGTGGCTGGTTTTTTTTCGTCCGGTGGTTTTGGACCAGGTTAGAACGCCGTCAGGACGGCGTCATATGCAAACTACTTGCGCTGTGCTTTGCCCTTATCGGCCTGCGCCAAAGTCTGCGCGGGCCTCGCGTCGAGTTCGTGCTCGATGCCGTCGGCGCCGACCGGCGCGCGGTGCAATACCAGCGACCGCTCGCGCTGCAGCAACGGTACATCGGTCGAATCCCGCCAGTCCGGATCAGGAATCTCGCCGAACACCTGGCGCAGCCGCTCGCCCCACGTCCGGTGAATCATCTCGAAGTACGTATTGTCGTGACAGATCGAGACGAAACGCGTGACGCGCAGCGAGTCTTTCTCGTAGACCAGCAGATCGAGCGGCAGGCCGACCGACAGATTCGAGCGCAGCGTCGAATCCATGGAGATCAGTGCACACTTGGCGGCCTCGTCAAGCGGCGTGGACGGCGTCAGGACCCGGTCGATGATCGGCTTGCCGTACTTGGCCTCGCCGATCTGGAAATACGGGTTCACCGCCGATGCTTCAATGAAATTGCCCGCCGCGTAGATCATGAACAGGCGCGGCCGGTTGCCGGCGATTTGTCCGCCCAGAATGAAGCTGCAATTGAAGTCGACGCCGAATTCCTGCAATGCCGCCGCCTCGCGCTGATGCACGGCGCGCACCGCGCGGCCGATCGCCCGAGCCGCGTCGGCCATGGTGGGCACGCTCCAGAGCGTGGGCTGGGAAGCATCCTCCGGCTCGGACAACTCATGCAGCACCGCTTGCGTGAGCGACAGATTGCCGGCGCCCAGCAGCACGAGCATGCGTTCGCCCGGCTGTTCGAACACCGACATCTTGCGCGCCGTGCTGATGTGATCGACGCCGGCATTCGTGCGCGTGTCGGAGAGGAACACGAGCCCGTCGTCGACGGACATCGCGACACAATAAGTCATAAGGAAAAGGTCCCGCAAAAACGACTGAACGGGGCTATTGTAATGCGGCGCCCCTGCCCCGCTACGCTGTATGACGGCCGTTGCGGGGTTAACCTGAAGGTTATGAGGGCTGGCGCTCGCTGGCGGCTCTGGGAGCCCGCCTGCGTCTTCTATTGCGACAACTGGGCGCTGACCGTCACCGACACTTTCAACTGCTCTTCCAGCCCGCCAATTCGCCGCCCGCGCACCGGCGCGGCGGCTTCATAATCCCGCGCGACGGCAAGCCGGCAATAGATTTCGCTGGCAAACGCCGCGTGCGTGACGTCGATGGAAATCCAGCCTTTGCCCTCGAGCCACACGTCGACCCACGCATGGCTCGCGCCGTGTGTATCCCCTGCGGCGCTTCCTTCGGCATCCCCTTCGCCTGGCTCGATATAGCCGCTCACGTAGCGCGCCGGGATGCCGCGCGCGCGGCAGCACGCCAGCATCAGATGCGCGTGATCCTGGCACACGCCGTTGCCGAGCGCGAGCGCCTGGGCCGCCGTGCTGGTGACCTCGGTCACACCCGGGGTGTACTTCACGCGCTGCAGGATCTGCTCCGACAGCTGGATCAGATTGGCCGAACTCGAGAGTGCCGGCACCGACCCGGCCAGTTCGCGGATCGCCGCGTCGGCCTCGGTGAGCCGGGTCGCACAGGTGAAATGCTCGAGCGGAATCGGGCCGACGCCGTCGCGCAAATGACCGTCGATCAACGGAATCGTCTCGACCTCTCCGGTCACCTGCAGACGAATCTCGCTATGCGGCTTGTTGATGACCAGCGTGTGCAGCACGTTGCCGTAAGCGTCGAAGGTCGAATCGAGCTTGCCCGGCGCGTCGATGCCCCAGCGCCGCACCACCTGGGACGCACCGCTTGCCGGCGTCAGGCGCAATTGCTGGATCGAATAATGGACAGTCGCTTCGTAGCGATAGGACGTGTCGTGGCGGATCGTCAGGTACATGGGAAACTCCGTCAGGCGACTGGCAGCATCAGATAGGTACGCGCAACCAGATTGCCTAGCTCGAACACGCGAGCAAGGAACTGCGTCAGATAGGCGTGCAGGCCGGCTTCGAAAATCTGCCGGATATCGGAGTACACGAGCTCGGCGCGCAGCTTGCCAGCGAAACGCTCGCACTGGTTCGAGCCCGACGTGCGCAGCATCGCCAGATTCGCGCAGACACCTTCGAGCGACGCCAGCAGCGAACGCGGCATCTGCTGGTTCAGGATCATCAATTCGACCACGCGCGCCGGCGTGACGACATCGCGATACACCTTGCGATAAATCTCCAGCGCCGACACCGAACTCAGAATCGAGGTCCAGTAGTAGAAATCTTCGAGCTGGCGCGCGGCGTCGCGCGAATTCGGTTCGACGTCGGCAAAGCGCACGTCGAGAATCCGGGCGGTGTTATCGGCCCGTTCCAGGAAGGTGCCAAGCTGCGTGAAGAAGAACGCGTCATCCTGCAGCGCGGTGCCGATCGTCACGCCGCGCGAGAGGTGCGAGCGGAACTTCACCCATTCGAACAGCGCGCCCGGATTGGCGCCGGCCTGGCCGGACGAGATGCGCTCGTTGAACTCGAGCCACGTATCGTTGATGGTTTCCCACCACTCGGTCGTCAAGGTGCCGCGCACGGCACGGGCGTTTTCGCGTGCGGCCTGCAAACACGAGTGGATGCTCGACGGATTGGTCGAATCCGCCACCATGAAATCGAGCACGTTTTCGCGGGTCGGTTCGTCGTAGCGCTGGGCAAACGCGGTTTCGAGTTCGGAGATGCGCAACACCGAGCGTTGCGCGCGTGCCTCCTGCTCGGGCGTCTGCGGCAATAGCAGCGCCTTCAGGTTGATGTCGAGCATGCGGGCGGTGTTCTCCGCGCGCTCCATATAGCGGGCCATCCAGAAAAGGTGATCGGCGGTTCGGCTTAGCATGACGGCATTCCGTATCTGATGACGCGAGGCCTTGTCGACATCGAGGTAAAAGGCCCGCGCTGGTTATCCGTGTGCGCCGGTGGCAGATTGCATGCCGGCCCGGCGCGCCAGGTTGCGGGCGGTTGCGTCGAGTGAAACCTCTGCAACCGCATCGGCAACCGCGTCAGTCGACCATCCATGTGTCTTTGGTCCCGCCTCCCTGTGACGAATTGACGACAAGCGAACCTTCCTGCAACGCCACGCGCGTGAGACCGCCCGCCACCATCGTGACGGTCTTGCCCGACAACACGAACGGACGCAGGTCGATATGGCGCGGCGCAATACCGGACTCGACGAACGTCGGACACGCGGAGAGCGCCAGCGTGGGTTGCGCGATATAGCCTGCCGGACGCGCGATCAACCGCTCACGGAACGACTCGATTTCGGCTTTCGTCGAAGCGGGTCCGACGAGCATGCCGTAGCCACCCGCGCCGTGCACTTCCTTGACGACCAGCTCCGGCAGATGCGCGAGCGTGTACGCCAGGTCGTCGGGCTTGCGGCATTGGAACGTGGGTACGTTATTGAGGATCGGCTTCTCGCCGAGGTAAAACTCGATCATGTCCGGCACGTACGGATATATCGATTTGTCGTCGGCGATACCGGTGCCCATCGCGTTGGCGAGCGCCACGCGGCCGGCGCGATACGCGGTCAACAGACCCGGCACGCCCAGCGCCGAATCGTTGCGGAAGGCGAGCGGATCGAGAAAATCGTCGTCCACCCGGCGGTAGATTACGTCGACGCGCTTCGGTCCCTGCGTGGTGCGCATGAACACATAGTTGTCGTCGACGAACAGATCCTTGCCTTCCACCAGCTCCACGCCCATTTGCTGCGCGAGGAAGGTGTGCTCGAAATACGCCGAGTTATACATGCCCGGCGTGAGCACCACCACGACCGGATCGTCGACGCCTTCGGGCGCGACCGAGCGCAGCATGTCGAGCAGCAGATCGGGATAGTGCGCGACCGGCGCGATGCGGTTCTGCACGAACAGCTCGGGGAAAAGCCGCATCATCATCTTGCGGTTTTCGAGCATGTAGGACACGCCCGAGGGCACCCGCAGGTTGTCTTCGAGCACGTAGAACGCGCCGTCGTCGCCCGCGCGCACCACGTCGACACCGGCGATATGCGCGTAAACACCGAGTGGCACATTTACGCCCTGCATTTCAGGCCTGTATTGCGCGTTGGTGTAGACCTGCTCGGCCGGCACGATACCGGCGCGCACGATATTGCGATCGTGGTAGACGTCGTGGATAAACAGATTGAGCGCCTGCACCCGCTGACGCAAACCGGCCTCCAGCGTCTGCCATTCGCTGCGCGGAATGATGCGCGGAATCAGATCGAATGGAATCAGCCGCTCGGTGCCCGACAGGTCGCCGTTCACCGCGAAGGTGATACCGACCCGGCGAAACAGCAGGTCGGCTTCCGCGCGTTTGCGCGCGATCGCCTCGTTACCCTGCTTCACCAGCCACCGCTCAAAGCGCGCGTAGTGTGGCCGTACAGCGTCGTCCTGATGACGCATCTCGTCATAGCATCGCATGTCACGCCCCGCTCTTGTTGTCGGATAGAAGGCGAATGCGCTGCGCATTCGGTGTTCGACAATCGTTCAAGCAAGCGCTATGCCATTGGATCTTTCGCGCGCGACAGACATTGCATGCACGCAAACAGCGCATCCCGGCCAGCATGGTTTCGCTGCCATCGTACTGCGGTGGCTCATGATGCGCCAGTACGGTGCGTTCCTGGCACCGCGATGCGCCTCGAAAGAAGTCTCTTTGGGTGCACAGCGGGATTCGCAATCCACTGGGAAAGCGTCTAAAAGGCGGCGCATAAAAAAATCCCCGTGGATTCGCATCCACGGGGATTCAGACAACTTGCACTGCACATCGCCCCTGAAGGGATTTCCTTCAGGGCATCTCAAGCGTCGGCCATTGTTAAAAAACAGCGGCTAACGCCCGAAGCGCGATCAGGCTGCAGCAGCGTCTTTCAGCTTCTTCAGCGGACGTGCCTTGATGCGCACGCTAGCCGGCTTGGCCGGGAACCAACGCTCTTCGCCCGAGAACGGGTCTTTGCCGAAGCGCTTCTTCTTCGCCGGCACAGCTTGCACGACGATCTTCAGA
>DASVNP010000395.1:0-2089 GCA_036383775.1 Paraburkholderia sp. | reverse complement strand
TCGTCGAGGAGTTGCGCGGGGCGCGGAAGTAGAGCGGGAAGCCGAGCGGCCGGGCTGGCATAATAGCGCTTTCCCCGTTTTTCTTTGGACGACGCCCATGTCCGGCAACACGCTCGGTACGCTTTTCACTGTCACGACCTTCGGCGAATCGCACGGTCCCGCTATCGGCTGCGTGATCGACGGTTGCCCGCCGGGCATGGCGCTCAACGAAGCCGACATCCAGTTCGAACTCGACCGCCGCAAGCCCGGCACGTCGCGCCACGTCACGCAGCGCCAGGAAGAAGACAAAGTCGAGATCCTGTCGGGCGTGTTCGAAGGCCAGACCACTGGCGCGCCGATCGCGCTGCTGATTCGTAATACGGACCAGCGCAGCAAGGACTACGGCAACATCGTCGAGACGTTCCGTCCGGGCCACGCCGACTACACCTACTGGCAGAAATACGGCATCCGCGACTATCGCGGCGGCGGCCGTTCGTCGGCGCGTCTGACAGCGCCCACGGTGGCGGCAGGCGCGGTTGCCAAGAAGTGGCTGCGCGAGAAGTTCGGCACCGAGATCCGCGGTTACATGGCGGCGCTCGGCGAGATCGACGTGCCGTTCGTCGACTGGGCGCATGTGCGCGAGAATCCGTTCTTCGCGCCGAACGCGGACATCGTGCCGCAGCTGGAAGCGTATATGGACGCGCTGCGCAAAGACGGTGATTCGATCGGCGCGCGCATCAATGTCGTGGCGTCCGGCGTGCCGGTTGGTCTCGGCGAGCCGCTGTTCGACCGCCTCGACGCGGACATCGCGCATGCCATGATGGGCATCAACGCGGTGAAGGGCGTCGAGATCGGCGCGGGCTTTGCCAGCGTCGCGCAACGCGGCTCGGTGCATGGCGACGAGTTGACGCCTGAGGGCTTCGTCGGCAATCACGCGGGCGGTGTGCTCGGCGGCATTTCGACGGGGCAGGACATCACGGTGTCGATCGCGATCAAGCCGACGTCGAGCATTCGCACGCCGCGCCGTTCGATCGACAAGGCGGGGCAGCCGGTGGTCGTCGAAACGTTCGGGCGGCATGACCCGTGCGTCGGCATTCGCGCCACTCCGATCGCCGAGTCGATGCTCGCGCTGGTGCTGATCGACCATGCTTTGCGCCATCGCGCGCAATGCGGCGACGTGGTCGTCAGCACGCCGAAGATCGCGGCTAGCGCGCCCTAACGGGCGCTCTGCAAACGCTTCCGCGTTCTTACGGCTCGCGCTGCGCCATCTTTCATGACCGATCTAAAACCCGAGCCGGTGAATAGCCATCTCGCGAGCCTGCGCGCGCGCGTGGCCGCTCCAGGGGCCGTCGCCGGCGACTGGTGCGCATTCGGGCAGGCGCTGTTGCAACACGCCGGCGCCGACAAGGCGAGCCAACGTGAAGCGCTCGCCGCGCTGGTGCGCGCTTACCAACTCGATCCCTCCTGCGAACCCACGCTGCTTCACACGATTGCGCAAACTGCCTTTGTCCTGCGGGATTGGCCGCTGGTCGACTCGGCCACGGGCTTGCTGCTCGCGCGCCACGCCGAAGATGCCAACGCGCTGATCTGGCGCGCGGCCGCCGTGCAGCAGCGCGACGAGTTCGCCGCCGCGGAGGCGCTGTTGCGCGAGGCGGTGCGCGTCGTGCCGGGCAATCCGGTAGCGCTGCACAAGCTGGCGTTATGCATCAAGGAGCAGGCACGCTTTGCCGAAGCAGAGGCGCTGCTCAGGCAGGTGCTGGCGCTCGCGCCGGACAACGCGCATGCGCTATTCGATCTGTCGGAACTTGAAATCCGCACGGGACGTTTTGCCGAGGGTTGGGCGCATTACGAGTCGCGCGTCGCATTCGCTGCGGGCGAGCTGAATAACGCGCAAAGTGCGCTTGCGGCGATCAGCGCGCATTGGCAAGGCGAACCGCTGACCGGCAAAACGCTAGTTGTCTACGGCGAGCAGGGCAACGGCGACGGCCTCTGGGCGGTGCGCTTTCTGCCGTTGCTGGCCGAGCGCGCGCGGCGCGAACGCGGCCGCGTGATCTTCGGCCACGACGGACCGTTGCGGCACTTATTCGAGCGGATGCTGCCTGCCGATCTG
>DASVNP010000394.1:0-64065 GCA_036383775.1 Paraburkholderia sp. | reverse complement strand
GACGCTCGACGGGCGCGGCGCCGCGGCGCCGCGACTCGAGGTCAACTTTCTCGGCCTGAGCGGTCCGAATGGGCCGCTGCCTTTGCATCTGACGGAGTACATCCGCGATCGCGTGCGCAATTCGTCCGACCCGACCATGGCGCGTTTTCTCGACGTGTTCCATCACCGCATGCTGTCGCTGTTCTACCGAGCGTGGGCGAGCGCGCAGCCATCGGTCAGCCTGGACCGGCCCGAAGCGGACCGCTTTGCGGCCTACGTCGCGTCGCTGATCGGTACAGGCATGGCTTCGCTGCAACATCGTTCGGCGCTGCCCGAGGTCGCCAAGCTGCACTACGCCGGCCGTCTTGCCGATCAACGCCGCAACGCAGAAGGGCTGGCTGCGCTGCTGGCCGATTTCTTCGGCGTGGCGGTGCGCGTCGAGCCGTTCGTCGGGCACTGGATGCGCCTGCCCGCCGATGAACGCACGCGCCTGAAGTTCGGCATCGCCGCGGAGCGGCTGGGCGTCAGTACCGTGCTCGGCAGCGCCGTGTGGAACGTGCAGCACAAGTTCCGCTTGCGCATCGGGCCGCTCGACTACGAGCAGTTCCGCGCCTTCCTGCCCGGCGGCGCAAACCTGCGGCGCCTGATCGACTGGGTGCGCCAGTACGTCGGCGACACCCTGGCGTGGGATGTGCGCCTCGTGCTGAAAAAAGAGCAGGTGCCGCGTTTGCGCCTGGGCCGCACCGCGCGGCTTGGTTATACGACCTGGGTCGCCGGCCAGTTGCTCACTCGCGACGCAGAGCAGTTGTTGTTCGAACCGGTTGCTGCGCACTCCTGAGGCCGCCGCCTTTCATGAAGCGATGCAGAACCTTTCCCGCAACCTGAGCAACCCCACGCTCACGAGGAACACATGGCCGAAATCAGTCGCGTCGCGCTGTTCGGAAAACTGAACGGACTCGCCTATCGGGCGATAGAAAGCAGCACGGTGTTCTGCAAGCTGCGGGGCAATCCCTATGTGGAGCTTGCCCACTGGATTCATCAGATCCTGCAGTTGCAGGACTCGGACCTGCATCGCATCATCCGCCATTTCGACATCGACGCGGCGGTGCTCGCGCGCGATCTGACCGCGGCGCTCGATCGCCTGCCGCGCGGCTCGACCTCGGTGACAGATCTGTCGTCGCAGGTGGAGGAAGCGGTGGAGCGCGCGTGGGTGTACGGCACGCTGATGTTCGGCGAATCGCAGGTGCGCACTGGCTATATCGTGGTCGGCCTGCTGAAGACGCCGGGTTTGCGCCACGCGCTGTACGCCGTCTCGCGCCAGTTCGAGAAGGTGAAAAGCGAAACGCTCGCCGATGCCTTCGACGAAATCGCCGGCGGCTCGCCCGAAGCGAACCTTGGGGCTACTGACAATTTTCAGGCGGGCGCCGCGGCGCCCGGCGAAGCGAGCGGCGCGCTCGCACCTGCCGCGCTCGGCAAGGGCGAAGCGCTCAAGCGCTTCACGCTCGACCTGACCGAGCAGGCGCGCAGCGGCAAGCTCGATCCGATCGTTGGCCGCGACGAGGAAATTCGCCAGGTGATCGATATTCTGATGCGCCGCCGCCAAAACAACCCGATCCTCACGGGCGAGGCGGGTGTCGGCAAGACGGCGGTGGTCGAGGGCTTCGCGCAGCGCATCGTGGCGGGCGACGTGCCGCCGCAATTGCGCGACGTGCGGCTGCTGACACTCGACGTCGGTCTGCTGCAGGCAGGCGCAAGCATGAAAGGGGAGTTCGAGAACCGGCTGCGCCAGGTGATCGAAGAAGTGCAGGCCTCGGAAAAGCCGGTGATTCTTTTCATCGACGAGGCGCATACGCTGGTGGGCGCGGGCGGTGCCGCCGGTACGGGCGACGCGGCCAACCTGCTCAAGCCGGCGCTCGCGCGCGGCACGCTGCGCACCGTGGCCGCGACCACCTGGGCCGAGTACAAGAAGCACATCGAGAAGGACCCCGCGCTCACGCGCCGCTTCCAGGTCGTGCAGGTGCCGGAGCCATCCGAAGAGAAGGCCTTGCTGATGATGCGCGGCATTGCTTCGTCGCTGGAAACGCACCATCGCGTGCAGATTCTCGACGAAGCGCTCGAGGCCGCCGTCAAACTCTCGCACCGCTATATCCCCGCGCGGCAACTGCCGGACAAGGCCGTCAGCCTGCTCGACACGACCTGCGCGCGCGTGGCGGTCAGCCAGCACGCCACGCCCGCCACGATCGACGACGCGCGCAAGCGCATTGCCGCGCTCGAAACCGAACTGGCGATCATAGGCCGCGAGACGGCGGTCGGCGTCGATACGCTGGAGCGTGAAACGCTCGCCACGCACAAGCTGGTGGCCGAAAAGGCGCGCCTCGCCGAACTGGATGCGCGCTGGCAAACGGAAAAGGCGCTGGTCGAGCGCATCCTCGAACTGCGCGGCAAGCTGCGCGACGCGACCGGCAAGGTAGAAGGTGCGCAGGACAACGGCGAAGCCCCCACGTGGCTCGGGCAATTGAAGGACCTGCAGGCGCAACTCGCCGGGCACCAGGGCGAGACGCCGCTGATTTTGCCGAGCGTCGATCAGCAGGCGGTCGCGTCGGTTGTGCAGGACTGGACCGGCATTCCGGTCGGCCGCATGGTGAAGAACGAAATCGAGAACGTGCTGAAGCTCGCCGACACGCTGTCGCAGCGGATCATCGGCCAGCGCCACGCGCTCGACATGATCGCGCGCCGCATCCAGACCTCGCGTGCGGGGCTCGACAACCCCAGCAAGCCGATCGGCGTGTTTATGCTGGCCGGCACCTCGGGCGTCGGCAAGACCGAGACCGCGCTCGCGCTCGCTGAAGCGCTGTATGGCGGCGAACAGAACGTCATTACGATCAACATGAGCGAGTACCAGGAGGCGCATACGGTCTCGTCGCTCAAAGGGGCGCCGCCGGGATACGTGGGCTACGGCGAGGGCAGCGTGCTGACCGAAGCGGTACGGCGTCGGCCCTACAGCATCGTGCTGCTCGACGAAGTCGAAAAGGCGCACCCGGATGTGCACGAGATCTTCTTCCAGGTTTTCGACAAAGGCTGGATGGAAGACGGCGAGGGGCGCGTGATCGACTTCAAGAACACGCTGATCCTGCTGACGACCAATGCCGGCACCGATCTCATCACGAACCTATGTAAGGATCCCGAACTGATGCCCGACGCCGAGGGCATCGCCAAGGCCTTGCGCGAGCCGTTGCTGAAGGTGTTTCCACCCGCGCTGCTCGGGCGGCTCGTGACGATCCCGTACTACCCGCTCAACGACGAGATGATCGGCGCGATCATCCGCCTGCAGCTGGGGCGGATTGCGCGGCGCGTGGCGCAAAGCCACAAGGTGCCGTTCACCTACGACGACGAAGTGGTGCGCCTGATTGCGAGCCGCTGCACGGAACTCGAAAGCGGCGGCCGGATGATCGACGCGATTCTCACGAACAGTGTGCTGCCCGCCATCAGCGGCGAATTTCTCACGCGTCTAATGGACGGCAAGCCCGTGCGGCGAGCGCACATCTCGGTGGTGAACGGCGAGTTCGGCTATGCGTTCGATTAGTTTGACCAAGGAGCGAGGCATTCATGGCTAGCCAGGTCTCGATGGGCGCGACCCTTCAGTGCTCGTTCGGCGCGGCGCCGTCGAGCCTGGTGGTGTTGCCCAAAAACAAGGTGCTCGCGGAGGGGCCGCCCGCCGCCAACATCATGGATCACATTCCGCTTGTGAACATCATGCCGTTCGGCATGTGCAGTGCGCCTTCCAATCCGACGGTCGCCGCGGCGACCACGGCCGCGCTCGGCGTGCTGACGCCGATGCCGTGCGTGCCGGCCACCGCTTCGCCGTGGACGCCCGGCGCGCCGACCGTGACGATCGCGAATATGCCGGCGCTCGATAACACGTCGAAATGCCTGTGCAACTGGGGCGGCGCGGTGAGCATCGTCATGCCCGCCACCACCCGAACCATGATTCCCTAGAGGCGACGCGTGGCAACCTTGCTGACCACTCAGAAATATCGCCCGTGCGGTGTGTCGAGCCCGCTCGGCGAAGACATGCTGCTGTTTGCCGGCATGACCGGCAGTGACGAACTCGGCCAGCTCAGCGAGTACCGGCTCGACCTGCTGAGTGAGAGCGACTCGATTGCGCTCGCGGACATTCTCGGACACCCCATCGGCGTGCGCCTCGACAGGCCGGGCGGCGGCGAGCGCTATTTTCATGGCCACGTCACGCAGTTTTCGCATACCGGCTGGCGCGGCCGCTACGCCACGTATCAGGCGACGCTGCATCACTGGCTATGGTTTCTCACGCGGGCGAGCAACTGCCGCGTGTTCCAGAACAAGACCGTGGTCGAGATCATCAAGGCGGTGTTCGCCGATTATCCGGCGACCTTCGAGGCGTCGCTCTCGGCGACTTACGACGCATTGCCGTACTGCGTGCAATACCGCGAGACGGATTTCGCGTTCGTGAGCCGTCTGATGGAGAGCGCAGGCATCTACTACTTCTTCAGGCAGGACGAATCGAGCCACACGCTCGTGCTCGCCGATTCGTACGCGGCGCATGACTGGCTCGACGGCTATCGCTCGATTCGTTTCGTGGCGGGCGGCGGGGGCATGCGCGGCAGCGAGTGCATCGGCGAGTGGAGCGTGCGCGGCACGATGCAGACGCACGAGCAAAGCGCGAGTGACTTCAACTTCGAGATGGCGACCAATCGCACGAGCAGCATTCCGCTCGCGCAGGCCGCGATGCAGACGGATTACGAGAACGGCAGCGCGGTGGGCTTCGATTATCCGGGCGGCTTCGCGACGAGCGCGGCGGCGGAGACGGTGGTGCGCACGCGTCTGGAGGCATTGCAGGCCCAGGTCCAGCGGATCAGCGGCGGCACCAACGCGTGCGGGATGGCGCCGGGCGGACTGTTCAATCTGACCGATCATCCGCGTGCCGATCAGAACACCGGTTATCTCGTGGTGGGCGCGCGCTACGAGATCACATACAGCGGCTACGATCCGGGCGGCGGCTCGGATGGCCTGAAGTTTCTCTGCACCTTCGACGCACTCGATAAAACCCACGCGTTCCGGCTGCCGCGCGTCACGCCGAAGCCGGTGGTGCGCGGCCCGCAGACGGCGTTCGTGACCGGCGCGAGCGGCGAGGAAATCTGGACGGATCAATATGGCCGCGTCAAGGTGCAGTTCCACTGGGACCGCTCGGGCGTGAGCGACGAAAACAGTTCGTGCTGGGTGCGCGTGGCGCAGTCGTTCGCGGGCAAACGCTGGGGCGCGCTGTTCGTGCCGCGCGTCGGCCAGGAAGTGGTGGTCGAATTTCTCGAGGGCGATCCGGACCGGCCGCTCGTCACCGGCACCGTCTACAACGCGGGCATGATGCCGCCGTATGCGCTGCCGGGGCAGGCGACACGCTCGGCAATCCGAACCAATTCGTCAAAAGGCGGCGGTACCTACAGCGAACTGCGCTTTGACGACAAAGCCGGCAGCGAGCAGCTGTTCCTGTTCGCGGGCCGCAATCAGGACAACACCGTCAAGAACGATTCGTTCGAGTCGGTCGGCAACGACCGGCATCTGTCGGTGACCGGCAATCACTATGCGAAGGTGGCGGGGGATCGGCACGACACTGTCACGGGATCGCACAAGGGCAAGATCGGTGGCACTTTTTCGCTCGACGTCGGCGCCGACACGCAGCACAAGTCGGCCACCAATCTCGCACTGACAGCGGGCGAAAAAATCGATCTGAAGGCGGCGACCATCACGCTCGAGGCGGATCAGACGCTGACGCTCAAGGTAGGCGGCAGCTCGATCGTTCTGTCCGCGAGCGGTATTTCGATCGCGGGTGTGCAGATCGCGATCGACGGCTCGGCCATGGTCAATATCAATGGAGGCGGCGGGGGCGGCGGCGCTTCCGCGCAAGCGGCCGCGCCCGATGCGCCCGATGCGCCCAAGGAGGCCGACGATGGCACGAGGTAACCCGTCATGTTCCTGATTCTGCGCGTCGAAACCTATCGCAGCGCGCCGGTGGCCACGCCGCTCGAACGTAAGTTTGGCATGGACGGTGGCACGATTGGCCGCTCGAGCGACAACGACCTCGTGCTGGAGGACCCGGACAAGCTGATCTCGCGCGCGCATGCGCGCATCGAGTTCCGCGACGGCAACTTCTTGCTGCAGGATGTCGGCAGCAATCCGAGCGTGCTGAACGGGAAGCCGCTGGGGGGATCGCGTCAGGCCCGGCTCACGCATGGCGATGACCTGGCAGTGGGCGAGTATGTGCTGAGCGTCATCGAGCAGGCGGAGGCGCCGGTTTCGGCAGCCGCGCCGGTCGCGCCCGTGGCGGCGGGGACGACGCTTGACGACCTGCTTGGCGCGCCGGGCGTGGCGCCTTTGCCCGATCCGCTGGCGCGTCCGCCGGGGCTCGACAAGCTGCAGATCGGCAGTGGTCCGGCGGATGATCCGCTTGGCTTGAGCGGGCCACTCGTCCCGAATGCGGGGCCGCTGGCCGATGTGTTGTTCGGAGGGGCTTCGATTCAACCCGCGCCGGGCTATACGGGGTCGATGGGGACCGCCGCGGCGCCGGAGTCGCTGCCGTTCGCTACTACACCGATTGGGATTCCTGCCGATTACGATCCGTTCGCGGACCTGGGGCAGGGTGGTCATGCAACGGCTGCCGTTGAACAAAAGCCGTCGCAGATCAGCGCGACCCACGAAGCGCCGGTTGTGGCGCCGGTGCTGTTGCCCGAGTTCACGATTCTTGGGCGGTCGGGTTCTGTTTCGCAGCCGGTCGTGCAAACGCCACCGGTACAGCAAGCGCCGCAAGCGCCGCTGGCTGCAGAGGCTCTGCAAATGGAGCAGGCGCCGCTGGCCGAAGGTGCGCCGCAAGTGCCGCAAACGCCGCTGGTTCCAGATGCACCGCATGTGCAACAGACACCGCCAGCGCCAGACGTACGTCAAGCGCCGCAGCCGCCTCAAGTGCAAGCGGCGCCTCAAGTAGCACCGGCTTCGCAAACCCGATCCGTGTTATCGACGCCGCAAGCACAACAATCGCAACCCGCACCCCAACCACGAGCCACCGCGCCAGCAACCACCGCACCCGCCACACCCACATCTAACGACGACGCCGTCTTCCAGGCCCTCCTCAAAGGCCTCGGCGTGCCCGACCTGCCGCGCGGCTCGCGCAGCGCAACCGATCTCGCCGAACTCGTCGGCCAGATGTTGCGCGAAGCGCTCGGCGGCACGATCGACGTGCTGATGGCGCGTGCGCTGACCAAGAAGGAAATCCGCATTGACATGACGGTGATCGGTGTGCGCGACAACAACCCGCTGAAATTCTTTCCCGACGTGGACAGCGCGCTCACGCAGATGCTGTCGGGCCGAGGCGCCGGCTACTTGCCGCCGCTCAAGGCGATCTGGGCGTC
This sequence comes from Paraburkholderia sp., assembly GCA_036383775.1. GTDB lineage: Bacteria > Pseudomonadota > Gammaproteobacteria > Burkholderiales > Burkholderiaceae > Paraburkholderia. The sequence continues at coordinate 56,653 of DASVNP010000394.1, read as the reverse complement.
GTTCGACGATATCAAGGCGCACGAACTTGCCATGGTCGCCGGCATGCGCGCGGCGCTCCTCGACGTGCTCAAGCGCTTCGATCCGGCCGCGATCGAGCAGCGCGTCGCCGCGCCGAGCGTGATGGACAAGATGCTCGGCGGTAACCGTAAGGCGCGCATGTGGGATCGCCAGGTCGAGATGTACGACGAAATGGTGCGCGAGGCCGACGACGATTTTCAGCGTCTGTTCGGCGAGCGCTTCGCCAGTGCTTATGAAGACCAGATTGGACGCATGCGCACGAAATGAACAAGCCCTTCCCATCGCGCCTGGCTCGCCGTGCGCGGGCAAGCCTGAAGACAGACCCAGCCACTCAGGGAGATTGGCAAGCGGGCGGTTTGCTCGCGCTGCCCTCGACGCCTGCACGGCCTGCACCGCCTGCGCGATCCACATGGCTCGCGAGGCCCACGCTCGTCATGCGTCGGCGCGTACTTGGCCTTGGCGCGGCGAGCGCACTGCTGGCCGGTTGCGGCATGCTCGACAAGCTGCCGCTGATCGGCTCGGCCAAAAAACCGCCGCCCGCGCCCGCGGCGCCACCGCCCGCGAGTCCGCCGCCACCGCAGCTCGTCGATATCGCCCTCGAGGCCGCGCCTGGACTGAACCCCGATACGAGCGGGCGTCCGTCGCCCGTGGCGGTGCGCCTGTATCAGCTGAAGTCGGCCGGCAAGTTCGCCAACGCCGATTTCTTCGCGCTGTTCGATCACGACGCCGCTTTGCTCGGCGCCGACCTGCTGGCACGCGAGGACCTCGACATCGCACCGGCAGCGAACCGCACGGTGGTGCTGGAGCGCGCGAAAGACTCGCGGCAGTTCGCCGTGCTCGCGGCCTATCGCGACGTGGATTCGGCACGCTGGCGCGCGGTCGTCGACGTGTGGCCGGCGAGCGTCAAGGGTTTCGAAGTTCGGCTAGATGCGCTGGGCGTCGCGGTCACGCCGGCCGCTCCCGCCGCGCCAGCCGACAAAGCGGCGTCGCAGCCGAAGCCTTCATAGCACGCATCTGTTCCGCAAGATCATCAGGAAACCGAATCGAGTCGCTAATCGACGCCTAACTGGAGTCACCACACGCGATGTCCTGGAACAACAAAGTCATCTGGTCCGAGGGGATGTTTCTGCAACCGCAGCATCTCCAGCAACACGACCGCTATCTGCACGCGCTGGTCGAGTCGCGCACGGCTGGGCTCAGGCCTTACGGCTGGGGCTTTACGACGCTCAGGCTCGACGACGCGCAGCTCGCGCTCGGCAAGCTGGCGATTCGCGAGTGCGCGGGCGTGCTGCCCGACGGCACGCCGTTCGCGTTATCCGCCGACGATGCGCCGCCGCCCGGCATCGACATTCCCGACGACGCCCGCAACGCGCTGGTCGTGCTGGCGTTGCCGGTGCGCCGCGTGGGCATACCGGAGGCCGCCGCCGCGCCCGCGGCCGACAGCTTCGCGCGCTACGGCACGCTCGAGTACGAAGTGGCCGACAGCAACGCCGATGGCACCGGCGCCGCGCTTCTGCAGATCGGCAAGCTGCGCCTGAGGCTCGCGTTCGAATCCGAAGTGGTGAACGCGCACGCGTGCCTGGGCGTCGCACGCGTGATCGAGCGGCGCGCCGATAACCAGATCGTGCTCGATGCCGACTACGCACCGCCTTGCCTGGACTTTCGCGTGGCGCCACGGCTCGCCGCTTTCGCCGATGAGTTCACGGGCCTCCTGCGCCAGCGCGGCGGCGCGCTCGCGAGCCGGCTCACGGCGCCGGGCACGGGAGGCGCGGCGGAGATTCAGGACTTCCTGCTGTTGCAACTCATCAATCGCGCCGAGCCGCTGGTAAGCCATCTCGCGACCATGACGGGCCTGCATCCCGAGGAACTGTATCGCGTGGCCGTTGCGCTGGCGGGTGAATTGTCCACCTTCTCGCAGGCGGGCAAACGGACTGCGCAGTATCCCGTGTACCGGCATGACCGGCTTGCCGACACCTTCATGCCGGTGATCGCCGATCTGCGACAGTCGCTGAGCATGGTGATGGATTCGGCCGTGGTGCCGATTCCGCTCGAAGCGCGCAAGTTCGGTGTGCATGTCGCGGTCGTGGCCGACACGGAGCTGCTCAAATCCGCGACCTTCGTGCTGGCCGTCAACGCGCAGATGCCCGCTGAAACGGTGCGCAACAGCTTCATGCAGCAGGTCAAGATCGGGCCGGTCGAAAAGATCCGCGACCTCGTCAATCTGCAGCTTCCCGGCATCGCGCTGCGCGCGCTGCCGGTCGCGCCCCGGCAGTTGCCGTTTCACGCCGGCTTCACGTACTTCGAGCTCGACCGCAGCAACGATCTGTGGAAGCTGCTGCCGACCTCGGCGGGCTTCGCGATGCACGTGGCCGGAGATTTTCCAGGCCTGCAATTGGCGCTCTGGGCCATCAGGAGGTAGCCGATCATGAGTCGAGACGACATGGCCGCGGATCAGGACGCCACCTTTCTGGTGCCGCGTCCCGGCGGCAAGGGCGCTGCGCCCAGCGCCAACATCCCCAACCCGGCGCCTGAAGCGCCGCCACCCTCGCGGCCTGCACCGGCCGAGGCGCCCGCGGCCGGCGCGATCCACACCAGCGGGATCAATCCGCTGCTGCGTGCGGCCAACCCGTTGCTCGACCTGATCGTGCCGCTGCGCCACATGTCGACGCACTCCGATCTGGAGGACCTGCGCCAGCGCCTGGTGGATGGCGTGCGCCAGTTCGAGAGCGAAGCGCGCGAGGCCAACCTCGGTCTTGAAGCGTTGTCGGCCGCGCGTTACGCGTTGTGCACGTTTCTCGACGAGACGGTATCGAGCACACCGTGGGGTGGCGGCGGCGCGTGGTCGGGGCGCAGCCTGCTGATCCTGTTTCATAACGAAGCGTCGGGCGGCGAGAAGTTCTTCCTGATCCTGCAACGGCTTGCGCAGGACCCGCGCACCAACATCGACGTGCTCGAGCTCATGTACGTCTGTCTCGCGCTCGGCATGGAAGGGCGCTACCGCCTGATCGAAGGCGGCCGCGCGCAACTCGACGTTTTGCGCGAACGGCTGCTGGCGATGATCCGCGAACGACGCGGTCCGGTCGAGCGGGATCTGTCGCCGCATTGGCAAGGCGTCGTCGACAAGCGCAATCCGCTGATGCGCCTCTTGCCGCTGTGGGTGCTCGCGGCGCTGACCGGCGTGATCCTGATGGCGCTGCAACTGGCGTTTTCGATCAGCCTGAACCGCGCGTCCGACCCGGTGTTCTCCGCATTGCACGGCGTCAAGACCGCAGTCGCCGAACCTGCGGCTCCGCGCAAGGCGGTGCCTGCCATCGAGCCCGCCAAACCGCGTCTTGCGGCATTCCTCGCGCCGGAAATCGCCCAGGGGCTGGTCAGTGTGGCCGACTCGCCCGGCAAGTCTGTCATCACGCTGCACGGCGACGGCATGTTCAGCTCCGGCAGCGCGGATGTATCGAGCGGCTTCTACCCGCTGCTCAACCGGATCGGCGATGCGTTGAAGACGGTGCCTGGGCGTGTGGTGGTGGCGGGGCACACGGACGATCAGCGCATCGTGTCGGCGCGCTTTCCGTCGAACTGGCATCTGTCGCAAGCGCGAGCCGAGGCGGTCAAGCAGGTGCTTGCCGCGCGCACGGGCACGCCCGATCGCTTTGCAGCCGAAGGACGCGGCGACACCGAGCCGCTCGTGCCGAATGACAGCGCCGCGAATCGGGCGCGCAACCGGCGCGTGGATGTGACGGTCTTTGCATTGGGGGCGCCGTGAGCGTGGCATGCGCAGATTCTTCTTCGTTCCACTTTTCGCCGGGTCATCTGTCATGAAACGATTCTTCTGCTGGCTGACACGGGCCTGGGTGCTGGCGTTTTTCGGCGCGCTCGCGCTGTCGCTGATCGTCTGGATCGACGGGCCGCTCGTGGCGTTCAACGCTCACGCGCCGCTCGAATCGGTGTCGAGCCGTTTAACCTTGATCACGATTATTTTCGTGCTGTGGGCCGGGTTCTTTATCGTCAAATGGCTGATTGGACGCGTGGCCAATCTGAAGCTCATGCAGAGTGTGGCGGCTCAGCCTGCCGCCGATGCGGCGGCCGAATCCTCATCGGGCGCCGCTGCTGCAAATGCGGCGCCCGGCAACACACGCTCGAGCGCCGAAGTGGCGGCACTCAACCAGCGCTTCCAGGAAGCGCTCGCCGTGTTGCGCCAGGCACGCGGCGGGCGCCGCTTCGGCGGTCAGTATCTGTATCAGACACCGTGGTACATGTTCGTCGGCGCGCCGGGCGCCGGCAAAACGACCGCGCTGGTGCATTCGGGCCTGAAATTCCCGCTCGCCGACAAGTTGGGCAGGGAGGCGATTCGCGGCATTGGCGGCACACGCAACTGTGACTGGTGGTTCACCGACGAAGCCGTGCTGCTCGACACGGCAGGCCGCTACACCACGCAAGATAGCGACAGCGAAGCCGACAAGGCCGCGTGGACCGGCTTCCTGCAACTGCTGAAAAAATACCGGCGGCGGCGGCCGATCAATGGCGTGATCGTCGCCGTGTCGGTGGCCGACCTGTTGCGCCAGTCCGAGGCCGATCGCAAGCAGCAGGCGCAGGCGATTCGCGAGCGGATCAAGGAATTGCACGAGCGCCTCGGCATCCGCTTTCCCATTTATGTGCTGGTCACCAAGTGCGATCTGCTCGCGGGTTTCGTCGAGTTTTTCGACGACCTTGGCCGCGATGAGCGCGCGAGCGTGTTGGGTATGACGTTTCCGGTGGCGGAGGCGGCCAGCGTGGATCAGCTGCTGAGTGCGTTTCCCGCCGAATTCGACGCGCTGGAAGCGCGTTTGCAGACCCGCGTGCTCGATCGTCTGCAAGCTGAGCGGGACGTTCGGCGACGCGCGCTGCTCTATGGTTTTCCGCAGCAGCTGGCGTCGTTGCGCGACTTGCTGGGCGGTTTTCTCGGCGACGTATTTCAGTCGAGCCGCTACGAGGAAAACGCGCTGTTGCGCGGCGTGTATTTCACGAGCGGCACGCAGGAGGGCAGCCCGATCGATCGCGTGATGGGTGCGCTCGCGGCGAGCTTCGGTGTCGATCGCCAGGTGTTGGTCGCGAATACGGCGAGTGGGCGCAGCTATTTCATCACGCGGCTGCTGCGCGACGTGCTGTTCCAGGAGTCGGGCCTCGCGGGCGCGGACCTACGCGTCGAGCGCCGTCGCGCATGGCTGCAACGCGGCGCGTGGGCGCTGGCCGCGGTGCTGATCTTGCTGGTCGCGGCTGGCCTTGTCACGAGTTACGTGAGGAACAAGGCTTATGTGAACGAGGTGTCGTTGCAGGTCGCGTCGATCGACGCGCAGGCGCGCAACCTCGTGCCCGACGCCGGCGTGTCGAGCGTGCTGCCGCTGCTCGACGCGGCTCGCGCAATTCCGGGCGGTTACGCGGACCGTATGGGCGGCGCGCCGTTTCTGATGACCATGGGTCTGTATCAAGGCGACAAGCTCGGCTCGGCCGCGCAAGCGCTGTATCAACGGCTGTTGCGTCAGACGCTGCTGCCGCGCCTCATCGGCCGTCTGGAGGACCAACTGCGGCGTGGCGATGCCAACAATCCGCAATACCTGTACGAGACGTTGCGGGTCTACCTGATGCTGGGCGATCCGCGCCATTTCGATGCCGACTCGGTGGCGGGCTGGGCCGATTACGACTGGAGCCGCAATCTCGCCGGCCGCCTGACCGACGACCAGCGCAAGGATCTGTCCGCGCACATGGCCGCGCTGCTCGAGCATGTGGAGGACGACGGCCCGGTGACGCTCGACGGCGACCTGGTTGCTTCGACGCGCGCGGCCCTCGCGCGCGTTCCGCTGCAACAGCGGGTCTATGCGTCGCTGCTGCGCGGTCTGCAACGCACGGGCTTGCCGGACGTGTCGCTGGCGAGCGCGGCCGGACGGGACGCGGCGCTCGTGTTCGTGCGCAAGAGCGGCGAACCGCTGACGCGCGGCGTGCCGGGGCTCTATACGCGCGATGGCTACCGCCAGTTCCTCGCGCATCGCGATCTCGCGGTGGCCGGCGTCGTCAAGGACAACTGGATTCTCGGCAAGGACGAGGCTGTCACCGATCCCGCGGCGATCGAGCAATTGAATGCTCAGGTACTCGAACTGTATTACGACGACTATATCCGGCGCTGGGACGCGTTTCTGTCCGATGTCGGCATTGTGCCGTTCCGCGATCTCGATCAGGCGGCGCGGGTGGTGAACCTGCTCGCGCAACCCACGTCGCCGCTGAAAAAATTCCTTGTGACTGCGACCAACGAAACCACGCTCGCCGGCGTGAAGCAGGGGAGCCTGGTCGATTCGGCGAAAAGCAAGCTCGACAGTGTCAAGCAGAAACTCGAGAGTGCGCTCGCTTCATCCGACGACGCCGCGCCCGCCACGGCGGCGGCGCCGGTGCAGAATCCGGTCGATCTGCATTTCGAGGCTCTGCATCAAATGGCGGCGGCGGGCGCGGGCGGCGTGTCACCGCTGGACGCGCAACTTGCTTCGTTAAACGAAGTGTTCGTCTACCTCGATGCCGCCAACACCGCGCGGCGCCAGGGCGCTCCCGCGCCGGCATCGGATGCGCTGTTAAAGCTGAAGCAGGGCGCCGAAGGCAAACCCGCGCCACTCGCCGCCATGCTGACGGGGGTCGCGGATTCCGGTTCGTCGTTGACGCTCGGCAGCGAACGCGGCCGGCTGAGTTCGCTGTGGATCGCGAATGTGGCGTCGTTCTGCCATCAGGCCATCGACGGCCGCTATCCGCTCGTGCGCAACGCAGCGGATGCCGTGACCCAGGAGGACTTCGGGCGCATATTCGCACCGGGTGGGTTGATCGACGATTTCTTCCAGCACAACCTGCTGCCGTACGTCGACACGTCCAGAACGCGCTGGAGCTGGCGCCCATTCGGCAACGTGTCGCTCGGCATTCCGGACGATGTGCTCGCGCAGTTCCAACGTGCCGCGAAGATCCGCGATGCGTTCTTCGCGGGTGGCGGCAAGATGGCCTCGGCGCGTTTTGAGCTGAAACCCGTCACGATGGACGCCGCCGTCACGCAATTCACGCTGGATCTCGACGGCCAGACGCTCACTTACGGCCACGGCCCGACGCGTTCGACGGCGTTCCAATGGCCGAGCGGCAAGGTGTCGAGTACGGTGCGGGTCGATTTTGCGCCGCCGGGCGCGGCGGGCACGAGCGGCTACTCGACGGACGGTCCGTGGGCCTGGTTCAGGATGATCGACAAGGGCGTGCTGGAGCCCACCGCGCAGCGCGACCGCTATAACCTGACGCTGGATCTGGATGGCCGGAAGGTCACGCTCGAACTGCGCGCGAGCAGCGTGGTGAATCCGTTCAACCTCGACGCGCTGACCCAGTTCCGCTGCCCGGCAAAGCTATGAATGCCACGTTCGATACGCCCGGGTTTTTCGGCAAGGCGGTCACTCATGGAGACTTTCTGTCGCGCCGCTTACCCGCCGATTTTCTCGACGCCTGGGACGAGTGGCTGCAGTGCGGGTTGCACGCGAGCCGTCAACGTCTGCGTGAAACCTGGCTGGCTGCGTATCTGACCAGTCCCGTATGGCGTTTCGCGGTGGGACGGCATGTGTGCGGCGAACGTGCGTGGGCAGGCGTGATAATGCCCGGCATGGACCGCGTCGGGCGTTATTTTCCATTGACTATAGCGGCCGGCTGCGACGCGGAATTCGATCTTGCGGGCTGGCTCGGCGTGAGCGGCGCGTGGTACGACCGTCTCGAAGAACTTGCGCGTTCGACGCTCGACGAGCGATTCCTGGTCGATGCGCTCGACGCGTCGCTCGAAGAGTTGATCGCGCCCGCCGTGCGGATGGCAAGCGACGCTCACGCCGCGTTGTGCTACCCGCTTGGGTCGATTTCAAATGACGCGCTTACCGAAGCGGCTCACAAACTGACCATGGATCAAGCTGCTTCAGGCCTGCGGCGGTGCAGCTTCTGGTGGAGCGAGAGCACCGAGGCGGCCGGATGCGTGCTGCTGTCGTGTTCCGGACTGCCCGATGAGCAGCGCTTCTGTGCGCTCATCGACGCGGGTTGGGAAGAGTCGGGTTGGCATGTGTTGGGCTCGGAGCGGGTACTGCCGCCAGCGTGGTGAATTGGCACGGCGCCGGCGTCGGCAGGGGCGCTACGAGTCGAACCACACCAGCACGACGGTGACGTTGTCCTTGCCGCCGTGCTGCTTCGCAAGCTCGACGAGTTGCGCGCTGCACGCGGCGAGCGACTCCGGCGTGGTTTGGCGCAGCACGTCGGCGATCTGGTTGTCGGCGAGCATGCCGTGCAGACCGTCCGAGCACAGCAGATAAAGATCGCCGGGCCTCGCGGTGAGGCGGTGCACTTCCGGCTCCACCAGCGGCGACGGCCCGATGGCCTGCAGCAACTCGTTACGTGCCGGCAGATTGATGGTGATGCCCGCTTCGAGCGCCTGCTGATAGAGCGTCTGATCGCGCGTGATCTGCAGCATGCGACCCTCGCGCCAGCGGTACAGGCGGCTGTCTCCGACATGAAACGCCACCATCGCCGCCGTGTTTGGCTGACGCCAGATGCCGGTCATGGTCGTGCCCATGCCGCGCCCGTCCGCGCGCCTGTCGCTGAGGTTCATCGCGTACAGATGGTCGTTGACGCGTTCGACCGCGCGCGTTGTGGCGGTGACCACCGGGTGAGGTGCCTGTGGCGCGGTGCCGTCGGACTTTACCGAATAGCGCCCCGGCAGGGTTGCGTCCGGGTCCTCGCGCGGGCCGGACGCAAACGCGTGCGGGTCGAGTTCTGCGATGAACTGATGCATCAACACCAGCGCCTCGGCACTGGCGACTTCGCCGGCATCGTGACCGCCCATGCCGTCGCAGACGATGGCGAGCCCGAGCGCCTCGTCGATCAGGAAACCGTCTTCGTTGTTGCGGCGCACGAGTCCAATGTCGGACAGGCCGAATGCATAGCCCGTGGCGAGCCGGTAGGTCTGACTGGACGAAGTGGCTTTCAAGTGGGTCGTGGCGGTTGTGCTTCGATTCGGTGTGCGGCCGTGACGGAGAGCGTTGCGAAAAACGCTGTATTTCAGGCCATTATCCATGAACCCTTGCTGGCGTCAACGCAAGGCCGGAAACGCTTGGGGAACGCGGATATCCCGCTTCGCTTTGCGGACCATTCCGCGAAGCGAAGTGGGAGGGGCTTGCGCCGCTCGATCTTTAGCGCTTACGTCGAAAGCGGATTGGCGGCGATCGGGATGCTGCTGCCGTTGGGCGGCGTGACGGGAACTCGCACCGCCCGGAAGCCCTGCTTGACGCTTACTCGCGTCCCAGCGCGGCAAACCGTTCGAGATGATGATCCTCATCGCCAAGCTGATGATCGATCATCACGAGGCGCTTCGCGTAGTGAGCGAGCGGCAACTCCCACGTCATGCCGATCCCGCCGTGCAGTTGAATGCATTCTTCCGCGACGAGCGTGCCGATTCGCCCGATACTGTATTTCGCCGCCGATACCGCGCGCTCCCGCACCTTGCGCTCGGCTCCAAGCGCCGCGGCCGCATTGATCACCGCCGAGCGAGCCTGCTCGATTTCGAGCAGCAGATCGGCCATGCGATGCTGCAATGCCTGGAAGCTGCCGATCGGCACGCCGAACTGCTTGCGCGTGCGCAGATATTCGAGCGTGTGGTCTTTCGCTACGTCCATCGCGCCCACCGCTTCGGCACACAGGGCCAGCACGCCGCAGCCCGTGGCGTATTCGAGCGTGGCAAAACCTTCACCCACCGTGCCAAGCAATGCGTCGTCGCCGAGCGTGACGTTCCCGAACATCACCTCGGCCGCGCGGCCGCCGTCGATCTTGCGATAGCCACGCACACTGACACCCGCTGTATCGCGCGGCACGAGAAAGAGCGTGACGCCTTCCTGCGCATCGTCTTCGCCGCTCGTGCGTGCCGAAACCAGAAAGAGCGATGCGTTCTCGCCATGCTGAACCACCGCTTTCGCGCCGTTCAGTTGCCACGTGTTGCCGCTGCGCTGGGCACGCGTCGTCACACGGGAGAGCTCGTAGTGAGATTCGGGTTCTCCATGCGCGAGCGCGACGATGCGCGAGCCTTCCATCAACTCGCCGAGCAGCGCTTTCTGGGCGTCATTGCCACTGCGCGCCACGGCGCGGCCGACAATCAGCGTATCGAGAAACGGTTCGACCACGAGACCGCGGCCCAGGCTCTCGAACACCACGGCAATGTCGAAGCCGGCGCCACCAAAACCGCCGTCTGCTTCGTCGAACAACGCGCCGATCACGCCGAGCTCCGCAAACCGGCTCCACAGATCCTTGCTAAAACCTTCCGCCGAGCGCGCAATGCGGTCGCGCGCATTGAAGTCGTATTGCTCGCCGATAAAACGGTTGAGCGTATCCGCCAGCATGCGGCGGTCTTCAGTGTGCTGGAAATTCATGAGGTGCGCCCCTTAGAGTCCCAGGATCATTTTGGAAATGATGTTCTTCTGGATTTCGTTCGAGCCGCCGAAGATCGACAGCTTGCGGTTGTTGAAGTAAATCGAAGCGGCGCTCGCGGCTTCGTCGGGGCCGATCTGCGGACCCTCATAGCCGTCGTGCAAGGCTTCCTCGATGAACGGCTGTGCATAAGGACCCATCGCGCGGCGCGTGAGCGACGAGATTTCCTGACGGATCTCGGTGCCCCGAATCTTCAGCATCGAACTTTCGGCACCGGGCACGCCGCCGCCGGCCACCGCCGCGATCACGCGCAGATTGGTGGTCTTCATGTTCTCCAGGTCGATTTCGACGCGTGCCATGCGTGCTGCGAACGCCGGGTCGTCGGCGAGCGGCCGGCCATTGCGGCGCTGCTTCGCGGCGATCTTTTGCAGCCGGTTGAAGGCCGCCACCGAGAAGCCGACACCCGCGATATTGGTGCGCTCATACGTGAGCAGATACTTCGCGTAGGTCCAGCCCTTGTTCTCTTCGCCGACGAGGTTCTCGACCGGCACGCGCACGTCGGTGAAAAACACTTCGTTGACTTCGTGCTCGCCGTCGAGCGTGATGATTGGGCGCACTTCGATGCCCGGCGTATTCATGTCGATCAGCAGAAAGCTGATGCCTTCCTGCTTGCGCGTGTCGGTCGCGCTACGCACGAGGCAGAAGATCATGTTCGCGTAGTGGCCGAGCGTGGTCCACGTCTTCTGGCCGTTGACGATGTAGTGCTCGCCTTGCGCATCCATGCCGCGCACAGCTGTGGTTTTGACCGAGGCGAGATCGGAGCCGGCGCCCGGTTCCGAATAGCCCTGGCACCACCAGTCCGAACCGTCGAGAATGCGCGGCAGCCAATAGCGCTTTTGCGCCTCGCTGCCGTATTTGATCAGCACCGGTCCGAGCATGTTGACGCCGAACGGCACAATGCGCGGCGCGCCGGCCAATGCGCATTCGTTTTCGAAAATGAACTTCTGCACGGCGTTCCAGCCCGGGCCGCCGTATTCTTGCGGCCAGTGATTGGCGAGCCAGCCTTTCTCGTTGAGAATCGCGTGCCACTCGGCCATGTCGGCGCGGGTGAGACGGCGGCCGCCGTGCACCTTGCCGGACAGACGCGAGGGCAGCTTGTCGCGCAGAAACGCCAGTACCTCGGCGCGGAAGGCTTCTTCTTCGGGAGTGAAGTTCAGATCCATGGCAGGGTCTTCCGTAGAGAGTTAGCGGACCGGCGCGGGCAACATGCCACCACCGGTCGCGATGTACTTGATATCAGACTGTCTCAGGCCGTTTCGTTCAGGCTCGCGAAATCCGCGCCGCGTTCCACCAGTTCGACGAGCAGCGGCGACGCTTTCCAGAAGATCGGGTCTTCTTTCTCGAACTCGCGAATGTCCGCGAGAATCTTCGGCAGGCCGACGCTGTCCGCGTACTTCATCGGACCGCCGCGATAGCGCGGAAAGCCGTAGCCGTACAGGAAGGTCACGTCCACATCCAACGGGCGCAGCGCGATGCGTTCATGCACGACGTTGGCGCCTTCGTTGATCATCGCGGCCATGTAGCGGCGCATGATTTCTTCGTCGGTGAAGCTGCGCGGCGTGATGCCGGCGCGCGCGCGTTCGGCCTCGATGATGGCAACGACCTCAGGATCGGGCGCGCCGCTGCGCGAACCTTCGGGGTACAGATAAAATCCGCGGCCGGTTTTCTGGCCGAACCAGCCGCGCTCGCACAGGCGGTCGGCGATCTGCACGTAGCGCGCGGCGGGATTGCGGGCGGCCGCGCGGCGCTTGCGCGTGGCCCAGCCGATGTCGCCGCCCGCCAGGTCGACCACCTGGAACGGTCCCATCGGAAAGCCGAAGGCGCGCACGGCCGCATCGATCTGATAGGGCGAGGCGCCGTCTTCCATCATCGCGTCCGCGGCGGTGCGATACACGGCCAGCACGCGGTTGCCGATGAAGCCGTCGCACACGCCCGCGCGTACCGGTGTCTTGCGCAGCTTCTTTGCGAGTTCGAAGGCGGTGGCCACCACGTCGGCGCTGACCTGCTTCGGCACCACCACTTCCAGCAGTTTCATGATGTTGGCGGGCGAGAAGAAGTGAAGGCCGATCACGTCCGCGGGACGCGAGATGCTTGCGGCAATCGCGTCGATGTCGAGGTACGACGTGTTGGTCGCGAGCACGGCGCCGGCTTTGCAGACGCGATCGAGTTCGGCGAACACCGCCTGTTTCACCGTGATGTCTTCGAACACGGCCTCGATCACGAGGTCGGCGCCGGCGAGCGCGTCGTACGAAGTGCTGCCGCTCCAGCGCGCCATGACGGCGGCTTTCTTCTCTTCGCTCAAGCGGCCTTTGGCGATCAGGCCGTCGTAGACCTTTTCGATGTGCGCGCGGCCGCGAGCGAGCGAGGCGTCGTCGCGCTCGATCATCGTCACCGGCAAGCCGGCGTCGAGCACCGCGACGGCGATGCCCGCGCCCATCGTGCCGCCGCCCACCACGCCGATGCTGTTCAGCGCGCGCGGCTTGGCATCGCGCGTTTCGGGGGCCTTGAGCACTTCGCGTTCGGCGAAGAACGCGTGAATCAAACCGGCGCGCTGCGGGCTGTCGAGACACTCGAGGAACAGCTTGCGTTCGAGCCGCAGACCGTCGTTGAAAGGCTGTTCGATGGCGGCTTCGACCGCCTCGACGATTTTCAGCGGCGAGAACAGGCCGCGTGACTTTTTCGCGGTGTCAGCGCGTGCGGCGGCAACGGCTGCGAGACTCGCGGTGCGGTCGCTGAGTGCCGTGGCGTCGCGTGTGCGGCGCACCTGCGCATGAGCGGCCAGCAGTTCGTGCGCGTAAGCAAGCCCCTCGGCGAGGACGTCGTCGCTGCCGCCCAAACGGTCGACGAGACCGAGCGCCAACGCTTCCTTCGCACTGGCGTGGCGGCCGCTGAGAATCAGGTCGAGCGCGGCTTGCGCGCCGATCAGTCGCGGCGCGCGCTGCGTGCCGCCGGCGCCTGGCGGCAGGCCGAGTTGCACCTCGGGCAAGCCGAGCTTCGCGCCTTCGACGGCAATCCGGTAATGAGCGGCAAGCGCCACTTCCAGACCGCCGCCGAGCGCGGCGCCGTGAATCGCGGCCACCACCGGCTTCGTGCACGCTTCGATGCGGTTGCAGACGTCCGGCAACGAGGGCGGCACCGGCGGCTTGCCGAACTCGCGGATATCCGCGCCGGCGATAAAGTTGCGCCCCGCGCCGAGAATCAACACGGCTTCCACGGCCGGGTCGGCATCCGCGGCCTCGACGGCGGCGAGCAGGCCGCGCCGCACGTCGGCGGACAAGGCGTTCACGGGCGCGTGATCGATGGTCACCAGCAGTACCTTGCCGCGCAATTCGCGCGTTACAACGTCGACGGCGGCGTCGGCCGAAGGGGTGAGGCTCATGAAGTCGTCTCCTGACTGCTATCGGGGTGTGATGGGGCGCATGCGGGGCATGCCGGGTCTGGCGAATTCTGCGATTGTGGTTCGGTCAAGGTTTATTGACAATCACATGAACCGTTGACAGACTGTCAAAATTCCTTTGACAAAGGCGGCGCCATGGACGTCAATTCCCTGACCTTGCTGGTGGACATCCTGGATGCGGGCAACCTCAGCGAAGCCGCGCGCCGCCTGAAAATGAGCCGCGCGAACGTGAGCTACCACCTGAACCAGCTGGAGCGTTCGATCGGGCTGCAACTGGTCAGGCGCACCACGCGCCGCGTCGAGCCGACCGAAATCGGTCTCGAGCTCTATGAGCACGGCCGCACGATCCAGAATGCGCTGCTCGCGGCGCGCGAGTCGGTGACGGCGCTCGGGCAGAGTCTGCGGGGGCGCGTGCGCCTGAGTGTGCCGAGCGGCTACGGGCAACTGGTCATGTCGGATTGGCTGATCGCGTTCAAGCGGCTTTATCCGGAAATCGTGCTGGACGTGGTGTTCGAGAATCGCGTTGAGGATCTGGTGCGCGACGAGGTCGATATCGCGGTGCGCGTGATGTCCGAGCCGCCGCAAAACCTGGTCGCGCGCGACATGGGGCCGGTGCGGTACGTGGCGTGCGCGTCGCAGGCCTTTGCCGAGGAGCACGGCATGCCAGTCCAGCTCGACGATCTGCGCACGGCGCCGCTGATTACGGCGACCGTGGTCGGCAAGCAGTTGCGCCTCGCCGCCTACTTGCGCGACGAGCGGCACGAAGTGCTGCTGGAGCCGGCCATCATCTCCGAGAATTTTCTGTTCCTTCGCCAGGCGGTGCTCGCCGGTCTCGGGGTGGGGCTCGTGCCCGACTACGTGGTGCAGGACGATCTGCGCCGCGGCGAGGTGGTGACCACGCTCGACGAATGGCGGCTCAGCATCTACGGCACGCATATGTACATGGTGTACATGCCGAACCGGCATCACACGCGCGCGGCTGCGACGTTCATCGACTTCATTCTGCAGCAGGCACATGGCAGCGGGCGAGGGGACGCCGCCTGACACTGACCCTGACTCGCTTGCGATAAACGCTAATTGCGCCTCGCTTGAATATGCTCTGACAATGAGGCCAAAGCTGTTTCACAACCGGGGTCGGGGAGACATGAGATGAAAGGGATCATCGGGCTGCTAGCCGTGCTGGCGCTCGCCATCGTTGTTGTTCTGATCTCACGCTTGCCGTCCGAAACGGCGATTCGCTTTGCCGGCTATGCGGCGACCGCCGCGTTTGCCGCGCTCGTCGGTTTTGTGCTGCGCCGGCGCGCGGGGCGTTGTGCGAAACAGCCGGATTAGCGCGTGCTACGATGCCTGGCTGATCGCGTATAACGCCGGAGACATGGATGCGTCCTGAGAGTGCCACTCGTTTTGATCAGCAGTTTGCGCCTCGTATCGCCGAGGCGATTGCCGCGTGCTTCGCCACGACTGTCCATACCGAGGTGCTGCCGTACGGCGGGCACGGGCATCCCACGCGCGTGCGGATTCATGCGGCGCCCATTGAAGGCATGGGGCAGTATCCGCATCCGCTGAATCTGTACCTGACCTGGGACAGCGACGAAATCGAAAGACTGATGGGGGAGGAGGGGCCGGCGCGTTTCGCCGGTTATCTGGCTGCGCTGCCGCGCAAGCTCGCGGCTTGGACGCGTGCGCGCGAACTGGATTTTGTGGCGCACACCCAGGCCGATCCGGTGGCCTTGATCGGCGGGCTCGACTTCGAGAGTTAAGCGTTAAGCGGGGTATTGCACACAGCGTGCACGCCGCCTGATCGATGCGCCGTGCGCAGAAGCACGGCGCCGGTTCCTCAGGCCGCGGCGCCCAGCCGGAAGAAACTCACGCTCTGCACGAGTCCCGAGGCCTTGCTCT
Source organism: Paraburkholderia sp. (assembly GCA_036383775.1). GTDB lineage: Bacteria > Pseudomonadota > Gammaproteobacteria > Burkholderiales > Burkholderiaceae > Paraburkholderia. The sequence goes on along the minus strand of DASVNP010000394.1, from coordinate 40,844 downwards.
GCACCGCATCGGCCGCCGCGGCCGCCTGCTCGACGAGCGCCGCGTTGCTTTGCGTCACCTGATCCATCTGCGTGACGGCATCGTTTACTTCCGCAATTCCCGTTGCCTGATCGACGCTCGCCGTCGCGATCGACTCGACGATGCGCGTCACGCTGCCGGCGCTTTCCACCACGCCGTTCATGGTGTGGCTCGCGTGATGAATCAGTTGTGTGCCGGCGTCGATGGTGGCGGCCGACTCGCGAATCAGCGTCTTGATCTCGTGTGCGGCGTCGGCGGAACGTTGCGCGAGACTGCGCACTTCGCTCGCCACCACGGCAAAACCGCGTCCCTGGGTGCCGGCGCGCGCGGCCTCGACCGCCGCGTTGAGCGCGAGAATATTGGTCTGCGCCGCGATCGCTTCCACCACCGCGATGATGTCGACGATACGCCGGGATGCTTCGTTGATCTGGCTCATCGTGCGCACCGCATCGCTCATGACGGTGCCGCCTTCGCGCGCGGCCTGCGCGGCGGTTTGCGCGAGCGCGGTGGCTTCGCGCGCGTTGGCGGCGTTGCGCTGAACCGAATCCGTGAAATGCTGCATCGAGGCAGCGGTTTCTTCGAGCGACGCCGCCTGCTGTTCCGTGCGCGCGGACAGGTCGAGGTTGCCCGCGGCGATTTCCTGGGTGGCCGTCGAAATCGTATGCGCGCCTTCACGAATCTCGCTGACGATATGCCGCAAGCGATGATTCATGTCGTTCAACGCGACGAGCAACTGGCCGGTTTCGTCGCGGCTCACGACTTCCACGTCGGCGCGGAGATCGCCCGCCGCGACCGCTTGTGCGACGCCGACCGCCTGTCTGACCGGCACCGTGATGCTGCGGCTGAGAAACCAGACCGCGAACCCGCCGACGCCGAGAGAAGCGGTCACGACCGTCAGCAGCAGCACGGAGGCAACCGTGTACGCACGTTCGGCGGCTTCGCGCGTGCGTTCGTTCGACTCCTGCGCCTGCTGCATGACGGCAGCGACGATACCGTCGATCGCGGTGGTCGGAGCGCGATCGATGCCTTTGACGAGACCGTCCACCACGTGCGCGGTGTTCGGATCGGCGGCGTCGTAGTGTTTGAGCGCGTCGAGGTAGCTGTCCTGCAGCGAGGCGTGCGTGGCGATTGCGTTATCGACGCCGTCGAGGTTGGCGCCCAGTGCGCTCAACTGATCCTTCAGGCGCAGCAGGGCGGTGTGCGTCGTGTCGCTTTCCTTGCCGAAGGCGCCACGGTACTTGGCGAATGCAGCCGGATCGGCGCCGCGCAGCAGCAGGTCTTTCCATTCCTGCACCTGCTTCTTGAACTCGACCTGAGCGACGCGCGCCGTGTCGGCGGCCTGCGCATACTGGCTGAGCGTCTGCGCGGACTGGATTTGCAGCGCATGCGTATTCGACAACGCGCGCCAGCCTTCCAGGCCCACGATCATCGTCGCGGCGAGCAGCACCGCGCCGAGCAGCGCCAACTTGACGGCGATCTTCAGATTTCTATAGAACGTCACGGTGTTGCCCCGGCTATTACGCTTAGTTCAGCTTGAATTGCGCGACCGCGCCTGCGAGGCTTGCCGCCTGATTTTGCAACGCTGCTGCGGCCGCTGTGGATTCCTCAACCAGTGCCGCGTTCTGCTGAACCATCTCGTCGAGCTGGCTGACCGCGCGGTTGACTTCCTGAATGCCGCGCGTCTGCTCATTAGCTGCCTGCGTGATTTCGGAAATGATGGTGGTCACGTTGGCGACGTTGCTGACGATCTCCGTCATCGTCTCGCCGGCCTGGCGCACCTGGCCCGAACCCGAGGTCACGCTCGCCACGGTCGCTTCGATCAGTGCCTTGATTTCCTTCGCCGCCTGCGCGCTGCGTTGCGCGAGGCTGCGCACTTCGCCGGCGACCACCGCGAAACCGCGGCCCTGTTCGCCCGCGCGCGCGGCTTCGACCGCGGCGTTCAAGGCGAGGATGTTGGTCTGGAACGCAATGCCGTCGATCACGCCGATGATGTCGGAGATCTTCACCGACGCGTGCTGGATCTCGCCCATCGTGGTGATCACTTCGGAGATCACGACGCCGCCGCGCGAGGCGACCTGCGAGGCGGACACGGCGGTATCGTCGGCCTGGCGTGCCGAGCTTGCCGATTGCGTGACCGTCGAGGTGATTTCTTCCATCGATGCAGCGGTTTGCTGCAAGCTCGCCGCCGCCGCTTCCGTGCGGCCCGACAGATCGACGTTGCCCGCGGCGATTTCATTCGCGGCCACGCGCACGGAGTCGCTGGCGTCGCGAATCTGGCGCATCACATGGCTGAGTTTGTCGATAAAGGTGTTGAACGAACGCGCGATCTGCGCGACTTCGTCCTGGCCGACTGCGGGCAGGCGTTGTGTCAGGTCGCCTTCACCGGAGCCAATGGCGTCCATGGCGTCGCGCACTACCGACAGACGCTTGAACGAGACGGCGGTGACTGCTGCCACGATCGCGGCGGCGATGCCGGCGATGACGATCAGCGCGATGACCGAGGAGGTTAGCAGCGAACGCATGCCGGCGGTGGCTTCGGCTTTGTCGAGGACGACGACCGCGTACCAGTCGGTGCCGGGAATCGCCTGCGCGCGCAGCAGTTTTGTGCTGCCGTTTACGTCTGCTTCGACGGCGTGGTCGGCGCTGAGGAGGGCGGCCAGCTTGTCGGTGGTCAGAGCGGGTACCAGGTCTGATACTGGCTTCAACGTCAGTTTCGCATCCGGGTGCGCGACGATGTGGCCGCTCGTGTCGATCAGCATGCCGAAGCTCGCGGGCGTCGGATGAATCGACTTCACGTTGGCGATTACGCTGTCCATCGTCACGTCGCCGGATACGACGCCTTTCACCGCGCCGTCACGCACTACGGGGGCGGCGAATGCGACTACTAGCTTGCCGGTGCCTACGTCAACGTACGGCGGCGTTACCACCGGCTTGCCCGCTGCGGCTGCCTGCTTGTACCAGGGGCGGCCGGTCGGATCGTAGTCGGGGGGAATGCCGGTCGGGTCGGAGAACTTCGCGGTCTTGTCCGCGTAGCCGACATACACGTTGGTGAACTTGCCGGCTGCGGCGATCTGCTTCAACGCGGCGGACGGGTCGGGTTGCAGTACCGCGTCCTGCAGCGAGTTGATCATCTGGCTGTTAGTGGTGACCCAGTCGCTGATGCCATCCACGTGACCGCTTTCGACTGCGTTCAGGCTGCTCTCGATGGCGTCGGTGTTGTACGAGTTGGCGACGACATAGTTGAGCGTGGCGTTGACGGCGAGCGCGACTACGACGATAGCTACGCACAGGGCGACGATGCGCGCGCGGATTGAGGTGAACATGTCGGGAGTCTTTCGGAGTAAGCGGTGAACCGGAGTCGGGGAGGCGGGGGCCTCTCAGGCGGTATACGGCCTGTGGGGCGAAGACTTGAGCGGTGAAATCTTTCGGACGCTCACTAGCGCCACGAGAGCCGTATGGGGTGGGGCGCCGCGCGGTGGTGGGATTTTTTGGGGGAGGCGGGGTTTTCAATGTGCGCGGAAATGCGGGCTCGCTGCGCGCCAGCGAGGGCGCTTGTTGCGCTGTATTCGTATGACGATAGCGAGGGTGCAGTGTGGCCCTCGCGAGTCTGCAAGCCGGTGCTTCACAACTGCCTCAGAAACTCCAGAAGAGGAAATGATGGCGCTTGCGCGCACGAGGTGCGCGCTGCGTAACACTCCCCGGGGTCAACTGTTCGTGTGCATCGATAACTCGAGCACGCAGCGCCGTGTCATAGAATGCGCCAACCACTGGCAACGCGCTATGTGCACCTTCACCCCAGTAGTCGTCACGTAAGGTCACGCGTGCGTCGTCGAATCCCACCCATGCACCGGCGACCAGCTGGGGGTGGATCAGGATGAACCAGCTGTCCGTGTTGTCCTGCGTCGTTCCCGTCTTGCCGGCCACGTCGGCATGAATCCCGAAGCGTGTCCGGATGTCGCTTCCGGTGCCGCGGTCGACGACGTCGCGCATCACGTCGACCAGCTTCAGTGCTGCAGCGGCCGGCAGCGCCTGCTCCGGTCGCGCGGCCGGAAATTCAGCGAGGACGTGGCCGTTGCGATCCTCGATGCTTGTCACCATGCGCGGCTCGACATAGGCGCCGCGGTTCGCGATCGTGCAATACGCCGAGACCATCTCCTTGAGCGTGACCGGGCTCGTGCCCAGCGCGAGCGACGGCACCGGATCGAGCGGGCTCTCGCGCACACCCATCACCCGCGCGAGCGCGGCCACCTTTGCAGGCCCCTCTCGCAGCATGAGCTGGGCTGTCACGCGGTTCCGTGAAAAGGCAAGGGCGTGACGCAGCGTCATCGGCCGGCTGGTCGGTGGCTCCGGGTCAGTCGGCTTCCATACCGCAGTGCCGCTCAAGGGGATCGAGACGTTGCGATCAATGATCGTGTCACCCGGCTGTGCGCCATCCGCGAAGGCGGCGCCATAGACGAAGGCCTTGAACGTGGAACCAGGCTGCCGTCGTGCCTGCTGAACGTGATCAAAAGGCTCGTCATGAAAATCGCGGCTGCCGACCCATGCCTTGATGTCTCCGTTGCGCGGATCCATGGCGACGAATCCGGCCTGAATCTGCGTCTTGCTGTGACAGAGGCCATCGACAAACGACGCGTCCATTGCGAGTTTCCTGACGGCGTCCTGATCCGACAGTCCGGTACCCCGTGCAGTCCGGTACTCGACTGTTTGTCTGATGAACGACTGGAACAGTGCGTTACCTGGCCAGCAGCCGGTCCGCGTGTTCCACGCGTCGTTGGCGATCGACTGCAACTGACCGGTCTGCCACGCAACCGCTTGCGTTGCCATTGCCTGAAGCCGGGAATCGATGGTGGTTCGCACGACGAGCCCGTCGGAATAGATGTTGTAGTTGTTGCGATCCGCCCACGCAGTCAGCCACCTGCGCAACTGGGCTGCGAAGTGCGGGGCGGAGCCAACGGCCTCGGACTGGGGCTCGAAGTTGACATTGAGCGGCTGGCGCATGAGCCACGCGTATGCACCAGGTTCAAGTTTGCCGAACTTCACCATCTGCTGGAGCACCGTGTTGCGGCGCTCCAGTGCGCGATCCGGATTGAGCACCGGGTTGTAGGCGCTGTTCGCTTTCAGCATCCCTACGAGCGTCGCACTTTCGAGGACGTTCAGCTGCGCGGCGGGCTTTCCAAAGTACGTGCGGGCAGCCATCTCCACACCATATGCGTTGTACAGAAAGGGGACCGTGTTCAGGTACGTCTCGAGTATCTGGTCCTTGCTATACACGGATTCGATCTTCAGAGCAGTGATCGCTTCCTTGAGCTTGCGTGTCAACGTTGGTGCGCGGCCGATTTCATCGGGATACAGGTTGCGTGCGAGCTGCTGGGTAATGGTGGAGCCACCCTGGCGGCTGCCAGTGAACGTATGGAGCGCGGCCGCCGCAAGGCGTTGGAGGTCAATCCCGTGGTGCTCGTAGAACCGGTGATCCTCGGTCGCAATTAGCGCGTCCATCACGTGCGGCGAAATCTGGCTGAGCGTGACCCATTCACGATTGACTGGTTTGAACTCCGCGAGCAGGTAGCCGTCGGCGGAGAGGATCAGCGCGGGACGATCGACGCGGGCCTTGCGGATGTCCCCAAGGCGAGGTGTGAATGGAATCAGGGTCAGCGTGTAAGTCAGCGCCAGCGCCGGCAATATCGCAACTGCCAGGGCGATGCCGCGCCGGGTCGGGTGGCGAACGCCGTGCAGCGCCGCGCGGACAAGCCCGCGTGCCTTCGCGCCGGCTGTGGCGGCAATCGAGAGGGCACGGCTCACCCAGCGTGCGCAGAGCTCACGAAATAGCGACACATACGGGTGATTCACGATGGCTGCGCAAGAGACGAAAGGCCGGATCGTATCAAAGCGCAGGCGACTTTCTGGCGGCAAAACAGGCTTGCATGCCCGCTGCTAACAGATGATTACACTTGTTTCGAATCTGTGGCGCTGCCGACGAGGAAAGGGCGTCGGCAGCAACGTACTTCCGGAATCCATACGCGTCGTTCACGCTATACGCTTGACCGGAAGCGAAGTCCGATCAGCACTCGCCTTTCTTGGCGTGTCCAGGCGGGCAGTGCCACCCCTTGTCGTGATGATGGTGCTTTTCCCAGTCGTCGCGTTCCCAGTAACGATGGCCATCCCAATAGCGGTCGCCATGCCAGCCCGGCGTAACGACGATGGCGACAGGCGGCGCCGGCGCGACCAGGACAGGCGCACCCACGTTGATGCCTACATTGACATCGGTCGCGTGTACCGCGCTGGTCAGACCGATTGCGGCGGCAGCAAGTGCCAGCCGTGCGAGTGCTTGTTTCGTCATGGAACGGTCCCAAAATTATTAACGCGTGCCGGGGTCGGATTGCGCTGGACAACAAAAAAACCCACTCGAAGGCGGGTTCATTGGCAGGACGGATTCTAGCCGGATTCGCGCGGCAACGTACTTTACATGTTGTTACCGTCGCGCAGCAGACGTCCAGGCGGGCTTTCCTTATACTGCCGCGCAATCGCCGTCTTCGTCACGTTTGCCGTGTGCGGCGTCAACGCAAACAACACTGTGATGCCCATGCTCTCTACCAGGTCCGCTCTCACCGTCGCACTTCTCGCTGCGGCAAGTCTTTCGCTGTCGGCATGCGTTGCCCCGGGCTATACGCCGTACGGCGCGCAGCAAGGCTACCAAGGCCAGTATGCAGCCGCCACGTATAGCCAGCCCGCGTACGCGCAACCGGGCACCGTGCAGCAACCCGCCTACGCGCCACCGCCTGCGCCGCAACAGCCGTATGACACGCAAAACAACGGCCAGTACGGTTCGCAGTACACCTCGCAATACGGCAACCAATATGGCACGCAGGTCGGCACGATCTCAAGCATCCGGCCATTGAGCAGCGCCACGGGCACCTCGGGCATTGCCGGAACCGTGGTCGGCGCGCTGGTTGGCGGCGTTCTCGGTAATCAGTTCGGCGGCGGCCACGGTCGCGATGCTGCGACCGTCATCGGCGCGCTCGGCGGAGCCTACGCAGGCAACCAGATCGGTCAACAGATGGGGCAGCCCGCTGGATTCCAGATCGACGTGCAGCTAAGCGACGGCTCAACCCGCGCGTTCAACGTGCCTACGCCCGGCGACCTGCGCCCGGGCGACCGCGTGCAGGTCAACGGCAGCCAGCTCGCGCGCTACTGATCCCGGCCGCTATCGCAGCCGCTAGCAGGTGCCTTGGGTGGCCGCTCGACGACGACGCTCCCACTGCGGCAGATTTATGGTTAAAAGCTGTAAATCTCGGAAGTTATTTGAGTAACCGGTGACCCGTCTCGGTCAATCGCACTTCCGCAAAGCAGCCATTTATTCGTTGCAGGGTTGTCCAAAGCTTGTAGGAATGGTGACGACGCCGTCGTATCAAAAGGATTGCTACTAGTTTCGCTTGGGGTTCCACGCTTTGTGTACGAACTCAAGACGGTTGCCGTCGAAGTCGGCGACGTTGGCGGCGTAGTAGCCGGGGGCGAAGTAGGTACGATCTGCAGGCTTTCCCTCGTCGATGCCGCCGGCTTTGATGGCAGCCGCGTAGGCGGCGTCGACCAGTTCATTCGTGTCGCAGACGATCCCGAGGTACAGCCCGGTCTCGCCGGGCTTGCGTTGACGTAGCCAAATGCTTGATCCGACCGCCTTTCCCTTGCCGTACGCATCGTCACCGATGCCGTAAAGATCGGGGACGCCCTCGGGGCCCGAAGCGGAGTCGTAGTTACCGAAAATGCTCCAGCCGAGTGGCTTCAAGGCTTCAGAGTAGAAGGCCAGTGACTTGTCGATGTCGGTGACTGAGATGTAGACGTGGTCGATCATTTGGCCGCCTTCGACGTGGATGGGTATTGTCTGTTCATAACTATATTTGACAACTGACTGTCCTTGCCATTGCTGCGCGTGTGGCAGGAGTGTACCCGAGCACCTGATGGGGCTGGTTGTCGCCAAACCAGCATCGTCGATCGAGCGTCTGTTCATGGCCGCACTTCAGACGAAGCGGCACCATGCTTATGAAGGTGAGGGAGTTTAAGGTGGTCGCCCGGCGCGGTATTCAGCACGCCACGGAAACGGCGGTAGTAATTTGGGGCTAGGGTGACAATTTCCATGCGCGGCACTCTGTGCCACATAGTATGGAGGACTTCACGAATTCTTGAGCGTTCGCGGACGACCGGTCTGCGGTCCGGGCTATCAATTTGGAACCCGACCGCGTCGTCCAGATCTCAACGCGCAGTGCAGCCCATTCTCAGATGATTTCGAGGCGCGGCCGATCGGACCACCATATCGCATTGCGCCTGCTAAATTGTTAGCTCTCTTTCACCGAGCCCCCAGCAGGAGACTCCTGATGAGAGCGTCTCGAGACGTTGACGGCCACGATTTCGTATCCGGGGTCGGCGTGCTCGTTCGCGACTTTATTCGCTTCATCATACGAGAGAAAGGACGTGGCTTCTTTAAGCTCCGGTGCCAGGCCGATATCGCCGTCCTCTGCGGTGCAGAGGAACTTTTCGCCGGTCTTCACGACGTAGACGGTTGTCATGTCTCCCTCCATGGATTGCAGGGGAACTTCCAGTCTAGCAGGCCGGACGGGTTGCACACGGTTCGCTAGGTTGTTTCCGTAACACCCTCGCGGGAGGCGTTCCGCCCTCCGATTCTCTGTGCGTCATTCCATGATGCTGTTCGCAATGCAACCTGCTATTCCCGAGTAACGATGCGCGAATGTCAGGAAAGCGTCATGGAGCTATCTCGCGAACTGCGACACCTGAAAGTCAGCTTAGGGCGATCTTGCGATAGACAGAATCGACTGTCGAGCGACTGTTTGCAGACAGGACGAGACTCCGCAATGTCTGAATCCCGGCATACGCCGACAACCGATTCCTGCACGTTCAGCAGCACTTCAGCAGCCAGACCCATGCGGCTGCCTTCACTGCGCCCCACGAAGAAGAAATAATTACGAAATACCGGCGCCCAAAAAAACAACCGCCGCGTTTCACCGCAGCGGCCGTCCTGTCAACTCAAAACACCAGCCCGGCTTAACCCCCCAGCGCTGGATCACTCATACTGCTCTTGCCAGTCTCCACGTGTCCGGCCAAACGCCGCGCGAACAGCGGGTCCGTATCGACGGTAATAGCCAGGTCATACCATCCATGCGCGTTCCGCAGATCGAGATAAAGCTGCTCACTATCACCGCCACGCACCGAATGCCGGATCACATTGCTCGGGTCATACGCATTGACGATGGTGAACTCGCAACGCGCGCTGCCCACGTTCTCCAGCCGCAATTGCAGATTGCCGTTCGACACATCGTAGCCTTCGGCCACTTCCGGCCGCGCAATGTCTGAGCCATTCCACCAGCTGCGCGCCACCGACCGGCCCGCGAATCGGCGCAGATAGCCGTTCGGCCCGTACACGGTGAAATCGTAGCTACCGTCCACATTCAACGGCAATTGATCCTGCAAGCGCTTGCCCGCTTCGACCGTATAGGTCCGCGGCGCATCGAGACTATTGGCTGTGTACAAGAGGAACACCGCCCCCGCGCGGCCCGTGTTGACGAAACGCATGCTGAGCTTGTTGGCCGCACCCTCGCCGTGAACGCGCACAAACAACTCATACGGCAGCGCGCGAGCGGGGCGTACACCCGGTTCCTGCTTAGGCACAGCCTGCAAAACCGGCGGCAGCGGCACATAGTCCGGATGCCGGTTCTGATCAGGCGGCACATAACCGCTCGTGCTCGGCAGCGCCGGGAAAGCATCATTCGGATTGCTGAAGTTAAACGCCGACATCAGGTCGCCGCACACCGTACGGCGCCACGGCGTGATGTTCGACTCACCGAGGTTGTGATCGTGACCAAAGCGCTTTTCGATAAAGCGGATCACCGAGGTGTGATCGAACAGTTCCGAGCACACGTAACCGCCTTTCGACCACGGCGAGACCACCAGCATGGGCACGCGCGGTCCCAGGCCGTACGGTGCGGCGGGCGTGTTCGCATTGCCCGGATAGATTTCGTTAGTCGTGTCGACGGTGGACAAACCGTTCGCGCTCGACGACGGCGCAAATGGCGGCACCATATGATCGAAGAACCCATCGTTCTCGTCATAGTTAATCAGCAGCACCGTCTTGCTCCACACCTCGGGATTCGACGTGAGAATCTGCAAGACCTGATCGATATACCACGCGCCATAATTCGACGGCCAGTTCGGATGTTCCGAATAAGCTTCCGGCGCAACGATCCACGAAACCTGCGGCAACGCGTTATTCTGCACATCCCGCTTCAGAATATCGAAGTAACCATCACCTTTCGCCGCGTTCGTCCCAGTACGCGCATTGTCATACAGCGGATTACCCGGCTGCGCATTGCGATACTGGTTGAAGTAGAGCAGCGAGTTATCACCGTAATTGCCGATATACGGATTCTGCGTCCACCCCCACGACCCATTCGCGTCCAGTCCGGTGCCGATATCCTGATAGATCTTCCACGAGATGCCGGCGTTCTGCAGCACTTCCGGATACGTCGACCAGCCATAACCGACCTCGGCGTTGTTGATCACCGGACCGCCGCCGCTGCCGTCGTTGCCCACCCAGCCGCTCCACATGTAATAGCGGTTCGGGTCCGTCGGCCCCATCAGCGAGCAGTGGTACGCATCGCAGATCGTGAAGGCGTCGGCGAGCTGGTAGTGAAACGGAATGTCATCGCGCGTCAGGTAGGCCATCGTCGTGGTGCCCTTGGCGGGCACCCATTGATCGTAGCGGCCGCCGTTCCATGCCGCGTGCGTGCTGGTCCAGTCGTGCGCGAGATCCTGCAGGAATTGCAGGCCCAGGTTCGGCGCGGTGGGGTGGAACGGCAGCACGTAGCCGAGATCGGCCGCGAGAGGCTGATACCACACCGGCTTGCCGTTCGGCAGATTGATCGCGCGGGTGTCGCCAAACCCGCGTACGCCCTTGAGCGTGCCGAAGTAATGGTCGAACGAGCGGTTTTCCTGCATCAGCACGACGATGTGTTCGACGTCGCGGATCGTGCCGGTCTTGTTGTTGGCGGGAATCGCCAAAGCGTTGCGAATGCCCAGCGGCAACATGCTCAACGCGGTGGCGGAACCCGCGGCATGCGCGGCGGAGCGTAGAAAATCACGGCGATTTTTTGAGGTCATGGTATTGGCTTTCGATCTTCAGTAGAGGAACCCTGCACGCGGCGCGCGAGCCTGGCCCGCGCGTCGCGTGAGGCGGGGAACTCAGTCCACGGTATGGATGACGGGTGTGGCGAGCGGCGCCGACGAGGCCGCGGACAATGCCGGATCGGCGCTTGATGCGGGTCGTGCTGGGGTTTGAATCGTGAGTGCGGCGGGTGTGGCTGAAGCAGACGACGGATTCGTCGGCAGAAGTGCAGCGCTGTTGCCGCTGCTGGTTTGATTTTCTGTAGAGCTAATCGTATTCGGGTCCTGTGCCTTGTCCTCGTCGCCGCATGCTCCCGTCAGCGCGCAGAGCGACACGGCAGTCAGCACGCCTGCCAAACGTTTGCAACGCAATGCGAAAGCTGGCTTCGACACAACGGACATGGCAACGTCTCCGGCACGGGGAAGGGGCGTCAGGGCATCCGTGTGCCCAGGTCAGCGATGCCGAAGGATATACGCTTACCTGTGTAACTTTTGTGAACAAATGGTGAGTTGTGGATTTTTGAGGAATTTACTGGTGACGCCAATTCAGACGCAAGGCGAACTCGGCGACCACCACAAATGTGACGGCGACGTGACACATTCGCGGCTGCGATTTAACGCTTGGCGACGCAGGCACAAACAAAAACTGCGCCGGAGTGGCGCAGTCATTGGGTGTTTTGGCCTGACGTTTGTGGCTATTTCTGTTTCGAAACGAAGGCCGCAATCGCCTCATTCAACGCCTGTGGCGCATCGCGGTGCGGCGAGTGACCGCAAGCGTCGAGTTTGACCAGCTCCGCATGCGGCACGCAGTCGGCGATCGTGTCGATCTGCGCCATCGTGCCGTAATTATCGTCATGGCCTTGCACCGCGAGCAACGGAGCGCGAATGGGCGCCAATTCCGAGGTAATGGTCCAATCCCGGAATGCGGGATTCAGCCAGATGTCGTTCCAGCCGTAGAACGCCGAATCGACATCGGCGTGATAGCGCCCGAGCTTGGCGCGCAGATCAGTGGTTTCGTAAAGCTGTTTGGTCTGCGCGATGCTTTCCACCGAAATATCTTCGACGAACACATGCGGGGCAATCGCCACCGCGCCGGCCAATGCATCGGGATGCAGTGCGGCGTACAGCAAGGTGATCGAGCCGCCGTCGCTATGCCCGATCAACCACATGCGCTGCCGTTCGAGCATGCCGATGTCGAGCGCGTCGAGCAAGGCGGGCAGGATATCGTGCGCCTGAGCCGTCATGAAATCGACTGGCCATTTCACGTTGTGCGGGCGCGGTGTCGAGAGCCCGTAGCCGGGCCGGGAATAGACGAGCCCGCGCATGCCAAGCCGCTCGCACAACGATTGCGGCCAGTCGCGCCACATCGAAATCGAGCCGAGCCCTTCATGCAGGAAGACGGCGATCGGGGCGTCGCTTGCCGTTTCATTCAGCCAGCGATATTCGATACGCAAAGGTCCGTGCGACGCCGTTGTGGGCAGCTCAGCGAACTCGCTGGTGGTTGTGGTGGCGGTGGCGGGGTTCTGCATGAATGACCTTATGACTGTTCGCGCAGCTTGAAGCGCTGGATCTTGCCGGTAGCGGTTTTCGGCAAATCGTCGACGAACACGATATCGCGCGGATATTTGTGCGGCGCGAGCCGGTCCTTGACGAATGCCTTCAACTCTTCCGCGAGTATCTCAGACGCGGCGAACTCCTGCTTCAACACGACGAACGCGCGGGTCTTGACGAGGCCGCCGTGATCGACGCCGACCACCGCCGCTTCGAGCACTGCGTTGTGCTGCACCAGCACCATTTCCACTTCGACGGGCGAGACGTACTGTCCGCTGACTTTCAGCATATCGTCGCTGCGTCCGGCGTACACATAGCAGCCGTTCGGCAGCCGGCAGTACTTGTCGCCGCTGCGAATCCATTCACCGAGGAAGGTGGCGCGCGACTTCTCCCGATTGTTCCAGTACATCACGGCGGCACTTGGCCCCTTGATATACAGATCGCCGACGTCGCCATCTGGCACCGCGTGGCCGGCGTCGTCACGCAGCTCGACTTCGTAGCCGGGTACCGGCCGGCCGGTGGTGCCGTATTCGACCTGGCCCGCTCGATTGGACAGAAAGATGTGCAGCATTTCAGTCGAACCGATGCCGTCGAGAATCTCGCAGCCGAAGTGCGCGGTGAAGCGCTCACCGATTTCACGCGGCAAAGCTTCGCCGGCCGACGTGCACACGCGCATTGCGACATCGGCGCGCGCGGGCAGGTTGGGCGACACCAGCATGTTCGCGTAGAGCGTCGGCACGCCGTAGAACACCGTGGGCCGATGTTTGACGAGGCGCGCGAAAATCGCGTCGGCGGTGGGGCGATCGGCCATCAGAATTGCTGTGGCGCCGACCGAGAGCGGAAACGTCAGACCGTTGCCGAGACCATAGGCGAAAAACAGCTTCGCAGCGGAGAACACCACATCGCTTTCGACGATCCCGAGTATCGGCTTCGCGTACAACTCCGCGGTCCAGTACAGGTTCGCATGTGTGTGGACCGTGCCCTTCGGCTTTCCGGTCGAGCCGGACGAATACAGCCAGAAGGCGATATCGTCGCATCCGGTCGGGGCGGATTTGGCGGCGGGCGCGGCGGCGTCGATCAGTGCTTCGAGCACGGGCACCGTGTGCGGATCACCTTCGCATGGCTGCGACACGATCAACTGGCAACCGTCATGTTCGGCGGAATCCAACGCTTGCGTGACGTTCGGCAACAACGCACCCGAAGCGATCACCGCGCGCGCGTGACTGTGCGTGAGCATGTACACGTAGTCGGCGGAGGTGAGCAGCGTGTTCGCGACCACTGGTACCACACCCGCATACAGCGCGCCGAGAAAGGCGACCGGCAGCGCGATGCTGTCGAGCATCACGAGCAGGATGCGCTCCTCGGGATGCACGCCGAGCGTGCGCAGCGCGCTCGCGAAGCGCCGTGCGCGTTCTTCGAGTTCGCCATAGGTGGTGGCGCCGACGTCGTCGATATAGGCGGTCTTGCCGGCGCGCGTTGCGTTCAGTCGAAACAGGTGCGCCGCGAAATTGAACTGCGCGGGCGGCGCTTCGGCTGTCACCGCGGGCTGGGTCGCAGCCGTTTCCAGCGTGGCTTCCATATGTCTCCTCCATCGGGTGGGTGCGGTCCGGCTGTTTTGCGCTCGTGATCCGCTCGATGCTTGGGTGCTTGCTTATGTCCTGGTTGTTTGCGTGGCGTTCGCTAGGCAGTGGGCAAATGGGTCGCGGGCATCAGCGCCTCGATAGCGGCGCCCGCCGCCTGAATGGCCGAGCGGCGATGATAGAAACCCAGCGCGCGCAAGCCGCCGAGTTCTTCGCCGCCGCCGGCACGGCCCGGTCCGCCATGCAGCGACATCGGCATCACGTTGCCGTGGCCGGTTTGACTCTGCTGGACCGAGGGCGAGATGGCGTGCACGCGGCCGTGCGTATCGGCGAGTGCCAGCGCGAGCCGGCCGAGATGCGCTTCATCGTTGGAGTAGATCGACGCGACGAGCGACCCTTGGCCGCGTCGCGCGAGGGCGACCGCGTGCGCTTCGGGCAACTCATCGGCAGCGGCGGCGACGCGATAGGGCGCCACGCTTGCCACCGGACCGAATACTTCGACATCGTGCAGGAGCGTCGCGTTATCCGGATCGTTGACAACAAACAGATGTGGCGCGACGCAAGCCGCCACGTTCGGGTCAGCATCGACGAGCGGCACGGACGAGCCGTCGTACGCGAGCACCGCTTCCTCGCGCAGCGTGGCGATACCGGCCAGTACATTGTCGTATTGCTCGCGGCTTACGAGCGAGCCCATGCGCACGGTGTCGTTGCGCGGATTGCCGACGCTGATCTTCGCGAGCTTTGCCTTGAGCGCGTCGAGCACGGCTTCGAGCATGGCCTCCGGTACGAACGCGCGGCGGATCGCCGTGCACTTCTGCCCGGATTTCACGGTCATTTCCCGTATCACTTCCTTGATGAACAGATCGAAGGCGGGCGTGTCGGGTGCCGCGTCGGCGCAGAGGATCGCGCTGTTCAGGCTGTCGGCTTCTACATTCAGGCGCGCGCCGCGCTGCACGAAGGCGGGATGCGCGCGCAGCGTGGCGGCGGTGTCGGCCGAGCCGGTGAACGACACCACGTCGAAGGCCTGAATCTGATCGAGCAGGCCCGCGGAACTGCCGCAGATCACGGACAGCGCGCCGGCCGGCAGAATGCCCGCATCGACCACATCGGCGACCATGCGCTGGGTGAGCCAGGCGGTCGCCGTGGCGGGCTTGACGATCACCGGCACGCCCGACAGCAGGGCGGGCGCGGCCTTTTCCCACAATCCCCACGACGGAAAATTGAACGCGTTGATGAAGAGCGCGACGCCGCGCGTTGGCGTGAGCACGTGCTGCACGCTGAACGATTGGTCCTTGCTCAACGACACGGCGCTGCCGTCGCGCAGCGCGTGCACGTCACCCAGCGACGCACCGAGCTTCGCGTAGTACGACAGCGTGAAAATGCCGCCGTCGATATCGACTGCCGAATCGTTGCGTGTGGTTCCCGAGTTTGCGGTGGCAATCGCGTAGTAGTCCTCGCGTTTCGCTTGCAGCAGCTTGACGACATCGGCGAGGCGGGTGGCGCGCTGCGCATAGGTCAATGCCCGCCACGCGGCACCGCCCTGTTCGCGGGCAAAGCCGAAGGCCTGCGGGAGATCGAGGCCTTCGCTCGATACGCGTACGAGCGCCTCGCCCGTCACCGGGTCGGTGAGCGTCACAGCCGCACCGGCGCCGGCGATCCACTGGCCGCCCACATGGTTCTTCAATAGTTCGGTCATGGCGGATCTCAGGCAGGGGTGAATTCGATTGCGCCTTGCGGCAGCAAATAGAGGACCAGGGCTTGGCCGTTCGCCACTGTCGGACGATGCGCGGAGCCGGGACCGTACACACACCAGCCGGCAGGGTGGCCGTCGAAGGTGGCGCCTTCGGTGAGCGGCATGATCAGATCGATCTCGCCATGCGGATGAACGTGATGCGGGCCGGCAATATCTTTCATATCGACCACGTCGACGGAGAAGCCGTGGGTCTCGGGCAAGGCCTTGAAGATACGGCCGTAGCGAATGCCGCCGCCTTCGCGGTTGCACAGCCACCCTTCGGCCACGCCAGTTCGGCAGGCCTCGGTGAGATCGCGGAAGGTGTCGCCGCCGGCCGGATACGTGTCGTTCAGCCACTCAGCGAGGGTGCCGTCGAGCGGCCGGTCGGCGAGTTGCGCGGTGACGCCCGCAATCAGACGCTGAAATTCATGTGGGGACATGCAAGCCTCCAGATCGGCGCGTTGGCAGACCACAGGCACCTTAGTGCATGCGAGTTGTCGCGCCATCTCCGTGACGCTGCCGAAAAATCTCGACAGCGTTTGTTATTGGATCAATATTTGGCGAAAATTAACTGTTCACCAAGCTTGTGTCAAGCACTATAGTACATCTATCGCACTAACGAGGCGGTAAAACATGAACCAAAATTACTCTCCCGCTCCACTGGATGATTCCGTCGACGAAGATCCGGGCCGCGCCGAGCGGACCGAGCGTGGCGCCGAACGCGAAGAGCGCGATCCGTTTCTGACAGCCATGGGCGAGCGCGTACGGCTGCTGCGCGCGCGCCGCGGCATGACGCGCAAGACGCTGGCGACTGAAACGGGCCTCTCGGAGCGGCATCTGGCGAATCTGGAATCGGGCGTGGGCAATGCGTCGGTGCTGGTGCTGCGGCAGATCGCGGCCACCTTGAACTGTTCGCTGGCGGAGGTGATCGGCGACGAAACCACGGCGTCCGCCGAATGGCTGCTGATCCGCGAACTGCTGCAGGGGCGCGATCAGGCGGCCTTGCAGCAGGCCCGCATGACGCTTGCCGAGATGTTCGCGCAGGCGCCGCGCGACCCGCATCGCAAGGATCGGATAGCCCTCATCGGCCTGCGCGGCGCCGGCAAATCGACCCTCGGGCGGATGCTGGCGCAGGAGCGCAAGGTGCCGTTCGTCGAGCTGACGCGCGTGATCGAGCAACTGGCCGGTTGTCCGCCGTCCGAGATTCACTCGCTGTACGGCGCGGCTGCCTACCGCCGTTATGAGCACCGCGCGCTGGAGGCCGTGATTCAGGAGCATGAGCGCGCCGTGATCGCGTCGCCGGGCGGGCTGGTGTCGGAGTCGGGCACGTTCAACGCGCTGCTGTCGCACTGCTATACGGTGTGGCTGCAGGCCACGCCGGAAGAGCATATGCGCCGCGTGATCGCGCAAGGCGACCTGCGGCCGATGTCGGGCAACAAGGAGGCGATGGACGACCTGAAGCGCATTCTGGCGGGGCGGGGCGAGCTGTACGGCCGCGCGGATATGACCTTCGACACCAGCGAAAAAACGCTTGCCGACGCCTACCTGCAACTGCGCGACCGGCTTGCCGCAAGGCTTGCGGCCGAATCGCCGGAAGACACGCGGGTGGGCTGATACGCATTGCGCGGTCAGGGTTTACGTGCAAACATGCACTAAAGTGCTTTACATGGGTTTGATGATGCACTATTGTTCAAAAAAACAGATTTGCATCGTCCAGTTAGGAGACGCCCCATGTCCACAGCAGAAACCGCCGTCGCGCCGGTCGACTACCGCACCGACCCTTCGCAGTACAAGCACTGGAAGCTGAGCTTCAACGGCCCCGTCGCGACGCTCGGCATTGATATCGCCGAGGACGGCGGCATTCGCGACGGCTACAAGCTGAAGCTGAATTCATACGACCTCGGCGTCGATATCGAACTGCACGACGCGATACAGCGCATCCGCTTCGAGCATCCGGAAGTCAAAACCGTGGTGCTGACGAGCCTGAAAGATCGCGTGTTCTGCTCGGGCGCCAATATTTTCATGCTGGGTCTGTCGACCCACGCGTGGAAGGTCAACTTCTGCAAATTCACCAACGAAACCCGCAACGGCCTGGAAGATTCCTCGCGCCATTCGGGCCTGAAGTTTCTCGCTGCGGTGAATGGCGCCTGCGCGGGCGGCGGTTACGAACTCGCGCTCGCTTGCGATGAGATCTATCTGGTGGACGACCGTTCGTCGTCGGTATCGCTGCCGGAAGTGCCGCTGCTTGGCGTGCTGCCTGGCACGGGTGGACTGACCCGCGTCACGGACAAGCGCAAGGTGCGCCACGATCGCGCCGACATTTTCTGCACGGTCGTGGAAGGTGTGCGCGGCGAACGCGCTAAAGCATGGCGTCTCGTCGATGAAGTCGTGAAGCCGAATCAGTTTGATCAGACCATTCAGGCGCGCGCCCTCGAACTGGCCGCACAGAGCGATCGCCCTGCGGACGCGCAAGGCGTGGCGCTCACGCGTATCGAGCGCACGGATCGCGAAGACGGGCTGACCTACGCCACGCTCGACGTCACGATCGATCGCGCCAAACGTATCGCCACGTTCACCGCCAAAGCCCCGCAAGCCGACCAGCCGACCGATGTCGACGCAATCGTCGCCGCCGGTGCCAAGTGGTGGCCGCTGCAATTCGCCCGCGAACTCGACGACGCGATCCTGTGCATGCGCACCAACGAGCTCGCGGTCGGCACGTGGGTGTTCCGCACCGAAGGCGACGCCCGCAAACTGCTCGCAGCGGATGCCACGCTGATGCAGCAGCGCGAGCACTGGTTCGTGCGCGAAACCATCGGCCTGCTGCGCCGCACGCTGGCGCGTATCGACGTCTCGTCGCGCTCCCTCTTTGCGCTGATCGAGCCGGGTTCGTGCTTCGCCGGCACGTTCGCGGAACTCGCGTTTGCGGCGGACCGCACCTATATGGCCGCGCTGCCGAGCAATGAGGAAGAAGAGCCGGCCATCACGCTTTCCGAAGTCAACTTCGGTCTGTATCCGATGGTCACGCATCAGTCGCGCCTCGCTCGCCGTTTTTATGAGGAAGCCGAACCGCTCGACGCCGTGCGCGCGCTGATCGGTCAGCCGGTCAAGCCGGTCGAAGCAGAACGTCTCGGTCTCGTGACGGCATCGCCCGACGATATCGACTGGGCCGACGAAATCCGCATCGCGCTCGAAGAGCGCGCGGCGATGTCGCCGGATGCCTTGACCGGCCTCGAAGCGAATCTGCGCTTCAATGGTCCTGAAACGATGGAGACGCGCATCTTCGGCCGTCTCACCGCTTGGCAGAACTGGATTTTCAACCGGCCGAACGCAGTGGGCGAGAAGGGCGCGCTCAAGGTGTACGGCAAGGGCAGCAAGGCGCAATTCGACGTCTCGCGCGTTTGAGGCGTGCTTGATTGATGCGCATTCGATGCGCGTCTGACCGCCATGCACGCAACCAGCGAAGCCTAAGCGACGCCACCTGTCCGATACGCGCCTCTCACCGTCAGCACTGCAGCTTCCGAACAAGGAACCGACCATGTCCACGATCAACTACAGCGAAAAGATTCCGAACAACGTCAACCTCGCCGATGACCGGGCGCTGCAGCGCGCGCTCGAGCAATGGCAGCCGAACTTTCTGTCGTGGTGGGGCGACATGGGACCGGAAGGGTCGCATGGCTACGACGTCTATCTGCGCACGGCAGTGAGCGTCGACGCGGGCGG
Organism: Paraburkholderia sp.; assembly: GCA_036383775.1. Classification (GTDB taxonomy): domain Bacteria; phylum Pseudomonadota; class Gammaproteobacteria; order Burkholderiales; family Burkholderiaceae; genus Paraburkholderia. The sequence goes on along the minus strand of DASVNP010000394.1, from coordinate 21,077 downwards.
CTGGGCGCACTTCGATCACGTGAAGATGCCGGACTATCGCTGGGGCATTTTCCTCACGCCTGGTGAGCAGGACCGCAAGATTCACTTCGGCGAACATAAGGGCGAGGCGGCATGGCAGGACGTGCCAGGCGAGCATCGCGCGAATCTGCGCCGCATTATCGTGACGCAAGGCGACACGGAGCCGGCTTCGGTCGAGCAGCAGCGCCACCTCGGTTTGACCGCGCCTTCCATGTACGATCTGCGCAACCTGTTCCAGGTCAATGTGGAAGAAGGGCGCCACCTGTGGGCCATGGTCTATCTGCTGCATCGCTATTTCGGCCGCGACGGCCGTGAGGAAGCCGAAGCATTGCTCGGCCGCCGTTCGGGCGACGAAGACAACCCCCGTATTCTCGGCGCGTTCAACGAGAAGACGCCGGACTGGCTCGCGTTCTTCATGTTCACGTACTTCACCGATCGCGACGGAAAATTCCAGTTGTCGGCGCTTGCCGAGTCGGGTTTCGATCCGCTTGCGCGCACCACGAAGTTCATGCTGACGGAAGAAGCGCATCACATGTTCGTCGGCGAATCGGGCGTCTCGCGGGTGATCCAGCGCACCGCGCAGGTGATGAACGAACTGGGCACGGACGACGTCGCGAAGCTCCGCGCGGCGGGCGTGATCGACCTGCCGACCATCCAGCGTTATCTGAACTTCCATTACTCTGTCACGATCGACCTGTTCGGCGCCGATCATTCGTCTAATGCGGCCACGTTCTATAGCTCGGGTCTGAAGGGCCGCTATGAAGAAGGCAAGCGCGACGACGACCATCAACTGAACGGCCAGAGCTACAAGCTGCTCGACGTGCAGGACGGCAAGCTGGTCGAGCGCGAGGTGCCGATGCTCAACGCGATGAACGAAGTGCTGCGCGACGATTACATCAAGGATTCCGTGGCAGGCGTGGGGCGCTGGAACAAGGTGCTCGAAAAAGCCGGCATCGACTTCCGCATGACGGTGCCGCACAAGGCGTTCAACCGCCAGATCGGCACGTTCGCGGGTACCCGCGTGTCGCCTGACGGCCGCGTTGTCAGCGAAACCGAATGGGCCGCCAACGAAGCGAAGTGGCTCGCTACGCCGGAAGACCGCGCGTACGTCGCATCGCTGATGGGGCGTGTTACGGAAGCCGGCAAGTTCGCCAACTGGATTGCGCCGCCGGTGATGGGCGTGAACCGCCAGCCGATCGATTTCGACTACGTGCGCTTTAACTGAGCGCACGGGCGGCACGTAGCACGCTTGCGCTGCAATATCTGGTGGAGGAAGTCATGAACGGCCCAGTGTCGATCGAAGTTCTCAGGCAGCATCTGATCGATCCGGAAATCTGCATTCGCTGCAATACCTGCGAAGAGACCTGCCCGGTCGATGCGATCACGCACGACGATAACAACTACGTGGTCAAGGCGGATATCTGCAACGGCTGCATGGCGTGCGTGCCGCCGTGTCCGACTGGCGCAATCGACAACTGGCGCACGGTGCTGAAGGCCGACGCGTATCCGATCGAAGAGCAGTTCACGTGGGACGTGTTGCCGGAGCAGAACACAATGGCGGTGCCGGCCGCGGACGAGGTGACCGGCGCTTCGGGCGCCGCGGGCGATGCTGCGGTGGAAGCGAGAGGCATTGAAGTCGATACCGTGCGCGGTTCGGTCGTGCCGCCTTGGTCGGCCGCGAAGCCTTACGTGAATCTCTACACGCACAAGGAGCCGACTACCGCAACGGTGGTCGGCAATTACCGGCTCACCGACGCGTCGACCGATAGCGACATTCATCACATCGTGCTCGATTTCGGGTCGATGCCGTTTCCGGTGCTGGAAGGCCAGTCGATCGGCATTCTGCCGCCGGGCGCGAGCGCCGATGGACGCACGCATCACGCGCGCCAGTACTCGATTGCAAGCCCGCGCGACGGCGAACGGCCTGGCTATAACAACGTCTCGCTGACGGTCAAGCGTGTTTCACAGCAGCATGGCGACTCGACCGACGGCGTGTGCTCGAACTACCTGTGCGACCTGAAGAAGGGCGACGTGGTCACCGTGATCGGCCCGTTCGGCGGCACGTTCCTGATGCCGAATCATCCGAACTCGCATTTGCTGATGATCTGCACCGGCACGGGTTCAGCACCGATGCGCGCGATGACCGAGTATCGCCGGCGGCGGCGCCTGAAGGGCGCGACTGGCAAGCTGATGCTGTTTTTCGGTGCGCGGACCGAGGAAGAGTTGCCGTACTTCGGACCGCTGACCAATCTTCCGAAAGATTTCATCGATACGAATCTGGCGTTTTCGCGCACGCCGGGACAGGCCAAACGCTACGTGCAGGATGCGATGCGCGAGCGTGCGGTCGACGTGGCGCAGATGCTCAAGGACGACAACACGCACATCTACGTGTGCGGCCTTAAGGGCATGGAAGACGGTGTGCTGCAGGCACTCAAGGAAATCGCCGAGCAGCATCAGATGGATTGGGAAGCGCTGTGGGCGAAGTTGAAGAAGCAGGGGCGGCTGCATCTGGAGACTTATTGACGTCCGATGCTTGGAGAAGGGAGAGTCCTGCCGCTCATGAACGGCGGCGGGGCTTTCCTTTTTCACCTAGCGCGCGGGGTCCGCACCGTCTTCATGCTGCGCCGGCGACACCGCCCCACACGCGCGAATCACCAACTGCACGACTTCTTCCGTCGTCGCTTCAAATGATTTCTGCGTCAACGCGCGCTTGCCCTTAAGCGCGCGAATCTGCGCATCGAAGTCGGCATAATGCTGCGTCGTCGCCCAGATCATGTACATCAGCGTTTGCGCATTCACCGGCGCGAGCAGGCCGCGCGCGATCCAGTCGTCGATGACTTTCACGCGGCTATCCAGCCACGGCTTCACGCGCCCCGTAAGAATGTCTTCCATGTGCTCCGCGCCGTGAATGATCTCGCTCGCCCACACTTTCGAGCCGAGTGGGCGGCGGCGCGACAACTCCATTTTCGCCCGCACATATCCGCCGATCGCTTCGACGGGGTCGTCGCTGCATTCGAACGTGTCCGCCGCACGATGCCAGTCTTCGAACAGATCTTCCAGCACGCGCCGGTATAGCGCGAGCTTTGTCGGGAAGTAGTAATGCACGTTGGCTTTCGGTAAGCCTGCACGCTCCGCGATCATCGCGGTGCTGGTGCCGTCGAGCCCCCGTTCGGCGAAAACCGCCTCGGCGCACGCCAGCAGATGCGCTTCATTCGACTCGCGAATGTGCGCCTTGCGCCGCCGCAAAGGGGGGCGCGTTTCGTCGTTTTCCGTGATGCTGGCCGCCACGTCGTCGTCTCTCATGTTCGCCTTCGTCGGCATGTGTGCCGCGTCGCGCTTCATTCTAGTCGTTTGGCGCGCGACTCACACGCGCATTCTCCACACGCGGCCAATTCATGCTGCGCTGCAATGGCACGCTTCTCGCTATGTATTCGACCGTACGAAAAGCATTGATTTGGCGGGCTTAATCAGCTACAACCTGTCCAACTGGACAGGATCTGAAGAGCGGGTGAGGTCCCAGGGTTTGCCCTTTGTTCAAGGGACGATTCAAGGCCGCGCGCATGCACCGCCGCCGTGCGGCCACGCCCCAAAACCCGCCGCCAATGCACCAGTTTCATGTCGGTTCACCGTAAGGAGCGAGACGAATGAACGTGGTATCCGAAGCGCTGAAGCAGGTCCCGAAGGACGTTCTCTCGACCTCTATCAAGGTCGACGGTAAGCGCCTGTGGGACAGCCTGATGACGATGGCGAAGATCGGCGCGACGCCCAAAGGCGGTGTCTGCCGCCTGGCGCTCACCGACCTCGATAAGCAGGGGCGCGACCTGATCGTCAGTTGGGCGAAGGAAGCCGGCTGCGCGGTCAGTGTCGACCAGATGGGCAATGTGTTCATGCGCCGAGCCGGCCGCAACCCCGCTGCGCTGCCGGTCATGACCGGCTCGCATGCGGACTCGCAGCCGACTGGCGGCCGCTTTGACGGCATCTACGGTGTGCTGGGCGGCCTCGAAGTGATTCGCAGTCTGAACGATCACGGCATCGAGACCGAGCACCCGGTCGAAGTGGTGATCTGGACCAACGAGGAAGGCTCGCGCTTCGCGCCGGCCATGGTCGCCTCGGGCGTGTTCGCAGGCGTGTTCACGCTCGATTATGGCCTCTCGCGCAAGGACGTGGACGGCAAGACCATCGGCGAGGAACTCAAACGCATTGGCTATGCGGGCGATATTCCGTGCGGCGGGCGGCCGGTGCACGCGGCGTTCGAATTGCACATCGAACAGGGGCCGATTCTCGAAGCCGAACAGAAAACCATCGGCGTGGTGACTGACGCGCAAGGTCAGCGCTGGTATGAAATCACGTTGACGGGGCAGGAGGCGCACGCGGGGCCGACGCCGATGCCGCGCCGCCGCGATGCGCTGCTAGGAGCGGCACGCGTGGTCGATCTGGTCAACCGGATCGGTCTCGACAACGCGCCGTTCGGCTGCGCGACGGTCGGCATGATGCAGGTCTATCCGAACTCGCGCAACGTGATTCCGGGACGCGTGTTCTTCACCGTCGATTTCCGCCACCCCGACGACGCGGTGCTCGCGAAGATGGATGCCGCGTTACGCAAGGGCGTAGCGGAGATAGCGGACGGCATCGGACTGGCAACCGAACTCGAGCAGATCTTTTACTACGAGCCGGTGGCGTTTAACGACGCCTGCGTGCAGTCCGTGCGCGCAGCTGCCGAACGCTTCGGTTATTCGCATCGCAACATGGTCTCCGGCGCGGGGCACGATGCCTGTTATCTGGCGCAGGTTGCGCCGACCTCGATGGTGTTCGTGCCGTGCGTCGACGGGATCAGTCACAACGAGATTGAGGACGCCACCTTCGAATGGATCGAAGCCGGCGCCAATGTGTTGCTGCACGCCATGCTGGAGCGCGCGTTAGAGCCGGCTTCATAGCGCCGGCCAGCACACTTTAGCGGTTGCGGTCGTTTCACCCGCCTTACCGTCGTGCCCATAAAACATGCCGTCCCGGCTGCGCTTTTGCGCAGCCGGCGGGACCGGCTACGTCCTCACATTGAAGAAGGAACGTGTATGGCCATCAAGCAAACCGGCGACATTGCCGCCCAGCGCCTGTCGCCCGAGCAGCTTTCGTGCGAGTTCTCGGATATCGCGCCGTTGCTCGACGCGAGCGCCGCGGCCGCGGCGGCGAGCCGCTGTCACTACTGTTACGACGCGCCGTGCGTGAACGCTTGCCCGACGCAGATCGACATTCCGAGCTTTATCCGCAAGATCAGCAACGGCAATCTGAAAGGCGCGGCCGTGGATATTCTGTCGGCCAATCCGATGGGCGGCATGTGCGCGCGCGTGTGCCCGACCGAGATTCTTTGCGAAGGCGCATGCGTGCGCAACCATCAGGACGCGAAGCCGGTGGCGATCGGCGCGCTGCAACGTCATGCGACCGATTGGGCGATGGCGCGCGGCGAGGTGCTGTTCAAGCGCGCGGCGCCGACCGGGCGACGCGTCGCAGTGATCGGCGCGGGTCCGGCGGGACTGGCTTGCGCCCACCGGCTGGCGCTGGCCGGTCACGACGTCACGATCTACGACGCGCATGAAAAGGCGGGCGGCCTGAATGAATACGGCATTGCCGCTTACAAGACCGTCGACGATTTTGCGCAGCGGGAAGTGGAGTGGCTGTGCTCGGTCGGCGGGATCGAGATCAAGCATGGCGTCGCGCTGGGACGCGATGTCGACCTCGACACGCTGCGCAAGCAACATGACGCGGTGTTCCTCGCGATCGGCCTGACGGGCGTGCGTGCGCTCGCCATGGAAGGCGAGGACACGAGCGGCGTGATGAACGCGGTGGACTTCATCGAACAGGTTCGCAGTGCGAGCGACATGGCCACGGTGGCGGTGGGCCGCCGGGTGGTGGTGATCGGCGGCGGCAATACGGCAGTGGATGCCGCCGTGCAAAGCCGCAAGCTCGGCGCGACGTCAGTCGCGATGGTGTACCGCCGTGGCGTCGAGTCGATGAGCGCCACCTGGGCCGAGCGCGAGTTCGCGCAGACCAACGGCGTCACGCTTGTCACGCACGCGAAGCCGCATCGTTTGATTGGCGAAGGCGGCGTGGTCACGGGTGTCGAGTTCGAGCGCACGGCCGCGGACGGCAGCCAGGAGCGCTTCGTGGTCGAAGCCGACATGGTGCTCAAGGCCATCGGCCAGACCCTGGTGCCGGTGGGCATCGAGCGTGAACTGTTGACGTTGGACGGCAGCCGCATCGCGGTGGATGTGAATGGCGAGACATCGCTCGCCGGCGTATGGGCCGGGGGCGATTGTGCGGCGACCGGCGGCATCGACCTTACGGTGCAGGCGGTGCAGGACGGCAAGATCGCGGCTGCCGCGATCGACGCAACGTTCGCCCGCGCGGCAGTCAAGGCCGCATAGAGCCGGACAGGTCACCCATCGAACCAGACAACGAATCAGACAAAAATCAGCAGTCCCCAAGGAGCCGAACATGGCCGATCTGCGCTGTACGATTGCCGGCATTACTTCACCGAACCCTTTTTGGCTCGCCTCCGCGCCGCCGACCGACAAAGCCTATAACGTGAACCGCGCGTTCGAAGCGGGCTGGGGCGGCGTGGTGTGGAAGACGCTGGGCCTCGACCCGCATGTGGTGAACGTCAGCTCGCGCTACGGCGCGGTGCAATGGAACGGCCAGCGTATCGCGGGCCTGAACAACATCGAGTTGATTACCGACCGTCCGCTCGACGTCAACCTGCGCGAAATCGCCCAGGTCAAACGCGACTGGCCCGACCGCGCGATGATCGTCTCGCTGATGGTGCCGTGCAACGAGCGCGACTGGAAGTGGATCCTGCCGCTCGTCGAAGACACCGGCGCGGATGCGGTGGAACTGAATTTCGGCTGCCCGCACGGGATGAGCGAGCGCGGCATGGGCGCGGCGGTGGGCCAGGTGCCCGAGTACATCGAGATGGTGACGCGTTGGGTCAAGGAGGGCAGCAAGCTGCCGTGCCTGGTCAAGCTCACGCCGAACATCACCGACATTCGCCTCGGTTCGCGCGCGGCTTATAAAGGCGGCGCGGACGGTGTGTCGCTGATCAATACGATCAACTCGATCGTCGCCGTCGATCTCGACGCGATGTCGCCGTTGCCGATGGTCGACGGCAAAGGCACGCACGGCGGCTACTGCGGCCCGGCAGTAAAGCCGATTGCGCTGAACATGGTCGCGGAAATTGCGCGCGACGTGGAAACGCCGGGCCTGCCCATCTCCGGCATCGGCGGCATTTCCACATGGCGCGACGCCGCCGAATTCATGGTGCTCGGCGCGGGCAGCGTGCAGGTTTGCACGGCGGCGATGCACTACGGATTCCGGATCGTTTCCGATCTTGCTGATGGCCTGTCGAACTGGATGGACGAAAAAGGCTACGCGACGCTCGACGATATTCGCGGCCGTGCTGTGCCGAACGTCACCGACTGGAAGTACCTGAACCTCAAATACGACATCAAGGCACGCATCGACCAGGACAAGTGCATTCAGTGCGGCCTGTGCCATATCGCCTGCGAAGACACGGCGCACCAGGCGATCATGAAAGAAAAGATGGCGTCCGGCATTTTGAAGTGGTGGACTCCGAATGTGTCGGTTGCAATCTGTGCATGCACGTGTGTCCGGTCGAGCAGTGCATCACGATGGAACGCGTGGACAACGGCGAATACGCCAACTGGACCACGCATCCGAACAATCCGGCGCGGGTGGGCGAAAGCAGCAGCGCAACGGCGGCCGCCACTGAAACGGCCGAGTCCGCGCACGCCGCGAAAGCCGCCTGAAACACGATGTAGCGGGAGAACACGCAGCGCTTGAACTGAACCTGTCATTCCCCAACGGCCCGACGCGCCGCCAGAAGCCGCGCGGGCCTCAACGACCCAGTGGAGAGCTTTCGATGAAGCAAACAGCGCAACCCGCAGAGCCGCATTTTGCGGCCGGCGCGCAAGGCAGCAGTCTTTACAACGACGACCTTGCGCCGACCGGCACCGCGCAGCGCACGTGGAAGTGGTATCACTTCGCCGCGCTCTGGGTTGGGATGGTGATGAACATCGCGTCGTACATGCTCGCGGCCGGTTTGACGGAAGAGGGCATGTCGCCGTGGCAAGCGGTGGCAACCGTGCTGCTCGGCAATCTGATCGTGCTGGTGCCGATGCTGCTGATCGGTCACGCGGGCGCGAAGCACGGCATTCCGTATGCGGTGCTGGTGCGTTCCTCGTTTGGCACGCAGGGCGCCAAGTTGCCCGCCATGCTGCGGGCCATCGTCGCGTGTGGCTGGTATGGGATTCAGACGTGGCTCGGTGGCAGCGCGATCTACACGCTGTTGAACATTCTCACCGGCAACGCGCTGCATGGCGCAGCCTTGCCGTTTCTCGACATTTCTGTCGCGCAACTGGCGTGCTTCCTGGTGTTCTGGGCGCTACAGATCTACTTCATCGTGCACGGCACCGATTCGATCCGCTGGCTCGAAAGCTGGTCCGCACCGATCAAGATCGTGATGTGCATCGCGCTGGTGTGGTGGGCGACGTCGAAGGCGGGCGGCCTGGGCTCGATGCTGTCGGCGCCGTCGCAATTCGTGCCGGGCGGCAAGAAGGAGGGCCTGTTCTGGGTCACGTTCTGGCCGGGCCTTACCGCGATGGTCGGCTTCTGGGCGACGCTCGCGCTGAATATTCCCGACTTCACGCGCTTTGCCCGCACGCAGCGCGACCAGATTGTCGGCCAGTCGATTGGTTTGCCGGTGCCGATGGCCTTGCTGTCGGTAATCTCGGTGGTGGTCACGTCGGCCACCGTGGTGATCTACGGCAAGGCGATCTGGGACCCAATCGACCTGACGAGCCGCATGACCGGCGTTGGCGTGGGTGTCGCGCTGATCATCCTGACGCTCGACACCATGTGCTGCAATCTGGCGGCGAATCTCGTCGGGCCGGCCTACGATTTTTCAAGCCTGTGGCCCAAGGGCATTTCGTATCGCGCGGGCGGCATGATGACGGCAACCATCGCGATCGTGATGATGCCGTGGAAGATTCTTGCCACCACGCAGGGCTACATCTTCACGTGGCTGGTCGGCTACTCGGCCTTGCTCGGCCCGGTGGCGGGCATTCTGATGGTCGACTATTTCCTGATTCGCGGCACGCGCCTGAACACGCGCGAACTGTTCGACGAACGCGGCGAGTATAGCTATACCGGCGGCTGGAATATCGGCGCGGTGGTCGCGCTCGTGATCGGCGTGCTGCCGAATCTGCCGGGCTTCTTGCATACCGCGTTTCCGGCGTCGTTCCCGAACGTGCCGGCGTTCTTCAATACGCTCTACACGTATGCGTGGTTTGTCGGACTCGCGTTGGCGTCGATCGTATACAGCGCGTGGATGAAGCTCAGCAAAGGACCGAGCGCGCGCGTGGCGAGTGCCTGAAACAAACGCATGAAGTGAACGCAACAGCGCACACATGCGCATGAACGACGTAGCAGCACTGAAACAAACCGGCAGTTCATAAGGAGGCGGCAACATGACGACCCTGATTCGCGGCGGCACGATTATCGACGCGGAGAACACGTATCGTGCGGACGTACTCTGCGCGGACCCGCAGGACGGCGGCACGATCCTGCAGATCGGCGCGGACCTGGAGGCGCCGGCGGGCGCGACGATCGTCGATGCGGGCGGACAGTACGTGATGCCCGGCGGCATCGATCCGCACACGCATATGGAATTGCCGTTCATGGGCACCACGGCCAGCGACGATTTCTACACGGGCACGGCGGCGGGCCTGTCGGGCGGCACGACCAGCATCATCGACTTCGTGATTCCGAGTCCGAAGCAGCCGTTGATGGACGCCTTCAAGGAATGGCGCGGCTGGGCCGAAAAGGCGTCGGCGGATTACGGCTTTCACGTCGCGGTTACATGGTGGGACGATTCGGTCTATCGCGACATGGGCACCTTGGTGCACGAGCACGGCGTGTCGAGCTTCAAGCACTTCATGGCCTACAAGAACGCCATCATGGCCGACGACGAAGTGCTGGTGAACAGCTTCTCGCGTTCCCTCGAACTCGGCGCGCTGCCCACCGTGCATGCGGAAAACGGGGAGCTGGTGTTCCAGTTGCAGCGCCAGTTGCTGGCCAAGGGTTTCACCGGTCCGGAAGCGCATCCGTTGTCACGGCCGCCGGAAGTGGAGGGCGAGGCGGCCAACCGGGCGATTCGCATCGCCCAGGTGCTGGGTGTGCCGGTGTATATCGTGCACGTGTCCTCCAAAGACGCGGTCGATGCGATTGCGCGCGCGCGCAGCGAAGGCCTGCGTGTGTTCGGTGAAGTGTTGCCGGGCCATCTGGTGATCGACGAAGCGGTGTATCGCGACCCAGACTGGACGCGCGCGGCGGCCCACGTGATGAGCCCGCCGTTCCGCTCGGCGGAGCATCGCGAGGCATTGTGGCGCGGTTTGCAGGCCGGCCAGCTGCACACCACGGCGACGGACCACTGCGTGTTCTGCGCGTCGCAGAAGGCCATGGGCCGCGAAGACTTCACCAAGATTCCGAACGGTTGCGGCGGGGTGGAGGACCGGATGGCGGTGCTCTGGCATCACGGCGTGAACTCGGGGCGTCTCACGCCGAACGAGTTCGTGCGTATCACGTCGACCAACGCCGCGCAGATCTTCAACCTCTATCCGCGTAAAGGCGCGATCCGGGTCGGTGCCGACGCCGACATCGTGGTATGGGATCCGAACGCGAGCAAGACGATTTCGGTGAACACGCATCATCAGAAGGTCGACTTCAACGTGTTCGAAGGCATGACCGTGCAAGGCGTGGCGATGCATACGCTTACGCGCGGCGCGCTTGCCTGGACCAATGGCGAGTTGCGGGCAGTGCGCGGCGCCGGCCGGTATCTGAAGCGCCCGCCCAACGGCGCTTACTTCGACGCGATCCGGGTCGCCAATAAGCGCAAGGAGCCGCATCCCGTCGAGCGGTAAGCGAATCGCAACCTCACCGCAACCTCACCGCAACCTCACGGGCGGCGCCGCGAGCCACCGCGGCGCCGCCCGTTTTTTCATGCCGCGCGCTCGCCGCGGCAGCACCCCTCTCGCGTTTTCCCCGATGGCGCCCGGCATGGGTTCCGTGTTGCGATGCATGCCGCGTCTGTCCTATCTGCTGTAGCGTCATAATCAACGCCTGACCGGAGGCGACGGCTGTTCCCTTAGCACGCAAGCGCATATCGATCGGAAACCTGATCCTTTGTAAAAACGCAGTCCGTTTGCTACAGTCCGCCCACTCTGCCGGGCGCACAGGCCGGCGGAAACTGCCCAACACAAGACCTAGTCACCGACGTAGCACATTTGACGGAGCCCACTCATGAAATCGATTCGTTCCCTTCTGCTGATCGCGCTGTTCCAGGCGGTGACCGTGAGCACCGCCTTCGCCGCCGATGAACTCGCGGCAATCAAATCCGCCGGCGTATTCAGAATCGGCACCGAAGGCACCTATGCACCGTTCACGTTCCACGATGAATCCGGCAAGCTGACCGGCTTCGACGTGGAGATCGGCACGGCGATCGCGCAGCGCCTCGGCGTCAAGCCGCAATTCGTCGAAGGCAAATGGGATGGTCTGATCGCGGGCCTCGATGTGAACCGCTATGACGCGGTGATCAACGAAGTGGCCGTGACCGACGCGCGCAAGGTCAAATACGATTTCTCGGACCCGTACATCACGTCGCATGCCGCGCTGATCGTGCAGTCGAACAACAGCTCGATCAAGACCTTCGACGACCTGAAGGGCAAGAAGTCGGCCAATACGCTGACCAGCAACTTCGGCAAGATCGCGGCGGCGCACGGCGCGGAAGTGATTCCCGTGCAGGGCTTCAATGAATCGATCGACCTGCTGACCTCGGGCCGCGTCGACGCCACCGTCAACGATTCGCTGTCGTTCCTCGACTTCAAGAAACACAAGCCGGACGCGAAGGTGAAGATCGCGGCGATCGATACCGCCGCGGACAGCAGCGACAAGTCCGCTGTGCTGATCCGCAAGGGCAGCCCGGAGTTGCAGGCGGCGATCAACAAGGCGCTCGCCGACATGAAGAAAGACGGCACGTATGAGAAGATCTCGCAGAAGTATTTCGGCAAAGACGTCTCCCAATAAAAGCCTTCCGCGAGTCTGACTCATGCCTGCATGGTTGCATCTGATGGCGCAGTCGCTGTGGCCCCTGCTGTATGCGGGGCTGCTGTTCACTGTGCCGCTGACATTGGCGTCGTTTGCGATCGGCCTCGCCCTCGCGTTTATCGTGGCGCTGGTCAGACTGTTTGGGCCGAAGTGGGCCGTGGTGGTCGTGCGTTTCTACGTGTGGCTGTTTCGCGGCTCGCCGTTGCTCGTGCAACTGTTCGTGATCTTCTACGGACTCCCGAACGTCGGTATCGTGCTCGATCCGTTGACGGCGGCGATCATCGGCTTTTCGCTGAACGTGGGCGCGTACAACTCCGAGGTGATACGCGGGGTGATCGAGTCGATTCCGAAAGGGCAGTGGGAAGCGGCTTATTCGATGGGGATGACGCGCGAGCAGGCCTTGCGCCGCGCGATCCTGCCGCAGGCGGCGCGCGTGGCGCTGCCGCCGCTGTCGACCTCGTTTATCGCGCTGGTGAAGGACACGTCGCTGGCGGCGGTGCTGACGGTGCCTGAAGTGTTTCAGGCGGCGCAGCGGATCGCGTCGGTGACATACGAGCCGCTTATTTTGTACACCGAGGCGGCACTGGTCTATCTGATCTTCAGTTCGGTGTTGTCATCCGCGCAAGTCAGGCTCGAGCGCAAATTCGGCCGTCACGCACTTTTCCAGGCAGGCAACTGATGATCCGACTGGAAAAAATCGACAAGTACTTCGGTGGTCAACGGGTGCTCAACTCGGTCGATCTGCAACTCGCCCAGGGCAACGTGACGGCACTGATTGGTCCGTCGGGCAGCGGCAAGAGCACGCTGCTGCGTTGCGTAAATCTGCTGGAGATTCCCGAATCGGGTTCGCTCGAACTCGGCGACCAGCGGATGAAATTCAGCCCCGACCACAAGCCCTCGCGCGACGAGGTGCTGACGATACGCCGCCGCACGGGCATGGTGTTTCAGAACTTCCAGCTGTTTCCGCATCTGACGGTGCGGCAGAACGTGATGGAAGGCTTGCTGACTGTGCAGAAGTGGGAAAAGGACCGCGCGCGTGTGCGCGCGGACGAACTGCTGGACAAGGTCGGCATCGCGCACAAGGCGGACGCGTGGCCCTCGACGCTCTCTGGTGGACAACAGCAGCGGGTGGCGATTGCGCGGGCGTTGGCGCCGTCGCCGGAGGTGCTGTTGTGCGACGAGCCGACCTCGGCGCTCGATCCAGGCCTCGCCGCGGAAGTGGTGGATGTGCTCAAACAACTCGCCGCGGAAGGCATGACGATGCTGATGGCGACGCACGATTTGCGGCTCGCCGCGACGATCGCGCGTGACGTGGTGTTTCTGAATAACGGCGTGGTGGTGGAGGCGGGGCCGTCGCGCGATGTTTTCATGGAGCCGCGCGAGCCGGAAACGGAGCGTTTCGTGTCGACGCTGACGCACAGCCTGCCGGAAGCATGGACCGAATCGAGCGGTTCGAGAAAACAGTAAGCGGGCGATAGCAAGCGGGCCGCAATGAAAACGGCCCGCTGCCAAAGTAGCGGGCGCAAAAAAGGGAGCGTCGAAACGCCCCCTCGAATCAAACTGCTACGAAGCCGTTATCAGCTTCATCAAAGCCTCAAACGCCCACACTCTCCGTGGCATCGTTCATTGCCGTGTCGAAGAAACGCTCCTTCGCCTCAGCATTGACGCGGGCATAAGCGCGATTCACGCCGCTGATTACCGCGCGAATGGAGGCAGTCACCAGATTGGCATCGATGCCGACGCCGAACGCGCTGCCCGTCACATCCACACCTGCCATTTCGGCAATCGCCACCGCGCGTGCATCCGCACCTTGCGTCAACGCGCGTTCTTCATAGTGCTGAATCCGCACCGGTGCGCCGATCGCGTGCATCAACGCGTCGAGCGGACCATTGCCTTCGCCGCTCAGCACGCGCCGCGTGCCGTTGATGTCGACCGTGAGCTTGATGTGCTCGCGTCCGTCACGCTCGGCCAGGCTGTGGCCGACGTAATGAATGGGCGCCGCGTTCTGCACGTATTCCTGCTGGAACAATGTCCAGATCTGCGAGGAGGTCACCTCCTGCCCGCTGTCGTCGGTAAAGCGCTGCACGGCCGAGCTGAAGTCCACCTGCAGGCGGCGCGGCAACACCACGCCATAGCCCTGTTCGAGCAGATACGCAATGCCGCCCTTGCCCGACTGGCTGTTCACGCGGATCACCGAATCGTAGGTGCGGCCGAGATCGGCCGGATCGATCGGCATGTACGGCACTTCCCAGACCGCGTCCGGTTTCTGCGCCGCAAAGCCCTTCTTGATCGCGTCCTGATGCGAGCCGGAGAAGGCCGTGAACACCAGATCGCCGACATACGGATGGCGCGGATGCACCGGCAACTGCGTGCACTCCTCGGCCGTGCGCGCGACTTCATTGATGTTCGAGAAATCGAGCCCCGGATCGATGCCCTGCGTGTACAGGTTCAACGCGAGCGTGACGAGATCCACGTTGCCGGTGCGCTCGCCGTTGCCGAACAGACATCCTTCGATTCGATCCGCGCCCGCCATCACCGCGAGCTCTGCCGCTGCCACCGCGGTGCCGCGGTCGTTGTGCGGATGCACGGACACGATCAGCGAATCGCGGCGCGCGAGATTGCGGTGCATCCATTCGATCTGGTCCGCGTAGATATTCGGCGTGGACATTTCGACCGTGGCCGGCAAGTTGACGATGGCCTTGTGTTCCGGCGTCGGCTGCCAGATGTCGAACACGGCGTCGCACACTTCCTTGGCGAATTCGAGTTCGGTGCCGCTGAACACTTCCGGGCTGTACTGCAGCGTGAAGTGCGTTTCCGGCGCGGCGTCGGCGAGACGCTTCATGGTGCGCGCGGCGTTTTGCGCGAGCTCTTTCACGCCGCTCTTTTCCAGCCCGAACACGATCTTGCGGAATTCCGGCGCGGTCGCGTTGTACAGATGGACGATGGCGCGCGGCACGCCACGCAATGATTCGAAGGTGCGCTCGATCAGATCGTCGCGCGCTTGCGTCAATACTTCGATGGTCACGTCGTCGGGGATATGGCCGCCTTCGATCAACTCGCGCACGAAGTTGAAGTCGGTTTGCGAGGCGGACGGAAACGCCACTTCGATTTCCTTGAAACCGATCTGCACCAGCGTCTTGAACATGCGCATCTTGCGCTGGGCGTCCATCGGCTCGAACAGCGCCTGGTTGCCGTCGCGCAGGTCGGTGCTCATCCAGATCGGCGCACGCGTGATGGTGCGCGATGGCCACTGGCGGTCCGTCAAGTTGATGGGCTTGAACGTGCGGTACTTGGTAGCGGGGTTTTTCAACATTTTCATCATCCGTGGGTGAGACCAGAATCCTGGGCGTCGACCGGACGACGAAAAGACATAACTGGGCCGCCGGTCGGAAACCGGGGCTGGGTCAATTACTGGGGAATCAAGCGGTGCTTCGAGAGAATCAGACGGAAGCGCGCAGCAGCAGACCTAGCCCGGTAGAGCGGGCTAGTAGTAGCGATAGGGTGGTCTGGGCGCGGTACATAGTGCGCAATAGGAACAGATTATCGAGACGGCGTCAAGCGCCGTCCCGGTGCGGCGCGAGATCAGTGCGCCGGTTTCACGAAGCGCAAGGTCATGCGGTCGGATTCGCCGATGGCCGCATATTTCGCCCGGTCGACATCGCCGCCCCTGTAGGTGGGCGGCAGCGACCACACGCCGTTGGGGTAGTTCTTCGTATCGCGCGGGTTGCTGTTCACCTCGCTCTGGCCGGCCAGCTCGAAGCCGGCCGCCCGGGCGTGTTCGATCACGTACGCTTCGGTCACGTAGCCGGAGTCGATGGTCTGTTGCAGCGAAGTGCCAGGCGCCGCGCGATGTTCCTCGACGCCGAGCAGGCCGCCCGGCCTGAGCGCGGCATAAAACGCGCGCAGGTTCGCGTCGATCTGGCCGTCCTTGATCCAGTTGTGGATATTGCGGAAGGTCAGCACCCGGTCAAAGCTGGCATCGGCCGGAAAGCCGCTGAACTGGCCCGCATGCAACGTGCCGACCACGACGTTGCCGTAGACGGCGGGCGTGGCGGCCAGCTTGCGCGCGAACGCCGCGCGGCTGGATTGCTCCTCGGCCGACGGCGCTCCCTGCGGGGCGTCGTATTGCGCCTCGTAGAGCCTGCCGTGGTCGCGCAGGTAGGGCGCGAGGATGTCCGTGTACCAGCCGCCGCCCGGCTCGATCTCCAGCACGCTTTGCGACGGCGCGAGTTCGAAGAATTGCAGCGTCTCTTTGGGGTGGCGGTAGATATCGCGCGCGCGGGCCTTGTCGCCGCGCTGAGGCCCGGAAACAGCGGCGTCGAAGAGCGCCGGATCGGCCGATGCGGGAGCCGTTACCGATGCCGATGGACCGGCGCAGGCGGCCAGCAACAGCGCTGCGCTCCATGCCGTCAGGGTGGCGCGCAGCGCGCGGGAGTGGCGATTCGGGGGCGTGTTCATGGCGTCCATTATCGGGTTCGATCGGGCCGGAAGGAAATCGTTAATCGGCATAAGGATAGACGCGTGCCGGATTTGCGTTGCAGGCATGGCGCGGAATAAAGCACCGCCGCGGCCGGTTTCGCCATATAAGGCTGCAGTCGCCGCGATGACTGAATCCGCAGTGCACGGCGGCGCGTATAACGTAGGGAATCAGCGTTTGCGGATGCGCGCGGAACTGATCCCCTTCACTTCATTTTGCCGGAGGCAGGTATGAAACGAGCACCGAAGAGGTCGTGGGTCGTGACGATCGCGCTGTGCGCCGCCGCGTGCGGCGCCGTCACGCAGGCGGGCGCGCAGGGCCTGAGTCCGCAGGACGACATGAACGCGCCGCAAAACAGCACGCGTCTGATGCCGAACTCGGCCCGTGGCAGCGAATATCCGACGCATGGCAACCAGCAGGCCGGAGAAATGAATCTGAATCCGACCGACCCGCGCGCGCAACTGGTCAACGGTTTGCCGAACAACGCGACGGCCGGCGGCTATGGCGCGCCGCTCGCCGGTGTGCGGACCTACGTGCAGCCGTCCATGCCGTCGAATTGAGCGCCGGCGAGAACGGCTCCCGAGCCGGCCGCGTGGCCCGTAAGCTACAATTGCCGACGGCTTGAAAAACGGAACGTCAATGAAGATTCGGATTCTCTCTATCGCCTGCGTCACGGCCGCCGCTGCACTGCTGGCGGCCTGCACGGCCGTCTACAAGAACTCGGACGCATGCGAGCAGATGATGCGAAGCCAACTGGCGCAGAAGTCGACGGATTCGCCGACGGATACACTGAAGATCGCCCATACGGGCGCCGGTATCGACGGCTCGCGCGTGGTGGTCGAAGGATCGATCGCGCATGTGGTGACGGCGGCCGCGCCGGCATCCGGTGCGCAGGCTGCGGCTTCGGCAGCTTCCGCTGTGCCCACGAGCGCTGTGAGTGCGTCGGGCGCTGTTGCGGCTTCGGGTGCGTCCGCCGCAGCGGTTGCCGCGGCGGCTTTCGCCGCCTCGGGAGCCGCTGCGCTTCCGCTCAAATCCGCCAAGCCGCAGATCGTCAACATACCGGCGGCCGCCGAGTGCACGTTCCACGGCCCGACGCTCAGCGCCTTCAACTGGCTGGCACCGGAAAAGTACGTTACGCCGGCAGAGGGCGCGTCCGAGTAGCAGTTCTCGATGGGGCAGCCCGCGTCTGCCCGCATTGACCGCCTCTACCTTTTGCGCCCGGCGTACCTCAACGCCGGGCGATTCTCACGCGCTCAAGCACTCAAGCGCCGTTTCTCCGCTGTTCCCGCATCAGCTTCAGCACGCATTCGCCGAATGCCTGCGGCTGTCCTTCGAAGCAACGTTCCACCGCCCGCGTGTCGATCAGCCGCTGCCGCAAGGCAGTGCGCTCGGCGTGCGCGTCGATCATCCGCACGGCCGCGGCGATGTAGTCCTCGACGCTGTCCGCCGTGGTCCATGACGGCATGCCCACGCGCTCGAACAGCGCGCCGTCGATCCGTTCGAACACTTCCGGTCCGCGCTTGCAGACACCGGGCAGGCCCAGCGTGAGCGCATCGACGATGCCGTTGGTATTGCCGAACGGAAACGGACTCAGAAAGAGATCGGCCCGATTGACGCGCGCCAGATAGCTCGCGTAGTTGTGAAAGCCATGCACGATGGCGCGCGGCAGCGCCCGGCCGATCACCTCGCGCATTCGCTCGAGCGGCAGGCCGGCCGGCACGCCGCTCATGAAATGAAACTCGACCGGCGTCGCCGCGCGCTCGCCGATTTCGCGGCACGCTTGCAGGAAGCCTGGATTGAGCTTCATCGCGCTGGCCGTGACGATCACCTCCAGCGTGTCGCGTGAAGGCGGAATCTCGGCGACGATGTCCGGCAGTGACACCGAGGGCCGGTACGGCTGGCCGTCTTGCGGCAATGCCATCAGGCGTTCGCTGAAGCAGGCCGGATCGCCGACGTAGTCTTCCTCCACGCTCACGTAATCGATCTTGTCGGAGTGCGTAGTGGCGGGGTGGCCGAGGCCGGCAATCTGCAGCGGCGCAATGCGCAGGTTCGACATGAACACGGTCAGCGCGAACATGCCGACGCTCGGCATATACAGCACGTCCGGCTGTTCGGCAGCGGCGAAATCACGGATCGTTTTCAGGCATTCGCCGAGGTAGTCTGGCTCCTCCAGTTCGATGAATCGGTCGAACACTGCCCGCCCGATGTCGTCGATGGCGTAGCCGAAGCTGAAGGCCACCACCTCGAAATGCTCGCGCGCGGCTTCGAGCGTGCGCGAGTGCGTGCGGTAGATCGAATGGGCACCGCCGAACCATTCGAGCACCACGACCATCAACGGTTTCTTGCCGCGCCGCTTGCGTGGTTTCGACACCACCGGCAGATCGGTCAGCCCCAATTGATGCAGCTTGCGGCGCACCAGTGAGTTGATATCCCGCTTGATCTCATGCCGACGCGGCGTGTCTGCGTAGCTGCAGAACATGTACGCGTTGTGCAGCAAGGCAGTCGGCAAGTCGTCGAGGTCGTCGATCTGCCGCAGTTTGCCGGGTAGCCACTCGATTAGCGCTTCGCGTTTGAGGTGCGCGCTCGCCGAGCCTTTGAACACCGGCGCCAGCAGGACGAGGGCAAGGCAGGCGGCGAGCGTCTTGTCGTACGCCCACAGCGCGGCGAAGTCGACTTCCAGTTCGGACTCGGTCGAATAGAGCACGCAGAGTTTTTCGATAAAGCTGTCGCCGCTCAGAAATTGCGCGTCGTCCCGGCCGCGCGGATTCAGGTGATGAGTGACGTGGTCCGCATTGCCGAACGCGGTGGACGCGAACACCAGTCCGACCCATTCGTGCAAGGTCAGAAGCAATCTGAAGCATTCGGGCGGCAGCCTGAACTCGGGGTCGGCGAACAAGGTCGAGGCCGCGCTCGCGAGGCGCGTGCAGAAGCGCTTTCGTTGCTCGGCGGGCGGCAGGCCTGCAATGCCCGAGGCGAGGAAGCTATCGTCCAGCGCGCCGCGCTTCTGCTGCAGCAGCGCCAGCGCGGCGATGAACTGGATTGCCGCCTTCACATGCTGCCGCGTATAAACGAGCTGCTCGAAGTGATCGAGCGAAAAAGTGGGTTCTTCCATCAGCCGATAATTCCAAGGTACGCAGGACTAACGAATTGGGCATGCAGAGTTGCAAGTGCGTTAGCCGGAGGCGCGGATTATGTCAGCCTGGAGATATCAAATTTGCCGTTCGGGTGGATTGATGAATTTTCTGCGCGCAAAGAAGCCGCGCGCTCAGAACGCGTAGTACGGGCCCCGTCCCGCCGACGTCTCGCGTGATGCGATCGCCGTGTAGACGCGTCGTCCGAAGAAGAACGGCAAGCCCCAGCCGAAACCGCTGCTGGCCACGCCGGCGAGATTGTCGAAGGCGTTATTCGCCGACGCGAACAGCACGTTCGCATTGGCGATCGCAAACGACACCGTGCTCGACGAGCCGTCCGTGCCGGTGATCGCCGCGCTCGCGGCCTGCGTCGACGTTGGGCAGTACCAGAAGCCGCATTGCGGCAGCTGGGTATTGCTGAAGAAGAGTCCGTTCGAGCCGCTGTCGAGATAGCTTTGCGCATAAGTCTGGCCGCTGCTGGCGGTGCTCACGTAGCCCGTGACCGGATTCGCCCTGAGGACGCTGGCGTTGCCGAGCGTGTTGTTGGCCTGCGTGCCGATGCCGAAGATCATCGACCCCGACACGCTCGGCGCGCCGGCATCGGCGATTGCCGGCAGGTCGATCACCACGCCGTTGTTGTCGAGCGCGAACCGGCTGACCGGATTGGTCACCTGCTGGGCGAGCGCCTGAGTGCTCGCGACGCACGTGCCGCTAGTGCCGCAGCTGTAGTACCAGCGCGGCAGCGCGGCGCTGACGCAGCCGGAGCCGCAGTCGGCGTCGAACAGGCCGACACCGAGAATGCCGTTGGCGCGCAGGCCGGCCACTGTTTGCATGGCGCGGCCGGAGCCCGCGCAGTCGGCGGGCACGGTCGGCACCGCCGGGTCGGCGATAGTCTGGATCGGGATCGACGCAGCCAGCTGGCCGGCCATGCGCACGTCCGCGCTGCGCACCGCGCCCCACGTGTAGCCTCCGCCGAACACCGCGCACTCGCCCGTGATCCCGCTGCCGGATGGCTGGGCCGCGAGCGGCAGGCTCGCAGGCAGCGCGGAGGCGAGAATCCGCAAGCCATGCGAGCCGGTGTCGACCTGAATATTGTCGATCGTCGCGCAATTGCTGGTGCCGGGCTGGCAGACGGTGACGCTCGTCGTCAGCATGTTGCGCGTGAGGCCCGGCGCGGTCGTGACGACGATCGGCTGAACGTTCGGTGTGGTCGACTGCGGCACGGCGGGGCTCGGCGTCGGGCTCGAGGCGGCGGGCGGCGCGGCGGCGAGCGGTGCGCT
>DASVNP010000393.1:0-27786 GCA_036383775.1 Paraburkholderia sp. | reverse complement strand
GCAAACGCAGGGTCCACCCACCGCCCCCCCCAACTACGCACAGATCGCCCGCGAGCCGCCGGCGTTGAAACCGACGCGGGCATCGGACAGCCGCTGCCGTGCGAGGCGGGCGGCTGCGTTCGGGCGAGGTCCGCCCGCTATCCACATGCTATCCACCTGCTATCTGCTTACTGTCCGCCAAACGCCTGCTGAACCGTCAGCTTGTTCGTCACGGACGTCACCCCCGGCACGCCCTTCACGATCGCGGCAACCGTGTCGACCTGCGAGGCGGCCGCGACGGTTCCGCCGAGCGTGACCGCGCCCTCCTTCGCCGTGACGCTCAGATTGCCCGCGTCGATTTCCTTGTGCTGGGCGAGTGCCGCGTACACCTTCTTGCGCAGCGCGCGATTGGCCTGTCTCCCGGCCTTCGGCGATACGCTGCTCGACGCCGCAGCCGTGGATCCAGGTTGCGCCATGCCCGCGCCGCTCGCCTGCGGCCATGCATTGAGCGACGCCAGCACAGCGAGCGCGCCACAGGCCAGCTTGACTGATGTGATGATCTTCATTGAACTCTCCGGTTTTAATAGGCCAGGCATCAGAAGCTGTGACGAATCCCGATCATCGCGGCCGTGGTCGATACCCCCGGCGCGACAGGCTGGCCGTACACGATGGTCTGATTCATGGTGCCTTTGTTGCTCACGTAGCCGACTTGCGCATACGCCATCGTGCGTTTGCTCACGTTATATTCGGCGCCCACTGCAACCTCACTCGAGTGATTGGCCGAGTTGTTCCTGTCCTTCAGATAGTAGAAACCGGAGGTGACCTTGAGCGCCGGACTGAACGTGTAGCCCAGGCCGGCCGACCACATTTCGAGGCTCACATGGTTGCTGTTCGCGGGGTTCTTGCCGTTGCCATATGAGCCCGACACAGAAAAACCGTGGAACGTATACATCGCGCCGAGGTAGTAGAAGCGGTTGTTCGCGAGTCCCGTTGCCGGCGTTGCCGGAGCTGTCGGATAGTTTGCGGGATACGGATTGGCATCGTGGCCGTTGTAGTACACGGCGGACAGATTGAGGCCGTAGTTCGAATACTTCAGCACCGCCGATTCACGCGTGCCACCCTGAGGCTGTCCGGCCACCCCACCCGGCGCATATTCGAGTGCGAGCGATGCGCCATAAAACTTCGGCGACTGGTAGACCAGCGCGTTGCTGTCGTACAGCGCGCCGATCGAGCCGTTCGTGCTGGTACCCGGCCAGCCCGCTGCCTGGTTCAGGCCGAGCCACGCGGTCAGAATGCTGCCGAAATACTGCGCGCCGCGCACGTCCGTGTCGTACATCGCATAGATCATCGGCACGATCTGCCGGCCGGCGTCGAACGTGCCGAGCGGTCCCGATACGCCCAGCGTGGTTTGCTGGTTGAACATCGCGGCCGCGCCCGGCGTGTCGTTCAGCCCCGACTTGCCCGTGCCGCTGTCGAACGACCCCTGCAGCTTGAAGTTGATCCTGTAGCCTCCGCCGATGTCCTCGCTGCCCTTGATGCCCCAGATGCTCGAATAGATGCCGCCGTCCTTGTAGCGGAACACCGACCCGGCATTCGGCGCTTTCGGCGAGAAGGACGCCGCCGACGTGCTTTGATAGAGCAGCCCGGAATCCAGGGTGCCATACAGCACCACCGAGGATTGCGCATATGCCGCACCGGCGAATGTCACGAGCGCCGCAGCGCAGGCCAACTTCAGTTTCATTTCGTCTCCTTGAGTAGTTTTGTTTGCCGGCGAGAGCCAGCAGGTTTCCCGCCAATCTTCGAATGTCAATGAACTGTTCGCTGCAATTCATTCAGAATAATATGTAGTAATCCTTATAAATATTCACAAAGAGACCACCGATTTTCGTACCTACCAGCTATCTCTGGGCCGGCGTCTTCATGAACGCGGCTCGACCTGTGCCGCTTCGTCGACCATCACCACCAGCCTGCCCTCCACCGCACGGACCGCAAACTTCGTCAGGCACAACCCGGCCGCACCCGGCATGCAGCCGGTCGTCAGGTCGAAGCGCAAGCCATGTGCCGGGCAGCGGAGAACGTTGCCATCAAGCTGGCCGCTCGCGAGAGACGCGCCATTGTGCGGGCACGCATTGTCGATCGCATGGATCGTCCCTTCGACGTTGAACAGCACAATGCTACGGCCGCCCACGAAGGCCAGCTTGCGCTCACCTGGCGCCAGTTCGCCAACGGCCCCTACCGGCATCTCGACCGACATGCGTAACTCCTTAAAGCAGTTCCCGGATCAACGTCTCCGCTTGCGGCCACTCGCCGTAGCCGGACGCCGGATTAAGGTGGCCGACTTCCCCCAGATCGACGAAGCGCGCGCCCCACTCCCGTGCCATCTCCTCCGCTCGCTCGAACCGTGCGAGCGGGTCGTTGCGGCTGCCCCCCACAATGCACGGAAACGGCAGCGGTTCGCGCGGGCTTGGAAACCAGCCGTTCTGCGCCAACGCCTCCCGGGTCGGATACCCCGCCGGCAGCGGTTGCTCGAAATCCGGCGGCGCGGCCAGCAGCGCGCCGTGAATCTTGCGCTCGTGCCGTTGCGCCCAATGCACGGTGACCATCACCCCGGCGCTGTGTGCCACCAGGATCACCGGACCGTCGATCGCGGCGAGCGCGTGATCGAGCGCCGCGACGCGCGCCGCGAGGCTCAGCTTGTCGTGTTCGAGCGGCGGCACGGACGCGGCATTCGGCAGCCGTGCTTCCAGCAGTGTTTGCCAGTGCTCGGGCACGTGGTCGCGCAAGCCCGGCACCATCAGAATGGTGGGTGTCATATCTAAACGAGGGAAGTGAGAGAAGCCCGTTTGTTCGTCGGCGTCAGAACGGCTTGCTGCCGATGATCCCTGCCCGCTCCATCTTCCGGTGGCACGGCGGGTAGTCCATGACCGCATAGTGCTGGGTCGCGGTGTTGTCCCAGATCGCCACGCTGTTCTTCTGCCAGCGCCAGCGCACCTGGTACTCCGGAATATAGGCCTGGCTGATCAGATAACGCAGCAGATCGGCGGCGCCGGGATTGCCGTCCTGCCCGAAGCGTACCCGCGCGGGCGTGTGGTAGTTGGTGAAGTGCGTCGTAAAGCCGTTGACGTACAGCACTTTTTCGCCCGTGTCCGGGTGTGTACGCACAACCGGGTGTTCTGCATCGGGAAACTGCGCCTTGAGCGCCAGACGTTTCTCGATCGGCATCGCGGCACCGAAGCTCGCTTCGATGCTGTGGCGGGCGCGCAGATCGGTGATCTGGCTCTTGACGTGTTCGGGCAGATTCTCGTAAGCCAGCACCATGTTGGCCCACATCGTGTCGCCGCCCACCGGCGGGCATTCGACACAGCGCAGCACCGCGCCGAACTGCGGCGCTTCTCGCCACGTCGTGTCGGAATGCCAGGCGTTTTCATAACGGTCGTTCGGCTGCTCCGGCGTCTTGTAGATGCGCACGAGGCCGGGATGCTCCGGATCGCTGCCCACCACCGGGTGATCTTCCAGTTCGCCAAAGCGGTGAGCGAACGCGACGTGCTCCGCCTGACTGAATTCCTGATTGCGCAGGAACAGCACGCGGTATTTCAGCAGCGCCGCGCGGATCTCGGCAAAGAGGCCTTCGTCGCGAATCGCATCAGCAAGGTCGACGCCGACGAGTTCGGCGCCGATCGAGTACGTCAGTTGTTCGACACGCATGGCTTTTCCTTCAGATGACGAAGACCGACGAGCCGGTCGTCTTGCGTGATTCGAGATCGTGGTGCGCCTGCGCCGCATCCTGCAGCGCATACCGCTGGTTGATCTCGATGCTGATTCGCCCCGCGCCGACGTGATCGAACAATTCGGCCGCGAGTTCAGCCTTCTCGGCCGGATCGCTGATGTAGTCGGCCAGCGCCGGGCGAGTCATATACAACGAACCCTTCATGGCGAGCAGCTGCGGATTGAACGGCGGAATCGGACCCGACGCCGTGCCGACGCAGACCATCAAGCCGCGCCGCTTGAGCGAATCCAGCGAGGCTTCGAAGGTATCTTTGCCGACGCTGTCGAACACCACGTTCACGCCGGCGCCGTCGGTCAGCTCACGCACCCGCTTCGCGACGTCCTCGCGGCTGTAGTCGATCGTGTGGTCGCAGCCATGCGCGCGCGCCACTTCGGCTTTCGCTTCGCTCGACACTGTGCCGATCACCGTGAGACCGAGCAGCTTCGCCCACTGCGAGACAATCAGCCCGACGCCGCCGGCGGCCGCGTGCAACAGCACCGTATCGCCGGACTTGAATGCGTAGATGCGGCGCAGCAGATACGACGAGGTCAGGCCGCGCATCGTCATGGCCGCCGCCGTCTCGCAGGAGATCGTCGCCGGCAGCTTGATCAACGGCGCGGCCGGGATCAGCCGCGCCGTGCTGTACGCACCGAGCGTGTTCAGAAAGCCGGTGTAGGTCACGCGATCGCCCACCGCGACGTTGGTCACATCCGGGCCGACGGCCTCGACCACACCCGCGGCTTCGACGCCCATACCCGCAGGCAGCGGCACGGGATACAGACCCGTGCGGAAATAGGTGTCCGCGAAATTCAGGCCAACGGCCTCGTGACGCAGACGGACCTGCCCTGCGCCGGGCTCCCCTACGCCGACATCCTCATAGCGCAGGACCTCGGGGCCACCTGTTGTATGGAAGCGGACAGCTTTCGCCACGTCAATTCTCCTGTGAGTTACTTAGTCCAAAAAACTTATCGATCAGTCTGCGTTGTGCGAGCGGGTCGCCAACAACGCGAAATACGAGTGCATTCATCTCCGCGCGCGCATCACGGTCGGCCTCATGGCGCGGCCTGTTCGCGCAGCGCGGCGAGCCGCGCCAGATCCTTTGCATAATTGCGCCGGCCGACCACGAAGGCGAGCGTCGCGACGAGCGGCGCCAGCGGCACGATCTGCAGCGCACCGAGCAGTCCGATGCGGTCCGCGATCATACCGGTGACGATTGCGCCAGGTGCCAGGCCCAGCAGGTTGTTCGCGAGCGTCAAGGTGGCGAACGCCGAAGCATGGATGGACGGCGGCGTGAGGTTCGCGACCATGGCGCCCGACGGTCCGCATGCGCCTGCGCTGACGAACATGCCCGCGCCGATCAGCCACAACTGCAACGGCCCCGCATGCAGCTGGAGCGCCGTGCCGAGCAGCGTGAAGGACAACAGGCAGAACGCGATCGCGGTGTTCCATTTTCTGGCCGGAGCATGCTTGTTGAGCCGGTCGGTCAGCATCCCGCAGACCACCATGCCCAGCCCCGTGACCAGCACGAAGCCCGCCGCGCCCACCGCCGCCTGGCCGGCCGGCAGCGCGTAATAGCGGTTCAGGAAGCTCGGCATCCACGCCCAGACGGCGGCCGGCACGAGCAGGTGC
This sequence comes from Paraburkholderia sp., assembly GCA_036383775.1. Classification (GTDB taxonomy): domain Bacteria; phylum Pseudomonadota; class Gammaproteobacteria; order Burkholderiales; family Burkholderiaceae; genus Paraburkholderia. Next base: position 22,412 of record DASVNP010000393.1, on the reverse strand, counting down.
AGCCCGCTGCCGACGTACGCGCACACCACCGATTTCGATGAAAAGAGTCCGCCGAGCAGCATGCGAAAGTTCATGCGCACGCCGAGCTTGCCCGTCGTCTCGCGATTGCTCCCGGGTTCCAGCGACGCCAGCCGCTTTTCCGTCACTACGAGCCGATACACGACGACCAGCACGATGCCGAAGCAGGCCATTGCGCCAAACGACCAGCGCCAGCCGAGATGCGCCGCGACCGCGCCGCCCAGCGCCATGCCGAACACCGACCCGAACGCGCCGCCCGCCATGAACGCGGCCGTGAGCGTGGAACGCAAGCGCGCCGGAAAGATGCTCAGCACCAGCGCGATACCCGCGCTCCCGTATGCGGCCTCACCCACGCCGACGAAGGTGCGCGCCACGAGCATCTCGCCGTAGTTGGTCGACAGTGCGCAGCCGAGCGTCGCGACCGTCCAGACGGTGGCCATCAGCGCGATACTCCTGACACGCCCCCAGCGGTCCGCCATGACCGACAGCGGGAAAGTCAGGAGACCTACCATCAGCGCGACGACGCTGCTCAGCGACCCCAACTGAGTGTCCGACAGGTGCCACGCGGACTTGAGCAGCGGAAAAACGGCATTCAGGACCTGCCGCGACATATAGTCGGAAAGCAGCAGGCCCACCGTTAGCGCGAACACCACCCACGCGTAAGCGCGCACATCCGAACGCGCCACCGGAAAATCGCCCGTCGCGGGCTCTGCATGCTGCATCAGCAAGATCGTCTCCTCCGCGTCCGGCGCTGCGGCTCCCATTCGTGATGTCCATCATTTCCATGACGCAATACACGAAGAGGCCGCTTATCCGGTCCGGCTGCCTTGCGGCATCCGGCCAGCGCCTGGAAGCTCCAGTATGAAACCCGGCATCAGCGCGGCGATGTCACGTCGCGCCCATGCCCCCTACATCAGGCAGCGCGCAACGGAATGTTCTTCACATTCGACGTGCGGTTCGGCGCCATGCCATTGGCCGCCAGCGTTTCATCCACCGTTTCGTACTGTACGCCGATCTTGTAGATCTCCCGGGCCTCCTTGCCCGACGCGATCTCGCGGCCCAGTTCGTGGGCTACGCGCACGCACTGCTGGATCTGCTGCACCGAGGTCATGCGCTTGCCGTGTTGATCGATGATCGTGTCCTCGATGCCGCAACGCGGGTGCAGGCCCATGGACATCGCCATCATGTTGAACGGCAGCACGTTCTTCAGCAGCGATTCGGCAGTGAGCGTGCAGCCATCCGGCGCGCGATGGACGAAGTTGAAGAAGTTGAACGGATTCGGGCCGTCGAAGCCGCCGCCAATGCCGATCCACGTCAGGTTCAACGGTCCCTTGTAGACGCCCTTGCGCACCAGCCGCTCGAGCGTTTCGAGCGCGTGAATGCCGGTCAGCTGGAAATGCGGCTGGATGCCGGCGCCCTGCAGACGCCTCAGGTGTTCTTCGAGCCACGCCGGACCTGCCGGTACGGTCATCTCGCTGTAGGCAGCCTGCAAAACCGGATTGGCCAGCGACGTGCCCGCCAGATACTCCGGATAGAGCAGTTCCATGATGTTCATCTGCGTGGTGTTGATCGCGACCGTCACCTGGTCCGGTTTCGGCGTGAGTTCGGCGAGCATGTGGCGGGTGTCGTCGGAGAGCCACTTCGCGGCCTGGCCGTCGTCTTCCGGTGCAAACGAGATCGAACCGCCCACCTGGATGATCATGTCCGGCACAGCCGCACGCACGCCGGCGATCAGTTCGTTGAACTTCGACAGACGCTTGGAGCCCTTGCCGTCCAGTTCGCGCACGTGCAGGTGCAGCACGGTCGCGCCCGCTTCGTAGCAATCCACCGCCTTTTGAATCTGCTCTTCCATGGTCACCGGAATGTCTTCCGGGAAATCGGCCGGCATCCATTCAGGACCGTAGGGCGCAACGGTGATAACGACCTTGTCCTGGTTTTCGGGATGCAGCGAATCATCGAGAAATTGCATGTCTTCCTTCCTTCACATCGGGCTAAAGGCGTTCGGCGCCACGACTCCACCAGCAGAAACGAGAGCGAACACCGAAAGGTATGGCTAGAACGATAGTGGAATCGTGAAGTACACTTTTGCTTTTGCACGACACAGTTTTCGCTTTTCATGCCAGTAAGCGTAAACACCAGCCTCGAACTGCGACGCGCGAAACGCCGCGTGCAGCGAGCGGAAAAGAACAATGGGAGGAGCGATGCAGACGATGGTGCCGGCGGTGACATTGAGCGGCTATTTCGACGTGACCCGGCGGCTGGGACTGAACCCTGCCGAGATGTTGCGGCAAGTCGGGCTCGACACCGCTGCGCTCGCCAACCCCGAGGATCGCATCCCGGTGAATGCAGCCTGTCAGTTGCTCGAGATTACCGCCGAGAAAGCATCGTGTCCGAATTTCGGGCTGATGCTGGCTGACACGCGCAAGCAGTTTGGCTCCGGCGTCATCAATATGCTGCTCGCGCACAAGCGCACGCTGCGCGAGGTGCTGCTCGCGGCGGCCCAATACCGGCATCTGGTCAATGACGCGCTGGGTGTCTACATCGAGACGACCGGGGACACGGTGACCATTCGCGAGGAAATCGTCGCGGACCCGGGTATTCCGACCCGCCAGGCCACCGAACTGGCTGTTGGCGTGCTGTCACGCCACAGCGGCACGTTACTGGGGACGCACTGGCAACCGCGCAGTGTCCATTTCACTCACCCGGGCCCCGCTGAACTGCAGTTCTACCGGCGCTTTTTCGGCTGCCCGCTGGAGTTCGAGAGCGACTTCAATGGAATTGTTTGCGATGCCGCGGATCTGGACTATCCGAACCCGACCGCGGACCTGGAACTGGTCCGCTTCGCCGAGAGTCTCGCCGAGCCGCTCAACGCTGCCGGAGCGGACGCGATCGTCATGGATGTGCGCAAGGCCATCTATCTGCTGCTGCCGCTGGAACAGGCCTCGATCGAGAACATTGCCCGGCATCTGCATCTGAGCGTACGCACACTGCAGCGCAATCTCGACGCCGCGGGAAGCACGTTCTCCGCGCTGGTGGACGACGTGCGTCACGATCTGGCGCTGCGCTACATTGCCAATGCGCGCTATTCGATGGGGCGCATCGCGGCGCTGCTCGGCTATACCCGCCAGTCGTCATTCACGCACTGGTTCAGCACACGTTTCGGCATGACGCCACGCGCGTGGCGAAGCACGCATTCGCAGTGAATCGTCAGACCTGTTTCAACCGGAGCGGCAACCGCGCGAAGTTCAACCACATTGCGCGATTGCCGGGGTCCGCTTATTGACTGCTTATTGGCTCGCGCCGGTGCCGATACCCGCCTTCTTCTGCGCATTCTGCAGATCGGTCGGATAGTTCGGGTCGTTCGCGGCCGGGTGGTAGCCCGCGTCTTCAAGCTTCTTCAATTCGGCATTCTTCTTGGCACGGGCCTGCTTGCGTGCCGCTTTGCGCTCGGCCTTGGTCGGCTTCGCGCTGCTTGCCGCGGCGGGCGCCATCGCAGCGGCAGGCGTCGCGTCGCTTGCACCTTGAGCCGCGGCGAGCGGAATGCTGCCGGCCACCATGGCGGTGACGGCAAGTCCGAGCATGATTTGTTTGAGTGCAGAGCTCTTCATGTTCAATTTCTCCACTTGAAAGTTGGCAATCGCATTGCTGTGCAATGGCGTTGTCTCTATGAGTCTTTGTTCACGACCGCGAGTCGCGCGCCCGGTTCGGCGCGGACTGGCAGATAGAGCTTACAGGCAAAATGCGAAAGAAGCATGCCTCGCGGCGTAGCCCACGCGAGGCTCGCTTCAGTTTTGCTCCACTCACGCTTGGGTCACGCTGCAGTCACGCTTCAACCGGGTGCATCACCCCGCACCTGCGCTGCCTTTGTCGCCACCGCCCTGCGCGCCGCCACTCGCCGTGGCCATGCGCGCCGCCTCGTCTTCCTGCAGCTTGCGCCACAGAATCTTGCCGCTGCCCGACTTCGGCAGCGAGCTCACGAACTCGACGATACGCGGCGCCTTGTACGCCGCCATCTGCTCATGCGACCAGTCGATGATGGCCTGCGCGGTGATCGTCTCCGCATGCGCCGCGTCGGGCACCACCAGCGCCTTGACGGTCTCGCCGCGTTTCGGATCCTTCACGCCGATCACGCACACCTCGTGGACCGCCGGATGCCGGTACATCAGCGCCTCGACCTCGGCGGGCCACACCTTGTAACCCGACGCATTGATCATGCGCTTGAGGCGATCCGTCATGAAGAAATAGCCGTCTTCGTCGATATGCCCGAGGTCGCCGGTGCGCAGAAAGCGCTTGCCGTCCAGTTCGATGAACGCTTCTTCAGTCGCCTGCGGATTGCCCCAGTAGCCCAGCATGACCTGCGGCGCGTTCACGACGATCTCGCCCGTTTCGCCTTGCGGCAGTTCCTCCAGCGAAGCCGGATCGATCACCCGCGAGTCCACGTCGAACACCGGAATGCCCAGGCATTGCGGCTTCGGACGATGCGGCGGATTGATGTGCGTGCCGGCAATCGTCTCGGACATGCCGTAGCCTTCGACATAGTCGAGGCCGGTCAACGCCTTGAGCTTTCTGGCGATGGCTTCCGGCATAGCCGCGCCGCCGCCGCGCGTGCCCTTCAGGCTCGACAGGTCGTATTCGCCGAGCTTCGGATTCGACAGAAAATCGACCATCATCGTCGAGATCGACTGCCATGCCGTCACGCGATATTTTTGCATGCATAGCGCCGCCGCCTCGCGATCCCAGCGCGACAGCAATACGATCGTGGCGCCGGAAAAGATCGCACTGTTCATGCCGCCTTGCATGCCGGTCACGTGAAAGAGCGGCAATACCGACAGATAGACGCCATCCGCCGGCGCGGAGAACCAGGCGCAGCCGCCGACCAGCGTGCTCATCACGCTGCGGTGCGTATGCATGCAGCCTTTCGGCTTGCCCGTGGTGCCGGACGTATATGGCATCACGCACAGATCGTCGGGACCGGTGGTGAGCGGTCCCGGCGCAATGCGCCGCGCGAGTACGTCCTGCCACGACACGACGCCGGGCATGCTGAAGGTCTTGCGTGGCGCCGCGACGAAATCCGGCACCGGAATCGGCGACGGCCGCTTCAGATAATCGCTGTACGTGGCGACAACGACGTGCTCGATACCCTTGCCGGGTCCGCTGCCGATCAGCGGCTCGACATTCGCGAACAGACATTGCGGCGCGATGATAGTGGTCGCTCCGCTATCCTCGACATAGTGCGCCAGTTCGCCGCTCATGTTCATCGGATTGACCGGCACCACCACCGCGTTCGCGCGCAGAATGCCGTAGTAAGCAACGATCCATTGCGGACTGTTCTGCATATAAAGCAGCACGCGCTCGCCTGCCTTGACCTGGCATTCCTGCTGCAGGAAGCCTGCGATCCGCTCGGCCTCGTCCTTGAACTCGGCGAACGTGACCACCGTGTCGTAGTAGACGATGAACGGCTTATCGGGAAAGCGCGCGGCCGAAACCTCGGCGTTATAGAAAAGATTGGTCTGCGGCAGCGTCAGATGCCGTGGCAAATTCGGCGGCCAATGCGGAAAATGGCATTCGTTCATGGGCGTCTCAAGCGTTTTACTATCGGTGCGCGCTTCATTCCTGCCGCGCGCTTCATGCACTTCGCTGCGTCTGGCAAGCGCCGCGCTCAGGTGATGATCGCCCCGCCATCCACCGCGAAGTGCTGGCCCGTGATGTGGCGCGACGCCTCACTGGCGAGAAACACCACCGGGCCTTTGAGATCTTCGTCTCCGCCCAGACGCTGCAACGGCGTATGCGCGACGATCGTGTCTTCGAGTTTGTCGAGCAGCCCCGCCGACATCTTCGAAGGGAAAAAGCCCGGGCAGATCGCGTTCACGTTGATGTTGTACTTGCCCCATTCCGCGGCCAGCGCGCGTGTGAAATTGATCACCGCGGCTTTCGACGTGTTGTACGCAATCGTATTCATGCCGGGCGGCGAACCCTTCAAGCCCGCCACCGACGCGATATTGATGATCTTGCCCGCGCGCCGCGCAATCATGCTGCGCTTGCCGACCTCACGCGCGAGAAAAAACGGTGCGTTGATGTTCAGGTTCATGACCTTGTGCCACGCTTCGTCGGGGTAGTCCTCGGCGGGCGCGCCCCACGTCGCGCCGGCGTTGTTGACGAGGATATCGATGTGGCCATGCGCGCCCAGCACCTCGCCCACGAGACCTGGAATACCCTCGAAGCGCTGCAGGTCGTTGATCACCGTCTGCACTTCGATGCCGCGCTGTTGCAGATGCGCTTGCGCCTGCGCGAGTTCATCTGCCTTGCGCGCCGTGATCGCCACGCGGCAACCCATTTCGCCGAGTGCCTCGGCCATTTGCAAACCGAGGCCGCGCGAGCCTCCCGTGATCAGTGCAACCTTGCCGTCGAGTTGAAACAGGTCCTTCACAGACATTGCAATGCTCCTCCAGTTGGTTCCGCCAGGCAGATTCGAATTCCCTTTTTCGGCTGTCATGCGCGCCGACTTTCAGCGTGCAAATAAAAGCACGCTCATTCACTTTTGCTATAGACTGACACGAATCGCCGCTGGACGGGTCATCGGGACTTACCCGAATACCGTGCTTATCAAGCGAATCGTGCTGCCGCGCGGGCGTGTTCGTACACACGTCTCGCACCGCTGTTTCGCATGGCGGCTTACCTGTGAACGGACCCTCTCCCATGCAAGATGCACCGATCATCAACTCGCGCGATCTCGAGTTCCAGCTGTTCGAAGTGCTCGAGGTGGAAGCGCTGACGCGCCGCACACGCTACGCCGATCACAGCCGCGAAACCTTCACCGCGGCGCTCGACACCGCGCACGCGGTCGCGATTGAAAAGTTCGCGCCTCACAACCGCCTCTCGGACGAGCACGAGCCGCAGTTCGACGGCCAGCGTGTGACCATGCCTGCCGAGGTCAAGGAGGCGCTCGATGCGATGCGCGCCACGGGTTTCCTCGCGGCGGGCAAAGACTACGAGTTGGGTGGCATGCAGCTGCCATCGGTGATTTCGTTTGCGTGCCTGTCGCTCTTCAAGAGCGCCAACATGGCCACCTCGTCGTACGCGATGCTGACCACCGCGAACGCCAACGTGATCGAACGTTTCGGCAGCGCGGCGCAAAAGCGCAAGTATCTGCAAGCGCTCTTTGAGGGCCGCGCGTTCGGCACCATGGCGTTGACCGAACCGCAGGCGGGATCGAGCCTGTCCGATCTCGTCACGAGCGCCACGCTCAACGAAGACGGCACCTACTCGATTCGCGGCAACAAGATATTCATTTCAGGCGGCGATCACGAGTTGAGCGAGAACATCGTCCACCTGGTGCTGGCGCGCATTCCCGGCGGGCCGCCGGGGGTCAAAGGCATCTCGCTCTTTACGGTGCCGAAGTTCCACGTCAATGATGACGGCAGCCTCGGCGCGCGCAACGACGTCGCGCTCGCAGGGCTGATTCACAAGATGGGCTGGCGCGGCACCACGTCGACCATGCTGTCGTTCGGCGAGCATGGCGCATGCATCGGCGAACTGGTGGGCGAACCGCACCACGGTCTCGCTTACATGTTCCATATGATGAACGAGGCGCGCATCGGCGTCGGGCTCGGCGCTGTCATGCTCGGCTACCGTGGCTATCTGGCCTCGCTCGATTACGCGCGCGAACGTCCACAGGGACGCCACCCCGACAACAAGAACCCGCTCGATCCACAAATCCCGCTGATCGGGCACGCCGACGTGCGCCGCATGCTGCTTGCACAAAAGGCCTACGTGGAAGGCGCTTACGCGTTGTGCCTGTATGCGGCGAGCCTCGTCGACGAACAGAGCACCGGCGCGAGCGACACCACGCGTGCCGAAGCGGGCATGCTGCTCGACCTGCTGACGCCCGTGGTGAAGTCCTGGCCGTCGCAGTGGTGTCTCGAGGCGAATAGCCTGGCGATCCAGATACACGGTGGCTATGGCTACACGCGGGAATATCCGGTCGAGCAGTTCTATCGCGACAACCGCCTGAACATGATTCACGAGGGGACCCACGGCATTCAGGCTATCGATCTGCTAGGCCGCAAAGTCACGATGAAACAGGGCGCCGCGCTCAAACTGCTGGCGCGTGAAATCCAGCACACGATCGACGCCGCGAGCGCTCATGCGTCATTGCATGCGCATGCCGAGGCGCTCGGCCATGCAAGGCGCGACCTGAGCGCAACAGTTGAAGCGCTGCTGCCCACGCTCGGCGAGGACAGCGAACGTGCGCTGGCCAATGCGAATGCGTTTCTCGAAGCCTTCGGCCACGTCGTGATGGCATGGACGTGGCTGAGGCAGGCGATCGTCGCGAGCGCCGCGCTACCCCACGCGCATAGCGAAGCGGACGCGGACTTTTACCGCGGCAAACTGCACGCATGCCAGTGGTTCTTCCGCTGGGAATTGCCGCGCGTCGCGTTGATGTTCGCAACACTGCGCAACCTGGACGACACCACCCTCAGCATGGCGCCGCAGTGGTTCTAGGCGCCGGCGCCCCGAGGCGCGCGCGCGAAATTCGCGTTGCGTCGCCGCAGCTAAAGCGGCGCCTGGGGCAGTTTTTCCAGCATGAGCGCGTTGGCTGGAGTATTGTTTAAGCGCGCCGGGAGCGTCGCAGCATCACTCTTCTATAAGACTAGGTGCTCCTCGTGAGCGGAACAATGCTCGCAAGGGCGTGGTTTTTTGCATGCAACGAAGCGACATCAACTTTTCGAGGATGGAGAAAACGTGAAAACAGTCAATCTTTTGAAGGCGCTCGGCATTGCATTGTGTGTGGCGACTGCATCTAGCGCCTATGCGCAGTCCAGTGACGCGATGGCGATGGCGTCCGGCAGCATGGCGGCGCCGGGCACCGACGCGAAAACGACCAAGAAGGCTGACCGGGCGCTGGGCCTGCAAGTGCGCAAGGCCATGGCAAAAGCACAGGGCTTCGATGTATCGAACGTGTTTGTGCGCGCGCGCGGCGGCGCGGTGACGCTGACGGGAACGGTGCCCGATGGCGCACAGATTCCCCAGGCTGAGGAAATTGCGAAAGGCGTGGCCGGTGTGAAGTCGGTGAGCAACAAGATCACGCTCGGCACGCAGGGTGGCGGAGGCTAAGCGCCGAGGCCAGCACCCGAGGCTCGACCCGGCGCCCTGCCGGGTCGCCAGGCCGAGTCACAGCTGCAATCCGGTCATCCCCTCCAATGTCCCGGCACCCACTGCCAGTGATTGCCTTCCCAGCGGTAATGGCCCTTTACCCAGACATAGCCCGGCGCCGGCGCGACGGGTACCACCTCGACGAGCGGAGCGGGCTGCGGCGGCCGGGCGGGCTCGACCACGCAGGCTGACAACAAGGCGGCGCAAAGACCCACGAGCGAAATGGCGCGTACGTTCGATGTGATTTTCATTTTCCTCTCCTGAGTGTTTTATGAGCGAGCCGGCCCCTGCCGGCTCATTCGGCTCTTGCGGTTACCGCGGTTGAATTCGTGGTGCCGATGCGGCGTCCATGCACCGACGCTAGGCCCGCACGATGCCAGTCAACGGCCGCACGGCCGCTGTCTGGCCGAACAGCGCGGACGCCGTGCGCTGCGGATCGAGACCGAGACTTTCGCTCGCGGTGCCGGCAATCAGCGCGTCGAGCGAGGTGGTGGGTTTCAGGTCGCGTGCTTCGTAAAGATTGTGCGGGGCGAGACCCGGCCAGTCCGCGATCACGCGCCCGCCCTGCACCGAACCGCCCAGCACCATCGCCACCGAACCGGTGCCGTGATCGGTGCCGCCCGTGCCGTTAGCGGCGGCGGTCCGGCCGAACTCCGTGGCAACCAGCACGGTTGTTTTGCTCCACAGCGGACCCATGCTGTCGCGCAATGCCGCGAGCAGGGTGTCGAGCGCCTTCAGCTGGTTCGCGAGGCGCGCGTTCTGCGCACTGTGCGTGTCCCAGCCGCCAGTTTCGATCATGGCGATCCGCGGACCGTCGTCGCGTGACAGAAAGCCCGCGGCGAGCTTGCCCAGGCTGGCCGGGTCCTGGCGCGCGCCGGCGTCGCCCGCGAGGCCGCGCGCGGTCATCGCGGACTCCCACAGCGGCCGCAATTGCGCGTCCTGGTCGTACAGTTGCGACACCCGTGTGAGCAGATCGTCGGGCGCTGCCGGCAACGCGGACGGCGCGTACGACGTCACCGCCGCGGTGCCGCGCAATGCCATCGGCACGGTGGGCGCAAAGGCAATGGCGTTTTCGCGTGTGGCGGGCAACTGGGCGGCAAGCCGGTTCAGCCAGCCGTCCTTTGTCTGATACGGCGACGTGCCGCCGGTCTCGAGCACGTTCTGCCCGTCGAAGTGCGAGCGGTCGCGATACGGCGACGCGAGCGCGTGCACGAACAGCGCCTGGTGCTGCGCATACATCGCGGCGGTCTGCGCCAGTGCGGGATGCAGCGCGAAGGTGCCATCGAGCCGGGGCGCGTTGGACGTATCGACGGCGAGCGCGCCACGCAGCGTGGCGTAAGCGGGTTCGGCGTACGGCACGACGATGTTCAGACCGTCAGCCGCGCCGCGCTGGATCACGAACACGAAACGGCGGTCGGTGGCGACGCTCGCGAACGCAATCTGCGGCGACACCAGAATCGCGCCGGCGCCGGCAGCGGCGACGCTCAAAAACTTGCGGCGTGAGAGCATGGCAATCATCTCCGTTGGAAATCCGGCGAGACCAGCAATAGCGCGATGGCCGTGGAGGCGCTTTCGGCGTGTGACACAGCAGAGGCCGTCGGCGCGCTGAGCGAACCGGCCAGCAAGGTCTGGCCTAGCGCGCGCGCGTCGAGCCGGTCGCCGACCTGCGACGCGAAACGCTGCGCCACTTCGACCCGGCGCACGAGCGCGTCGGGCGCGGCCCAGCTCGCGGCAATGTCGTCGTAACCGGCCGGCGAACCCGGCCGCCAGACTGGCTGGCCGAGTTGCGTGAGGATGGGCGCCGTCTGCAGCTTGCCGAGGTCCTGCCAACCGAGCCCGCGCATCGTGGAAATGGTCCACTCCCACGGCGTCTTGAACTTCACCGCTGCGGGCGACCACGCTTGCGGCAGGTCGATCAGCGCGCGGTACACCGTGGGCAGATCACCGCCGCTGCGCTCGAATGCGCTGGCCAGATGTTCGCTAACGCCAGGCGGCGGATTGTCGGCGACGAAATGACGGGCCAGTTTGGTGCCGATATGCTGTGCTGTCGCCGGGGCGCTCGCGAGGTCATGCAGGATCGCGAGCGCCTGCTCTTCGCCGGGCTGGTCGTAACGGCGGCCCATGATGGTTCGCGTACCCGGCTCGTGCAGCGCGGCGCGAAACACGAAGGTGCCGGGTTCGGCGCTCTGCTGCATGCGCAGGCCACCTGCTGTGCCGGCATTGCCAGGATTGCCCGGATTGCCCTGATTCCCGGCGAGACTCCAGCCGGTCAGCGCACGGGCGAACTCGGTCACGTCGTCCTGGCTGTAACCGCTGCGCACACCGAGCGTGTGCAGTTCCATGATTTCGCGCGCCAGGTTCTCGTTCAGGCCGCGCTTGCGCTCCGGATTGCGTTGCGCGGCGCGCATGGCCGCCACGCTGTCCGGCCCGACCGAACGCGTCTGGTCGAGAAACAATTGCATCGCCGGATGGCGTTCGACCGCAACCAGCATGTCCTCGAAGCGGCCGAGCACGTGCGGGCGAATCGCCTCGGCTTCGAACGAGCCGGCGAGCGCCGCGACGCCGGGCTTCTCGGTGGAGACCGCGAAATGATTGGCCCAGAAGTGAACGAGCCGTTCGACGAATGGCGCCGGCGTGGTCAGCGCGCTCGCCACGCGTGCATTCACCGATGAGCGGTACAGGTCGAGTATTTCGCCACGAAAGGCTTTTCGTTCGGCCTCCCTGGCAGTTTCCGCGGCGTTCTTCGGTGCGCCTTGTGCGTTGGCTTGGGCGTTCGCTTGTGCATTGATCTGCGCGGTGGTCTGTGCAGTCGCCGGATTGGCGGCGGCGCCCTCGCCCGCGTTCGGCTTCGCCTGCTGATTGAGCCGCGCGCGCTGTTGCAGCAGTTGCGTCGACAGCGCCACCGAGTCAGGCTGGCCGGCCCACGCGGGCGGGCGCGGCCGATACTGTTCAAATTGCGCCAGCAGCCAGCCCTTGGGGTCGGCGGGCGGTGAATCGTCGGCGCGCGCGCCCAGGCCGAAGCGGTTCAGCGCGATCGCCGCGGCATTCAGGTTCGGTGAGTTGGACATACCACCCTCTTCGGCATTGGATAGTCTTTAAACGTCCGCCGCGAGAAAATCCGTCGTCACCGCCGCGATTTTTTTATTCGCCCGACGATTCGCTGGATGCCTCGCTCGCCGCGTTCTGCGCCGGCCTTTGCACCGGCATCTTGGCATTCGCGGCCGGCTGCGGTTCGCGCCACTGTCCATGTACTTTCAGACTGTCGGCGAACGCGACCCGCTCATCGGGCGACAAGCTTGCCGCGAAATCGGCCACACTGCCTTCCACCTGCGCACGCAGACGGCTGTCGGCCTCGCGCGTACGGGCCAGCGCGGCGTCGAGCGCGGCGCGATCGAACTGCGGCGCCGCCAGCAGGCTCAACACGTCGCGGCGCCCTTCGCGGGCCTCGCGGGCATACTGCCTGCCCTCGCGTCGCGCATTCTTCAAGCCGTCGACAAAGGCCTTTTGCCGGTCGACGGACAAGCTATCCGCAGCGAAGCGCAGCGCGGACTGTTGTGCCCGCACCGGCGCCGTCGCACCGCGCGCCGTGAACCATTGATAAGCACCACCGACAATCGCGCCCAGCAGAAACACATTGAACACGAGCGAGGCAACCAGCACGAATTTCCACGACCGGCAGTTCATTCGCCGCTCCAATCGGCGGATGATCCACCGAAGCTCGAAGTTAAATAGCTCGACTCATGCACGGGCGGCACCGTCTCCGTCAGGACAAAGAACGACACGGCAAAAGCGCCGGCCAGACCACCCAGCAAGCCCACGCCCGCAACCGCCGCGCCCGACCACCACCGGCGCCGCCGCGGCGCCTCGCGGTGCCGCACCGGCGCGCCATCGAGCACTCGCTGCCGCAACGCCTCGCCCGGTGGTTCGAGCCTGTCGGCGGCGAGCCATGCATCGAGGCCGGCCGCCTCCGCCAGCACCGCATCGGCTTCGGCGCGATGCTGCCGCGCCCATGCCTCGGCCGCCGCGCGCTCCTGTTGCGGCCAGCGGCGCGGCTCAGCACCATAGGCCTCGACAATCTGATGGAATCTTTCGGGCGTCATGACTTGTCCTTGCTAAGGCCGCTGCCGGCCAGTTGAACGCGCAGATTGCGGCGCGCACGGGCCAGCAGACTTTCCAGCGCATCGACCGTGATGCCCATCAGGGCGGCGGCGTCGATGTTCGACATCTCCTGGTAGTAATTGAGCACCAGCGCCTCGCGCTGGCGTGCAGGCAAAGCGGCGAGCGCGTCGCGTATGCGCTGGTCCTGAGCGCGCGCTTCGAGCCGCGCGTCGGGCAGCGCGCCGGGATCGACCTCCTCGGGCATCTCGTCATGCGGCTCCTCGCGCCGGCCGCGCAAGCGGTCGTAGCAGAGATTGAGCGCGACGCGGTAAACCCATGTGTCGAACTTCGCCTCGCCTTCCCGCCAGCGCGACGCCTGCTTCCAGATGCGCACGAACACCTCCTGGGCCACATCTTCCGCTTCCATGCGGTCGCCCAGCATGCGCGTGGCCAGCGCAAGCAGACGCGGCAGCTTGCGCGAGACGAGCGAGCGGACAGCGGCCGGATCCTGCCGGCCGACCCGTTCAAGCAGTTCCGCGTCGGGATCGCGTTCGCTCAAGGCGTGCCGCTCCCGCAGGCGGGTTCGATGCAGCGCGTGAGTCTTGCGGATCGTGCGAATCGTGCGGATTGCCGCGGCACGCGCCGTTGCGGTGCGAACCACGTCTGCCCGAAACGAACGGACCTGACAGATGACGACGCCGGACGAACATGGTTCACTAGCCACCACTCCTTCTGATGCAACACACCCTGGTTTCATCCTCACGCGAATCGTTGCGCGCGCACCGGTTTGCACAGACCACGCGGGCGGCGCTTGCAGCACGCCGTGCCCACCACAACCACAATCAATATACGACGACAGCCGGACGATAGTAGGCCGGCCGCGCGGGGACCACCACGCAGCCGGCGAGCGTCGCCGCCAGCAGCATGATCACAAACGTTTTCATAGCAATCTGCCTGGTTCAAGTCAGCACAGCGAGAAGCGCGGCGTGAAGCGCTGCATGAAGCAAAGCGCGGGAACGCGTGGCACGCCGCAGCGTTCCCCCGTCAAGCCCAATGGCCTTCAACCCAACGCCAGTTGGGACCACGCTGCACCCAATGTCCCGGCACCCAGCGATAACCGACGCGCACCGGCTGCCAGTGGCCCGGCACCCAGACGTAGCGGCCATGATTCCAGCGCCAGCGGCCTTGATCCCAGACATAGCCCGAACGCGGCGCCGGTACGACCTCGACGCGCGGCGGCGGCGGCGCCATCGGCGCGACGATCACCGCCTGTGCGAAAGCCGGCGCGGCAGTGAGCGTGCCGGCGCAAACCAGCACGGCGGCCAGCATGGAGGTCAGAAGGCGACCCGGTTGAGTGGATGTCATGTTGGTTTCTCCGATAAGAGTCGAAGCCAGAAGCGGCCCCGTTACCTCTTGAACGCGGCGGCCGCAAAAATCCGTCGCGAATTTTCGTAGGAAAGAAGCGCTGGAACGACGAGGGAAGAACTTCAGACAAGTCCGCGCAACGGGCGGCATCGCCGTCGTTCTCACATTGTGGGTCAACGTTAGCAGAACGACAGACTGAGTTATGACATTGAAAGCGTGCGGAGGGCTTCGGTAATGTTCGCGCCCCGAAATCTTAACCATCGAGTGGTTCAATGCGCGCAGTTTGTCGCGGCAAGACCACCAGCACTAGCTGTATTTCTAACAATAACCCCCAGCGAACCTCCACACGCATTTCAATGGAAACGCTGGACGGCGTAGTCGAATCTGGAGCCAGTCAAATGTTTCGTAGAAGCCTTTTACCCCTTTTACCCATCCCGTTTGCCGCGATGCTGGCGCTCGCGGCATGCAGCAACAACAGCGTAAGCACCCCGGCGCCCACCGCCGCTGTGTCGGCACAGGATGCCGTGGTCACGACCACGCCGATCAAGCACCTCGTGGTGATCTTCGGTGAGAACGTCTCGTTCGATCACTACTTCGCGACCTACCCGCAGGCCGCCAATCCGGTTGGCGAGCCGCAGTTCGCGGCAGCCTCCGGCACGCCGACGGTCAACAACCTCAGCACCAACAACTTGCTGACGACGAACCCGAACGCGCTAGCCACGTCGCCGAACACGGCGGGCCGCACGGTCGGCAGCGTGGCGATCGCCGGTCTCGGCCTGCCTGCCTCCGATTTGCTGCCGTTCCGTCTGGACCGCTCGCAAGCCAACACCTCGAGCCAGAACCACGCGTACGCGGCGGAGCAACTCGCCTATAACAACGGCGCGATGGACTCGTTCCCGTTGTTCACGGCGTCGGGCTCGACCATTGCCGGCAGCACGGGCGCGTTCGCCACGAAGGGCCAGGTGCTCGGCTATTTCGACGGCAACACGGTCACGGCCATGTGGAACTACGCGCAGAACTTCGCGATGAACCAGAACGCGTACACGGACACGTATGGTCCGTCGACGCCGGGTGCGCTCGAAGTGGTGTCCGGTCAGAACAACGGCGTCGTTGTCTCGGGCGGCACCTCGGCCAACGCGATTCCGGATTCGGCCGGCGGCTTCACGATGGTCGGCGACCTCGACCCGACGGGCGACGTCTGCACGACCGCGGCAGGCAGCATCGTGACGGGCACCATGTCCTCGAAGAACAAGAACATCGGCGACCTGCTCAACGCCAAGGGGCTGACGTGGGGCGGCTTCATGGGCGGCTTCAACCTGGCGACGGTCAACGCCAACGGCACGACCGGCTGCGCGCGCTCGACCTTCTCGCAAGTGCTGAACGCAACCAAGACCGACTACGTGCAGCACCACGCGTGGTTCCAGTACTACGCCAGCACGGCTAACTTCGCGCATACGCGCCCGACCTCGACGGCACTGATCGGCACGACCGATCCTCTCGACAACACGGCTACGCCGGTTCACCACCAGTACGACACCGACGACTTCTTCGCGGCGGTGAAGGCAGGCAACTTCCCCTCGGTGAACTTCCTGAAGGCGCCGGCGATCGGCGACGGCCACCCGGGCAACTCGGACCCGATCGACGAACAGGCTTTCGTCACGAAGGTGATCAACTTCCTGCAGCAGCAGCCTGACTGGAATAACACCGCCGTGATCATCGCTTACGACGATTCGGACGGTTGGTACGACCACCGCTACAAGGCGCCGACCAGCGCTTCGTTCGACTCGACCACGGCGCAATCTGCCGGCGGCAAGTCGGTGGCGGGCACCGACAACCTGAGCGGCGTGGGCCAGTGCACGGCAGCGGGCGCAGTCCAGCCGCAGGGCGTGAACGGCGGCGCGGTGAACGGCCGCTGCGGCCCGGGTACGCGTACTCCGTTTATCCTGGTGTCGCCGTGGGCGAAGGCCAACTTCGTCGACGATACGCCGATCACTCAGGCGTCCGTAGTGAAGTTCATCGAAGACAACTGGCTGGGCGGTCAACGCCTGGGCGGCGGTTCGTTCGACGCGACGGCCGGCAGCATCGTCAATATGTTCAACTTCGCGGGTAGCGGCAACCTTGCGCCGCTGTATCTGGATCAGAACCTCGGTACGAAGCTGGCTGCGGCGCCGGCGAGCTGAGCGGCCGCTTTGCTCCTCGCGCGTGCCGCGGGTGTGCCAGGGTGATGCATGAACCGCGTTCGCGCATCACTCTGCACGGCCGCTCGCGGAGCATGAAACCTAGTGAACTGCCGATGGGCGTCGAGCCAGCGCAACCGTGCTGGCTCGACGTTGCTTTTGATTTTGCCGTTTTTGGCACCCAATCGAATTCCCTGTCACCACCGCCATGAATCATCCTTCAGACGCCACCCTGCCTTCGCATCTGCCCGCGGGCGGCGAGCCCCGCCGCTCGTGGCGCAGCCTGCTCGCGTGGAGCGCAGCCGGCATCGCGCTCGCGTTGATCGTCAGCAGCGCGTATGCGCTCGTCTACCCTGAGCGCATGCCGCCCGCGGTCGGCGCAATTGTCGAGGACATCACGGGTGCGAATCCGCATCCGGTGCATCTGATGCGCCCGCAAGCCGCGCCGCTCAGCGCGGTGGCGCTGCTCGGCAAACAGATTTTCTTCGACAAGAGCTTGTCGGCGTCCGGCACGCAGTCGTGCGCGTCATGCCACTCGCCGCAGCATTCGTTCGGGCCGGATAACGCGTTCCCGGTTCAGCTCGGCGGCGCGCATATGAACCAGGCCGGCTATCGTCCGCCGCCGTCGCTCACGTATCTGTACCGGCAGGCGCCGTTCAGCATCGGCCCGGATCAGGGCGACACCGACGCGCCGGTGGATATGACGCAACTGGCGTCGCAAGCTGCCGGCGTGCAGCGTGCACAGAAGACCGCGCTGGCCGCGCCCGCCGCTCCGGCCATGGTTCCGCAAGGCGGACTGTTCTGGGACGGCCGCGCGGACACGCTGCAGGATCAGGCGCTCGGGCCTCTTCTCAATCCGGTGGAGATGGCCAATGCTTCGCCGGAAGACGTCGCGCACAAGCTGCTGCAAACGAAGTATGTGGACCAGTTCAAACAGATCTTTGGCCCCGGGATCGTCAATAATCCGAGCTTGTTAATTTCGGAAGCGATGTTCGCCGTGGGGCGTTATCAGACCGAGGATGCGTCGTTCCATGCCTTTACCAGCAAGTACGACGCCTGGCTCGAAGGCAAGGCCCGCCTCACGCATGCCGAGCTGCACGGCCTGCAATTGTTCAACGACAAGGACAAGGCGAACTGCGCCGGTTGCCACTTGAGCCAGCCGACCAAGGACGGCTTGCCGCCGGTGTTCACCGATACGCAGTACGAAGCGCTGGGCGTGCCGCGCAATCCCGCGATTCCCGCCAACAAGGACCCGAAGTTCTTCGATATGGGCGTGTGCGGACCGTTCCGCAGCGATCTTGCCAAGGAAACGCAGTATTGCGGCATGTTCCTGACGCCGACCCTGCGCAACGTGGCTGAACGCAAGGTGTTTTTCCATAACGCCGTGTATCACGACCTCAAGCAGGTCATGGACTTCTACAACCTGCGCAATACCGCGCCCGAGAAAATCTATCCGCGGGATGCCTCGGGCAAGGTGCAGAAGTACAACGATCTGCCGGCCCAGTATCACGCCAACGTCGACGTCGCCGACGCGCCGTTTGATCGCAAGTTCGGCGATCAGCAGGCCATGACCGATGAGGACATTCAGGACATCATCGCCTTCATGAAGACGCTGAGCGACGGGTATAAGGACTGAGTCTGCCAGCTTTGGCGCAAGGGCCGCGGGGTGACTCGCCGCTGCCTTTGCAAAGCGGGTGGTGGGCCGGTGAGGTATCCTTGCCGGTTCCACGAACCTGATTTCCGCCCTGCCCGATGCCCGATTTCCCCTTCGACGCCGTACTCTTTGACTGCGACGGCGTGCTCGTCGACTCCGAACCCATCACCAATCGCGTGCTGACCGACATGCTCGGCGAGCTGGGCTGGCATTTGAGCGTCGAAGAAACGATGCGTATTTTCGTCGGCAAAACCGTCAAGGACGAAGCCGCGCTCATCGAAGCGCGCACCGGCTTCGCGATTACGACCGACTGGCTCATGCAGTTTCGCGAGCGTCGCAATGCGGCGCTCGACAGCGAACTGGTCGCGATTCCCGGCGCGGCGTCCGCGGTACGCTCGCTTCATGCGGCGCTGAACGGGCGCATCGCGGTGGCATCGGGTGCGGATCGCCTGAAGGTTGAATTGCAGTTGACCAAGGCAGGTATTCTCGATTGCTTCGCAGGACATATCTTCAGCGGTCACGAAATACCCCGCAATAAGCCTTTCCCTGACGTCTATCTCGCCGCGGCCGCCGGGCTGGACGTCGATCCGAAACGTTGCGCGGTGGTCGAAGACACGGTGACGGGTGCGACCGCCGGTGTTGCGGCCGGCGCCACCGTATTCGGTTATTGCCCGAAGGAACTGGGTCACAGCAGCGCGACTGCCTTGCATGGCGCCGGCGCCGTGCATGTCTTTCGCGATATGGCTGAATTGCCGGCCGTGCTCGCGGCATGGCGCGGCGACTCGCGTTGAGGTGTGCCGGCTCGGGCGGCTGCGCCCGGGTGTCGGTGGGCGCATTGAATGCGCTGAGATAAACCTGGCTGTCGGCAACACGCCGACACCAGCGCGCGGCTAGTTGGCGTGCGTCAATCACCCTTCATTGAAAAAAACCGCCAAACACAGTCGGCACATCGCTTTACGGCGCATGGCATGGTGTGTGCAACAGCAGATCATGAGCGCGGCAACGTCCGGGCTCTGCGCCCATCCAATCCTGCTGGAGATCCACCATGAAAACCCTCGTCCTCAAAGACCTGCCCCGTGTCGACGAACTCGATCGCGCGGCGTCGCAATCCGTTCGCGGCGGCTACGATTGCCTGAAGCGCGAAGGCCCGCCGGTTTGCCCCGGTGAGATCGAGCCGCCCATCGTCGTTCGACGCGGCTGGGGTCAGTGTCCGCCCGTTCACTTCGGCTGCGGGCCGACCTATTTCCCGTATGGCGAACCGCCGTTGCACCTGGAACCCAAGATCGTGCCGTTATAGTTCGTGAACGGATACGCCGGCACGGCGCATGGCGCTCGTAGCCGGCGTGTGACGACGCGTGGTGGTGCGCAACCTGGATCACTACCGCCACGCAACGCCATATGCTGCTTCGTGCTACTACGTTTTTCCGAACGGACGCAGCTTCTGGCCACTCGCACTGTCCTCCACATGCCAGCCGGCCGCCGTCAACGCATCACGCAGACGGTCGGCTTCGTTCCACTGCTTCTCCGCGCGCGCCTTTGCGCGTTCGTCCGCGAGCGCCGCAATGTCCGCGGGAATCGCGAACGCATCGCTCTTCCAGTCGGCGAGGCCTAATCCCAGCACCGTATCGAAACGATCGACCGTCGCTCTGCGCGTGGCCGCCGGCAAATCGCTTCTGATTACGTCCCACAACACGGCAAGCGCGCGAGGTAGATTCAGATCCTGATCGACTTCATCCTTGAAGCGGGCGACGGCATCCGCGTCGGGCGTGCCGCCTTGCGGCCATTGCGAGTACGTTCGACGCAACCGGTCCAGCGCGGATTGCGCTGCGTCCAGCGCCTCCACATTGAAACGCAAGCTGCTCCGATAGTGCGCGCTCAGGCATAGATACCGGTACGCAAGCGGATCGACACCGCGATCGATCAACGTCTGCAGACGCACGAAATCACCGGCGGATTTCGACATCTTGCCGGCGTCCAGCACCAGAAAATGGCCGTGCATCCAGAAGTTCGCGAGGCGCGTGCCGTGGCATGCCTGGGTTTGCGCGATCTCGTTGCTATGGTGCACGGGGATATGGTCTTCGCCGCCGCAATGAATGTCGAACCACGGGCTCAGATACTTGGCCGACATCGCCGAGCATTCGATATGCCAGCCGGGAAAACCTCGTCCCCACGGACTCTCCCACTCCATCTGTCGTGTGCTGTTGGGCGGGCTGAATTTCCATAGCGCGAAGTCGGTAGCGTGCCGTTTCTCACCCTGCGCGACACGCTTGCCGGCCTGCAGGCCCGCCACGTCAAGACGCGCCAGATAGCCGTAGTCATCCTGCCTGCTGGTGTCGAAATAAACGCCGTCGGCCGTGAAATAGGTATAACCGTTGCGTTCGATCTCCGCGATAAAGTCGATCTGCTCGGCGATGTCGTCGGTGGCGCGGCACCAGATCGCGGGCTCCAGCAGATTGAGCGCACGCCAGTCGCTCATGAAGGCCTCGGTGTACCGTTGCGCGATAGTCCACGCCGACTCGCCCGTACGGCGGCTGCCCTTTTCCATCTTGTCTTCCCCTTCGTCCGCATCGGAGACCAGATGGCCGACGTCAGTGATGTTGACGACGTGCCGCACGGTGTAGCCGTTTAACGCCAGCGCGCGGCGCAGCACGTCTTCGAACACATAGGTGCGAAGATTGCCGATATGCGCGTGGTCGTACACCGTCGGGCCGCAGCAATACATGCCCACCTGGTCCGGTCGAATCGGCGTGAATTCGCGCGTGCTGCGCGACCAGGTGTCATATAGGCGAAGCGGCATGTCATGTCTCCGGGCGCTGGGGGTTCAAAACAAAAAGGCCACCGGTCGTGTGACGGGTGGCCTCAGGGATACGAACGTGTTCAGTTGCTCTTGCTAGACGCAAGCTCCCCTCGGCAGGCCATGACAGCAGCATGCGCGCAAAGAATGCGGAAGGGAAAGGATAGAAGCGTTCATGCAAAGGATGCTAACGCGGGTTTGGGCGGGGGTCAATCGCACTAGGAGTGCGCGGCGGGCGCACAGCGGCGACCCGCGATGAAAAAATCCGCAAGACACCTTGCGGGCAGGTTCATTGATTCGGGGCACTGCTTGCCAATAAGAATATCTGTCCGCATTAGACATATATCGTCGAACGTCAAAGCAAATGCACGCCACGATGCAATGTGCATTGCTTGTACCACTTTTTAGGATTTGCCTGATACCCACGCTCACAACCTGCCATCGATCCTCTCGGCTGGCGCGGCAAAAGCCGCCGCCCTCGCACCGGTCGTTTTACCGGCCAAGTCGTTTTCGTCTACTTCGTCGAGGTATGGAAATGTCGGGCAAGCAGGAACGCAAAGGCACGATGTACGCATTCGCAACCATTGGTGCGCGCACCGAGCGCGGCGGCTATCTCACTCGTGCATCTTCGGGACTGGTGATTTGCGGGCTTCGAGTGGCACTCGTGGGCGATGTCGTCACCTATCGCGACGGTAGCGAAGCAGTCGTAGCGGATGGCTCAGGCAAACTCAGTTTCTACCGCGACAAATGTTTCGCTCTGGTCGGAAGCTGCCTGAGCAACGGCGACAAAATCGTGTTTACCCCATGGGACGATGGGAAGTCAGGCCTGCTCGTTCCAGAAGGTGACAAGCCCGAGGGAATGTTCGATCCATCCTATGTGCCGCCATCCATGGGGCCTAGCCATCGCTTCGCGCTCTTCGGCTCCACGACGGCACGCGGTGGCGTTCTACGCAAACCGGGTGGCAACTGGCGCATCAATGGCAGAGACGTGAGGGTCGGCGTAATCGGCGATCTGGTCTATTACGCGGACGGCACCACCGCACGGATCACAAGTGGCCTCGCGTTTGTTGGGAATCGCGGCTGTGCACATTTCGCGCATGTGGGCAGCACACTCGATAACGGCGACACGATTACGGATAGCCCGGAGCGCGAA
>DASVNP010000392.1:0-2680 GCA_036383775.1 Paraburkholderia sp. | reverse complement strand
GAATTTCCAGGAGAAGCTCATCTCAATGGCGTAACGGCCGTGGACGTGGCAGCTTCGTGATTGATCGGTACGCTAACAAAGTGAGCAACCTGAACGGAGGTGCGACCGCAGTCAGGATCATGACATCTTCAAACGTTACAGGATCGCGTTGGAGAGTGGCTTACGGTGTCGTCGATACCTGGCCAGGCGGAAAAGTCGTATTCACAAGGGTCCCGGTCACCGATTGACCATCGAGTGGGTGTTGCGCTGAGAAATCGATCGCCGACAAAGATCGCTGGGCGTCGGACCGCAGGAGGGTAGCGTGTCGCGCCTGGTGGTATTTCTGGTGGTATTTTTTTTCGAGCAGGAGCGCAGATACTTGTTGGTAAAGGATGACGCCGCAATATTCGAGTCCGGTCCCCGCACCAGAAAATATTCCGCCCGATTCCCGGAAATTCGTTGAATCCTCGATACGCCCGCCCGGGTTACTGATGGATCGGCTGAAGCGTCGAACTGCTTTCGCTAAGCCAGACGACAAGTTCATTGGCACGCATGGGCTTCGCAAACAACCAGCCCTGGCCATACTGGACGTCTCTTTGCACCAGATACTCCACCTGGACATCGCGCTCGACGCCTTCCGCCACGATTTCCACCCCCAGTTCGTGTGCCATCTCGATGATATGAGGCGCAACGACGCTGGACGCTGCGTCTTGTGCAATGGTGTCGATAAATGACTTGTCGATTTTCAGGACGTCGATCGTAAAGGTTTGCAGATACGACAGGCTCGAATACCCGGTTCCAAAATCATCGATATAGACAGGGTGGCCAGCATTTCTGAATGCCGCTATTGTTTGCCGCGTTGCGTCGGCGTCCATGAAGCTTCGCTCCGTTGCTTCGATTCTGACCTGAGCCGGTCGAATACCCGTCTTCTGCAACCGGGCCGTAATAACGTCCAGGAAACGGCGTGTCCGCAAATCCTCGCTGCTCACGTTGATTGAGACGTAGAACGATGGACGCGAGCGCAGGAGCTTCGACAGCTCGTCAAGCGTCTTGTCCAGTACGAGGTCCGTCAACTGCTGAATAAGACCGTTTTGCTCCGCGACCGCGACAAAGATTTCTGGCGAGATGTTGCGTCCGTTCAGGTTCCACCTGACGAGCGCTTCTACGCCAACGCACTCGCCGCTCGTGAGGCGGACGATCGGCTGGAAAACCACGTCGAGTTTCTTGCGTGCTATAGCCCATTCAAGCGTCGCCGGGAAGGAGAGTTGCCGGGAGATTCGCCTGAACGCAATCCAACCGAGCACACCTCCGACGACGACACCAATCGAAAGCCACATTACGAGCAAACCAGGCCAGTGACCCACAAGGCTGCTGCGAGGAGACTTGACTACAACCCCGAGGGGGCGGCTTGCCGAACGGGCGACCGCGTAATGCCATTGTTCATTGTTCACCTGCCCAGCCAGCTTCCATGCATTGAGCATGTCGTCGGCGTCCGCACCAGGTGACAACGCGAGAATAGTGTTTGTCTCGACATTGATCGCTGCGATCGGTCTTCGGGCGGGGTCGATAAGATCGACGTAGGACTGCGGGTCGATCGAGACATAATTGCCATTGCGGCCAATCTGAATGTCCTGGCGCGCGTTGCTGAGGGGGTTTTTCTGCCTGTACCAGAGCAGATAGCCGTCCTTGCTCCGCCAATCGGGCGGAGGCATCGTCAGATGCTGCGCCCGAACGTCGCCTGAAAGCGGTGAGCACAGATATTGACCGCCACCGTAAGCACCGGCATCCCGCACGTACCGGTAATTGAAAACCACGCGGGCAAACTGCGCGATCTGGGTGGCCGAGCAGAGGCCGCCGTGGGGCGCTTCCATATCCGAAATAGCGGCGAATGCCTGGTAGGTGACAAGCTCCGTGCGCATCACGGCTTTCGCGGCGAACTGCTGCAAATCTTCCTGCTCGCGACGTTCTGCATCCTCGTCGGCGATATAGATGCTGGTCAGCACGGGGGCAACGGTAACGATGCAGCCCAGTGCGACAGAAGCAGAAATAAGCGACAGCCGCTTGATCATCTCGCAAGTCCCGTCGTGAATGACCGCAAGGGAGGCTTCGTGCCATCAGTGCGGCATGCTCAGAGTCGAACGTATGGAATTACGATGCAAGCATGAAGAATAGTATCTGGAGCTATTTTTTCAATGTGTTTGATTTGCGCGCCCATGTCCGCTCCTGGGTGAATGCGAACAGCCGTGCTCGTTGGGATGCAGTGGCTGCGCGAGACTGCCAGATTGGGCGTCGCCACTAATGGGCCGAAGTCGGCGTGACCCATTGTCTTCGGCCCCCGCCCACTCCGTTTCTGACCAAGGAGGATTACATGCCGCCGAACGGCTTCTTCACCGTGAGCTTGTTGGTCACTGACGTCACACCGGGAACGCCCTGAGCGAGCGCCTCGGCCCGGCCAATCTGGGCCGCTTCCGTGACGGTGCCATTCAGTGTCACCGCGCCGTCTGTCGCGATGACACTGATGTCTCCGGCGTTGATTTCCTTGTATTTCCCGATGGCGGCATAAACCTTCCGGCGCAGGGCACGATCCGCTTTCCTGCCCGTGAGTGCCGCTGCGTTCGATCCCGCGGTCGTGGACGCACCTTGCGCACTGGAAGGGGTACTGGCTGCTTCACCGGCCTGGCACCAGGTGGTCATGGACATG
>DASVNP010000391.1:0-2747 GCA_036383775.1 Paraburkholderia sp. | reverse complement strand
ACCTATTGCGATCCGCGAACTAGCAAGGCCATCGACGCGGTGGTTGCCGCCGAAAACATCGTCGAGTATTACTGGCGTCCGGAGCAGAATGCCATCCTGATGTTCGACCGGGCGGGCAAGCCGAGCGTTTTCCTCGCCTGGGCTGAAAACGACTGGATCGCTCAGGCGGAAATTGTGGCGGATGAGAGCGGGCCGGCGGATCTGTTGAGGCGGATGGCGGTACGCGAGTCGATGCCCGTTTTCTGGCCGCACCTGGCCTATCGTCCCGGTACGAACTACCGAACGGTCACGCCGCAATCCATCCCGGGTTGGGACGACGCTTTCTATTGCTGGAGCAGAATCGATTCGGCCGACGTGGGTCTGAGCACGCAGACATTTTCGCAATGGCGCAGCGACCGGATTCAGCAAACCCACTCATGAGGGATCGGCCCCTTCGCATAGTCCGCTATGAACCTGCCGGAATAGACCAACGTTTTCCGCCCCATTGAGCCACATGTACGCCATTCCGACCGCCTTTGTTTCTGCGTTGTTCGTGGTGTTTGGCCTCTATGTACTCATTACACAAGGCGTGACGCGCCTGTCCGCGCCGTTCCTGTTGATGTGCGCGGCGACATTTGCCTGGCAGGGCACGTGGACCTTGCTGTTCCAGACGGAAGATCCTCACATCGCGAGCGTGCTGGTCCGGGTCGGTTATCTCTTCATTCTCTTTCTGCCCACCACGTTCTATCACTTCGTCACGGAGGTGGCGGCGCGGCGCCGCGAGCAGCCCATCTTGCTCGCGTCTTACGGCATGTGTGTTGTCCTCGCCGTGCTGCTGCCCGGCAACGAAGTCGTCTCCGGCTACCGGCACTTTTTCTTTGGCTACTATCCGAGCGCCGGCACATTGCACCCTTTGCACGTCCTGCAGACCGTGTTGCTTGCCGGGCGCAGCGGACAGCTTCTGCTCGCCGCCCGCAAGCAGGCCGGCAGTGAAGCGCGCAGGCGTCTTGATCTCTGCTTTGCGAGCCTCTGCCTATACTCGTTCGCGGCAGTCGACTATGCGGTCAACTACGGTTACCCGTTCTATCCGCCGGGTGTGCTGTTTATTGCGCTGAGCCTGGGCCTTCTCGCGATCACGATCGTTCGCTATCACCTGATTCACCCCTACGCGATCGCAGCGACAATCGCGCACGAAATCGCGACGCCGCTCGCGACGATCGCCATGCACGCCGACGAAATCGCCAGCGTATGGGCGCACGTGTTCAAAGGTTACAAGCTGGCGGTCACGCATGGGCTGTACGACGATCAGGAAGGGCATTCCGGGCAGTCCGAGCGCATCAGCCACCTCGCCACGGCGATCAGAAGGGAGGTGTCGGGCACCAGCGCGATGGTCGAGATGGCGCTCGCATCGTTCACCCTGGATCGTCTGGACCGCACTCGCTTCAGTCCTCACTCGATGCAGCAATGTGTGACGTCGGCGCTGGAGCGTTATCCGTTCCGTAGCGACGAACGCGTACGCGTCACCGTGGCGCCGATCGACCCGGCGTTATGCTTTTCCGGTTCGGACACGCTGGCGGTTTTTGTGCTGTTCAACCTTTTGAAAAACGCGTTGCACGCGATTCACGTGAGCGGCGAGGGCGAGATCGCCATCAGCGCGGTTCAGGAAAACGGCTTCTGCGTACTGCGATTCCGCGATACGGGGCCGGGCATCGCGCCCGACGTGTTGCCGCATATCTTCGACGCCTTCTTCTCGACCAAGCGCCACGGAAGCGGCGCGGGCATGGGGCTCGCCTTCTGCCGCCGCGCTGCGGAGCTTCTGGGCGGCACGATCGAATGCATGTCGATGCGCGGTTCGCACACCACCTTCACCGTGCGCTTACCGGTGCCGGGGTCGCCGGGGGACCGCGCATTGAGTAAAGCGCCGGCGCGCTCCTTGCGCCGGCGTCCGCAGTGAAGATTAAGGGTGGAAGTTAGCGGTGAAACTCAAAAATCAAACTCAAAGATAGAACTCAGCGGAAAAACTGAACGGCGAAAGTCCGCCGCTGAGATCAGGCGGCCAGTGCTGTCATCGGCAGCTCATATTCCTTGACCCGCTCGACGATTCCTTCCGGAAACCGCCTGATCTTCCGGTCCCGCCCGGCGTACAGGATCTGCTGGTAACCCTGCGAAACCTGGCGCCCATCCACGCAGAAGCGAAACAGCAGGTAGGCTGAGCATTGCTTGACCTGCACCGTGTTCAGATAGCAATCCACGTGCTGGAAGGGGAAGGTTTCGTGGACGTACTCCTGGTGCGCACGCTTGGTCACGAACATGCCGTCCGATCCCAGCAGGTCATTGTGGATGCACTCATGAAACCACCGCTCGCGGCAAACACCTTGCCACTCGAAGTAGCGTGAGAAGTACGTATTCATGAACGCGTTCGAGTCCTTTAGATAAATGTCGAACGTGTGGTGGAAGGTCTTGAGCGAGCCCGTGGCGATCGGGTCTTCCGAAAGAAGGGCGGATCCTCGGTTGAGGGCGGTAGGGATATTGTCACGCATCAACATACGATTTTCCTTTCGCAGGAACGGCTGCTTGCGGCAACCACGCATGCCTCCCTGTACGGCAGGCACATCCCATTCTGTTGGGGATGTGGGTCGTGTGGCTATTGGCTGACAAACATGTGACGAAGAAAACTGACAAATGCCCTTGCAATCGGCGCGGACTACGCCGCAACACTCGTTTGCAACCACCGAAGAAGCGGCTTCAATTTCTCGCGATATTCATTG
>DASVNP010000390.1:0-41038 GCA_036383775.1 Paraburkholderia sp. | reverse complement strand
CAACATGAAACGTACTTACCAACCTTCCGTTACCCGTCGCAAGCGCACCCACGGCTTCCGCGTTCGCATGAAGACCGCAGGTGGCCGCAAGGTCATCAACGCACGTCGCGCGAAGGGCCGCAAGCGCCTCGCCATCTAAGGCTGGCGAGCGGATTGCGCGCTGTGACTGATTCCCGCGGTGAAGCGGGAGCGGCTGGGGCGCGGCAACCGGGCTCGGTTCCGTTGCGAGCGCAAGCCGCCTTCCCCAAAGCCGCAAGGCTGCTAAAAACGGATGAATTTTCATCCGTTTTTCGTTTGCGCCCGTGGCGCCGCACCGCGCACTTCGTGGTGTACGGCCGGCCTACCGGCAACGACGCTCGCCTCGGCCTCGTGATCGGCAAGAAGTATGCGCCGCGCGCGGCTACGCGTAATCTGGTGCGTCGAATCGCGCGTGAGGCCTTCCGGCTTCGTCGCGAAGAATTCGGCGGTTGGGATGTGCTGCTGCGTTTGCACACGCGCTTCGACAAGAAAGCTTTGCCGAGCGCCTCGTCGCCGCCGTTGAGGGCGCTGTGCCGCAGCGAAATCGAGGCGTTGCTCGACAAGGCAGCGCGCGAAGTTGTCCGTCGCCAGGCGCCGCCCGCGGAAGCGCCCAAAACGGAATGACGCTCAAGTGACAGCCCGCCTTGCAGCCTTGCTGCGCGGGCGTCGCCCGGTATTTCACGTTGCGCGGCGCCGTCCGGCCGCACCAGTCATGCAAACGGTACTCTTCGCTTTATTGCGTTTCTACAAGGTTGCCATCAGCCCCATGCTTGGCAACCGGTGCCGTTTTTACCCTTCCTGCTCTGATTACGCGCGCGAAGCAATCCAGTATCATGGCGCCGCGCGCGGGACTTATCTCGCCGCCAGGCGTATTTGCCGCTGCCACCCGTTTTCCGCGGGCGGCGTCGATCTCGTCCCGCCACCCACTTCTGAAAAGCGCTGACGCGCCGTTCCATCGACACTGAGACAACGCATGGATATCAAACGCACCGTCCTATGGGTCATCTTTTTCATGTCAGCTGTCATGCTGTTCGACAACTGGCAGCGCGACCACGGACGCCCGTCGATGTTCTTCCCGAGCGCCACGCCGACCGCCACTGTCGGTAGCGCCGCATCGGGAACCACGACGCCGGGAACCCCGTCCGCCGAGCTGCCGGCCACGAACGCAGCCGCGCCCGGCAACGCGCCGGCGGCGACGCAATCGCAACTGGTCAAGTTCAGCACCGACGTCTTTAGCGGTGAGATCGACACCCGCGGCGGCACGCTGTCGAAGCTGTCGCTCATCAAGCAAGGCGACGGCAAGACCCCGGATCTCGTCATCACGCTGTTCGACCGCACCGCGAACCATACGTATCTGGCGCGCACGGGCCTGCTCGGCGGCGATTTCCCGAACCACAACGACATCTACACGCCGCTGCCGAACCAGCCGCACGACCTGACGGGCGACGCCAAGTCGATCCAGCTCAGCTTCGAGTCGCCGGAGAAAGGCGGTGTGAAGGTCATCAAGACCTACACGTTCACCCGTGGCAGCTACGTGATCGGCGTGGACACGAAGATCCAGAACGTCGGCACGGCTCCGGTGAGCCCGTCGGTCTATATGGAACTGGTGCGTGACGACCAGCCGGTGGAAACGCCGCGCTTCTCGCACACCTTCATCGGACCGGCCGTCTACACCGACCAGCATCATTTCCAGAAGATGACGTTCGGCGACATCGACAAGAACAAGCAGGATTACGCGACCTCGGCCGACAACGGCTGGATTGCGATGGTCCAGCATTACTTCGCGTCGGCCTGGATTCCGCAGCAGGGTGCCAAGCGCGACATCTACGTCGAGAAGATCGATCCGACGCTGTATCGCGTTGGCGTGAAGCAACCGGTGGCGGCCATCGCCCCAGGCCAAACCGTCGACGTCTCCGCACGCCTGTTCGCCGGTCCGGAAGAAGAGCGCATGCTCGAAGGCATCGCGCCGGGTCTGGAACTGGTGAAGGACTACGGCTGGGTCACGATCATCGCGAAGCCGCTGTTCTGGCTGCTTGAGAAGATCCACAGCTATGTCGGCAACTGGGGCTGGTCGATCGTCCTGCTCACGCTGTTGATCAAGGCGGTGTTCTTCCCGCTGTCGGCCGCGAGCTACAAGTCGATGGCGCGCATGAAGGCGATCACGCCGCGCATGCAGGCGCTGCGCGAACGCTTCAAGGGCGATCCGCAGAAGATGAACGCCGCGCTGATGGAGCTGTACAAGACCGAGAAGGTCAATCCGTTCGGCGGCTGTCTGCCGGTCGTGATTCAGATTCCGGTGTTCATCTCGCTGTACTGGGTGCTGCTGTCGTCGGTGGAAATGCGCGGCGCGCCGTGGCTTCTGTGGATTCACGACCTGTCGCAGCAAGACCCGTTCTTCATCCTGCCGGTGTTGATGGCCGTCTCGATGTTCCTGCAGACCAAGCTGAACCCGACGCCGCCGGACCCGGTTCAAGCCAAGATGATGATGTTCATGCCGATCGCGTTCTCGGTCATGTTCTTCTTCTTCCCGGCCGGTCTGGTGCTGTACTACGTCGTGAACAACGTGCTGTCGATCGCGCAGCAGTACTACATCACGCGGATGATGGGGCAGTCGAAAGTCAAAGCGGCCTGATGTCGGGCCTGAGGCGGGCGGCAGTGCCCGCTGGCTGACAGAGCCGTGATAGAAAAAGCCGCCCGGTGCAAACCGGGCGGCTTTTTTCATGGTCGGGTCTGGATCGCATCACGCAACCCGCCGCCTACTCCTCTTGCGCATCCTCACCGTAAAAGCGCACGATCATCTCTTCGACCAGAAAGCGGTCTTTCGGCGTGAGCGACTGGATCTTGGAAGCGAGTTCGATCGTTTCGGGCGTCGGCGGATATTTCTCACCACGCGCTAGCGGCCTCGCATTCGCACCCGGCGGCGGTCCATAGTGAAGCCAATGCTCCTTGACGTTCAGCCATTCGGCCAGCGCACGCAACTTATCGGGCTTTGGAATCGTCGTACCGGAGAGCCACTTGTGAGCGGTTTGCGGCGTCACTTCACGCTCACCCCGGTAACGGAGATTGAATTGCTCGGCGAGCTTGGTCCCGCCGCGAATCTTGAGCGGCTCCAGCAAGTCCTTCAACCGTTTGGCGAAGGCGGCTTTTTCTTTATTGGTCGGCATGGGCCAGATTGTGCAATTCAACTTCTAGCCTGTTGACAACCAAACAAGTTTCGTCTTAGCTTATTTGAGATAGTTTTAGCTTGCAGCCCGCCGCAGGTAACGCTTCCGTCGAATTGTAATTTTTTAATCTTTTCCTTGCCTGGCGGCTATCTTCGAGACTTCCTCGTCTCATCAAATCCGATGTCTCCCCAAGTAATGCAGTACAAATCCTAGCTTAATTGAGATAAATCCAAAATCGTCTGAACAGCACCGCGAACGCGACAAGCGGCGGACGCGCGCCACGGTCGCCGCATGCGCCCGCGTTACAATGCCTCGCGCCGCGTCGATCAGCGCCACCTCCCCTCTCGCTCCATTTTTGCCACGCTTTTATGCTCACCACCGATTCCGATCCCATCGTCGCCATTGCCACCGCGCCCGGTCGAGGCGGCATCGGTGTCGTGCGGATTTCGTTCGGCCGAGCAGGCGAAGCCGCGGCTCAACCGCTGATGCAGACGCTCACCGGTCAGGCGCTCGCGCCGCGTCACGCCAGCTACGTACCGTTCCTCGACGCGAGTGGTAATGCGCTCGATCGTGGCATCGCGCTGTACTTTCCGGCGCCGCATTCCTACACCGGCGAACACGTGCTGGAATTGCAAGGCCACGGCGGTCCGGTCGTGCTGCAACTCGTGCTGCAGCGCTGCATCGACGCCGGCCGCGCATTCGGCCTGCGCCTCGCCGAGCC
This sequence comes from Paraburkholderia sp., assembly GCA_036383775.1. Classification (GTDB taxonomy): domain Bacteria; phylum Pseudomonadota; class Gammaproteobacteria; order Burkholderiales; family Burkholderiaceae; genus Paraburkholderia. The sequence continues at coordinate 37,135 of DASVNP010000390.1, read as the reverse complement.
CGGCGAATTCACGCGCCGTGCGTTCCTGAACGACAAGCTCGATCTGGCGCAAGCCGAAGCGGTAGCCGACCTGATCGAAGCCAGCACCGAAGCGGCGGCGCGTTCGGCGGGCCGCTCGCTCGACGGCGCGTTTTCGCGCGACATTCACGCGCTGGTCGAAGAGGTGATCACGCTGCGCATGCTGGTCGAAGCAACGCTCGACTTCCCCGAAGAAGAGATCGACTTCCTCGAAGCCGCCGACGCCCGCGGCAAGCTCACCCGCATTCGCGAGCGCCTCGCGCACGTGCTGAGCGAAGCGCGGCAAGGGGCGTTGCTGCGCGAGGGGTTGTCGGTGGTGCTCGCGGGACAGCCGAACGTCGGCAAGTCGTCACTGCTGAACGCGCTGGCCGGCGCGGAGCTGGCCATTGTCACGCCGATCGCCGGCACGACGCGCGACAAGGTCGCGCAGACCATTCAGATCGAAGGCATTCCGCTGCATGTAATCGACACTGCCGGCCTGCGCGATACCGAAGATGAAGTCGAAAAGATCGGCATTGCGCGCACGTGGAGCGAGATCGAACGCGCGGACGTGGTGCTGCATCTGCTCGACGCACGCACCGGCATGACCGGCGAAGACGAAACCATTGCCGGGCGCTTTCCCGGCGGCGTGCCGGTGGTGCGCGTGTTGAACAAGATGGATCTGACCGGCCTCGCGCCGACAGCGAGGGCGCTCGACGCGGATCTCGACCTCAGCGAAGTGCGGCTGTCGGCCAAGCAAGGCGACGGCGTTGCGCTGCTGCGCGACGAACTGCTGCGAATCGCCGGTTGGCAAGCCGGCGCCGAGAGCGTCTACCTGGCGCGCGAGCGGCATCTGATTGCACTGCGCGCGGCCGAAGAGCATCTGGAAACCGCGGCCGCTCATGCAGATCAGAACTCGCAAGCGCTGGATCTGTTCGCTGAAGAACTGCGGCTCGCGCAGGATCAACTGAACTCGATCACCGGTGAATTCAGTTCGGATGATCTACTCGGAGTGATTTTTAGCAGGTTCTGTATCGGGAAGTAGGCGAGAGTCCGATTTTCGGGCACCTTCTCCGTAGCCAAAGGCTTGCGTTGCCACTTTCAGCTCGCCATCGCGGGCCTCTCTACCACGCTTGTTGACCCAAAAAGTGTCGAATCTTTGGTACACAAGCGATATAAGGTTTAGAATCGCGGCTGTCTGTTTCTCCGCGATCCGAAGCATGCCCCGCCTAGCCGTCCCGCTCACCGAAGCCCAGATCCGCGCGCTCGAACCGCGCGCCACCCGCTATTGCGTCGCTGACGGCAACGGTCTCGTCATCGAAGTCATGACAACCGGCACCAAGGTCTGGCGCTTCCGCTATACGCTGGACGGCCAACGCCAGCCCCTCGTCACCATCGGCGACTACCGGATGATCTCGTTGCGCGTCGCACGGGCCAAGGCGCAGAAGTATGCGGAGCTGGTTGCGCAAGGCATCTCGCCGGTCTCCACGGTGCGGCGCGACCGTGGCGTCGAAAGCAAGACCGATGTCCTGCGCGAAGCCGCCGAGCTCTATCTCGCCACGGAAATGGCGGGCAAATCGGAGGAATACCGGCGCACCACCCGGCGGGCACTCGACAAGGACGTGTTGCCCGCCATTGGCAATATCCCGATCAAAGCCGTCACCGCGGAGCACGTCGTCGCAATCTGCGAACGAATCAAAAGCCGCGGCTCGCCGAAAATGGCGCTGCATACGCGCAACGTGATCAAGCGCCTCTACGCGTACCTGATGGCGCGGCAACTCGCGACCCGCAACCCAGCGGAGGTTGTGCCGGCGCGCTCGATCGCCACTTTCGACAGCCGCGCTCGCGTGCTCTCGGGCGATGAGATCGGCATCATGCTGCGCTCGATCGATGCGTCGAGCATTCGCCGGCCGCTCAAGCTGGCGTTGCACCTGCTCGTGTTGACGATGGCGCGTAAATCCGACCTCGTGGAAGCGACATGGGCCGAGTTCGATCTTGACCGCGCGTTGTGGGCGATCCCCGCCGCACGTCTGAAGAAAGACCGCGACCAGCTCGTTCCTCTTTCGCGGCAGGCGGTTTTCATGTTGCGCGAACTCCAGCACGCCAGGGCCAGCCGCAAGTTCGTTTTTCCGAGCGTGCGCGGCAATGACCGGCCGATCGCCAAAAGCACGTTGAATCAGGCGGTCAAGGCACTCGGGCTCGACGTCGAGCACTTTGTCCTGCATGACTTCCGGCGCACCGCGATAGCGCACTTGCATGAGCTCGCACAGCAGCCGGATACACTCGACAACGGCTCGGCGGGCACGCTGGATAGCGTCAGACAAGGTTCCAATGGAGAAGACGCCGCGGAGCGAACCCGCAGCATGCAACGCTGGGCGGACTTCGTCGAAACGCAGATCGAAAGCGATCGCAAAGCGGCGGCCGACCTGCTCTGACGGACCGCGCCACGAATCCTGCACCTATCACACCGTCCTTCGGAATTGCGGATTTTGATGGTACACATAGCCTGCGAACGTGACGACAACCCGATGCTTTAAATGGAAAATTTTGTTTTTTGCGTGGTTTTAAAGGTGAGAAACAAGGCGCCAGACACCGCTGCCACGAGCGCCTCACGCCGCCCTTTCCTCCCGCGTTTCATCGCCTACACTGAAGGATGGACGCAACTCGACGCGGAGGCTCCCATGTCCGAATCCTTGTTGGCTTATTTGCTGGGGCCTGCCGTCATGCTGCTGGTCGGAGTCGCAATCTGGGCGGCGTCCCGCTATCACCACAAGGCTGGGCCGCAAAGAGTCGAGCGCTGGCTCGACACGCACTATGCGGAGTGGCTGCATCACAAACACTAAGCGGTACACGAAATGAAAAGGCCGTCGTGCAACAACGACGGCCTTTTTGTCTATAGCGCGCGCCCGCATGGGGCGCGCCGCGCGATCACCAACCCGGTTGAGGCTGCTGCGGATACCCGTCCTGTGCGGGCGGCGGTGCGCCGCACGCCACATAGCCACGCTGGTACTGGTCATAGCAGTACCCCGGCGGCGGCCCCGCGTAGACTGGGGCGGGTTGATACGCCGGTTGTGCATACACGGGCTGTGCATAGACCGGCTGCTGGTACGCCACCACCGGCGCCGGGTTGAGCACGGAGGTCACCACCGCCCCCAGCACGGCGCCGCCGATCAGCGCACCCACGACATCGCCGCCATCGCCATGAGCCGAGGCTTGCCCTGCCACGCTCAGGCTCCCAATCATCACCAACGCCACTGCGATCTTTTTCATGTTTGATCTCCCGCCGTTCAGGCATGGAGCAGATTGTGGCTGGCGCGCGCGGAAATAGATGCTGCAAGTGGTAACGGGGCATTACCCGTGTAACGCGGGCAAACTGGCACAGAGCGCGGGCATACGCTTAGCCCTGTTTAGCCCCGTTTAGCCCTTTTGTTCGACTCATAGAATCCCCCTGATCAATGTAGAATCCGCCGCATAACCCGTCGGAAAAATCCGACGATCCGTAAAGCTTTCTGACCCGTCGATCTCAAGCAGGACCACGTCGACAACCCCAGGTCGAGAAAAGCCACAAGTAAGGGGCGTGCGCGTGAAACAATGGACCATCCGGCAACGGATTTTGTGCAGCTTCGGCATCGTGCTGATCGTGATGCTGGCAATGGCAATCGTCACTTTCGAGCAGCTCGGCGGCATTGACCGCGACGCGAAGAGCCAGCAGCAGGACTCGATGCCGGGCCTCTACTACGCGACCGCCATGCGCGCTGCCTGGTTCGAGAACTACAGCGTCACGCAGCGCCTCATCTACGTCGATGCGGATCCCGAGTCCCTCAAACGCGACACCGCGCGTCTGCAGGAAACCCAGCAGACGCTTCAGAAGCTTCTCAGCGACTACGGCACGACTATCTTCCGCGAATCGGATCGTGAGCTCTTCAACGACTTCCGTCAGCAACACACGCAATACCTGCCGATCCAGACCTCGTTGCTGAGCGCGCTGTCGACTTCGAAAGAGGACGCCGCGCGCATCTTCAATACGCAGCTCACGCCTGCCTGGGAAACCGGCCGGGTCGCGGTGCGCAAACTGGTCGACGACAACAAGAGCTACGCCGACCAATCCGCCGAAAGCATTCGTCACTCCGTCGAGACGACCCGCATCGTGCTGCTCGTCATGCTGCTGATTGCCGCTGTCGCCGCCGTGCTGGCCGGTTACTGGCTGCTGCGCGCCGTCACCACGCCGATGGCCAAGGTGCTGCAAGTCGTCGACATCATGCGCACGGGCGACCTGACGCAACGTCTGCAGCTGAATCGCGCGGACGAAATCGGCGCGCTCGAGGCGGGCTTTAACCGCATGACCGACGAGCTCACCGCGCTGGTCGGCCAGGCGCAGAAGTCGGCGGTGCAGGTCACCACGTCGGTCACGGAAATCGCCGCGACCTCGCGCGAGCAGCAGGCCACCGCCAATGAAACCGCGGCCACCACCACCGAAATCGGCGCCACGTCGCGTGAGATCTTCGCGACCTCGCGCGATCTGCTGCGCACCATGAACGAAGTCTCGGAAGTGGCCGGCCAGTCCGCGGCGCTCGCCGGCACCGGCCACGCCGGCCTCACCCGCATGGAAGAGACGATGCGCCTCGTGATGGAAGCGGCCGGCTCGGTCAACGCCAAACTCGCGATCCTCAACGAGAAGGCCAGCAACATCAACCAGGTCGTCGCCACTATCACCAAGGTCGCGGATCAGACCAACCTGCTCTCGCTGAACGCGGCGATCGAAGCCGAAAAAGCCGGCGAATACGGCCGCGGCTTCGCGGTCGTGGCGACGGAAATCCGCCGCCTCGCGGATCAAACCGCCGTGGCAACCTACGACATCGAACAGATGGTCAAGGAGATTCAATCCGCCGTGGCGGCCGGCGTGATGGGCATGGACAAGTTTTCTGAAGAAGTGCGGCGCGGCATGCTCGACGTGCAGAACGTGGGCGGCCATCTCACGCAGATCATCCAGCAGGTGCAGCAGCTCGCACCGCGCTTCTCGATGGTCAACGAGGGCATGCAGACGCAGGCCACCGGCGCCGAGCAGATCACCCAGGCATTGACGCAACTCTCGGAGGCTGCGCAACAGACGGCGGAGTCGCTGCGCCAGTCGACCCAGGCGATCGACGATCTGACGCACGTCGCCAATAGTCTGCGCACCGGCGTGTCGCGCTTCAAGGTGGCGGCCTGACGGCCCGCGGCGCATTACTCGAAGCCGCCAGCCGTACGTTCGTCCACAGCTCCCGTCTACGCCAATGCTCTTCATCCTCTTCACGCTCGATAGCGAACGCTACGTGATCGACGCGACGCAGGTGGAACGTCTGATGCCGCTCACACCGCAAGCGCCGCCGAAGACGATCCCCGGCGCGCCGGCCTGGGTGGCAGGCGTGCTCGATCACGAAGGCATGCCGCTGCCGGTGATCGATCTGCCGGCGCTCGCGCTCGGCCGTCCCGCCGCGCAACTGATGTCGACGCGCGTCGTGCTGGTGCGCTATCCGCATGCGGGGGTCACGCGCCTGCTCGCGCTGCTGCTCGAAGGCGCGACGCGCACGATTCGCCTGGATGAGGATGCGTTTCACGATGCCGGCATCGACATGCCGCATGCGCGCTATCTCGGCCCGGTCGCGAGCGAAGCAGGCGGCCTCGTGCAATGGATTCGCGTCGAGCATCTGCTGCCCGACGACGTCAAGGCGCTGCTGTTTCCCGAGGCGCACGCATGAACGCGCATCACGACAACGCCCCGCTCTATCGGCACTTCGCTGAGCTGCTGCATCGGACCATCGGGCTCGACGCAGCGTCGCTCGGTCATAGCGCGATCGAACGTGCGGTCGATTCGCGCGCCGCTGCGTGGTACGCCGACGGTCACGCCGAGGCCACGCTCGCTGACTACTGGCAAGCAGTGCAAAGCTCGCAGGCGCTGTTGCAGGCGCTGATCGAAGCGGTGGTGGTGCCGGAGACCTGGTTCTATCGCGATGCCGACGCATTCAAGGCGCTCGCGCGGCTCGCGCACGAGGGCCTGGACGAACGCGGCAGCGCCCTGCCGCTGCGCATCCTGAGCCTGCCCTGCTCCACCGGCGAAGAGCCGTACACGATTGCGATGACCTTGCTCGATGCGGGCATCGACGCCGCACAGCTGCGCATCGACGCGATGGATATCAGCGAGCGCTCGCTCACCGTCGCGCGGCGCGCGGTCTACGGACGCAATTCGTTTCGCGGCAACGCGTTTCCATTTCGCGACGCGCACTTCACCCGCACCGAGGACGGCTGGCGTCTCGCGCAGCGTGTCGTCGAAACGGTGCAGTTCTCGCGCGCCAATCTGATGCAGCTCGATGCATCGGCGCTCGGTGTCTACGACTTCGTGTTCTGCCGCAACGTGCTGATTTACTTCGATCGTGAAGCGCAGCAAACCGCCTTGCACGTACTCAATAGCATGCTGGCCGGCAACGGCACGCTGTTCGTGGGCCCCGCGGAAACCGGACTGCTGATGCGCTACGGCATGCAGTCCGCGAAGATTCCGTTGGCCTTCGCTTTCCATCGCGGCGCACCCGGCGATGCATCGCTCAACACCTGGCACACCGCGCCGCTCGCTACCGCCGCCGCACTCGCTATGACGCCGGCCCGGATGCCCGCGTTCGCGCCCGCACAGGTGTTTTCCGCCAAGCCTTTTGCATGGCTCGACCCGGTGGCGCCCACGCCCGTCGACGCAGTTGCGCAGGACTTGCCGCGTCATGAAACGACGCGCTCCATGCAGGTTGGCAGCCGCGCGCCGCATGCACCCAAAGCGTCGATCTTCGAATCGCAGCCGCCCGGCCGGCTGGGGTCACAAATCACCGCGCCGACTCGCACAGCAAGCGATACGCTGAAAGCCGCGCACGCGCTGGCCGACGCCGGCCGTCTAGAGGAAGCCGCCACGGCAATCAACGCATACCTGGCTCATCAGGCCCCGCACGCCGAGGCGTTTTATCTGCTCGGCGTATTGGCGGACGCCAACGGTGAGCCGGCCGTCGCGCGCGGGCATTATCGCAAGGCGCTCTATCTCGATCCTCAGCATGCCGAAGCACTCGCACATCTCGCCACGCTGCTCGAACTCGAAGGCGACCGCCATGGTGCGACCTTGTTGAAGCAACGCGCCTCTCGCGCACAGGGAGCGCAACGTGGCTGACGCGCAAACCGTGGGTTTCGACGATTGCTGGAACCGCATCGGCGTGCGCGGCGATTCGTCGTGCGAACGTCTGGACGAATACGTGCGCTGCCTGAATTGTCCCGTGTTCGAAGCGGCTGCGGCCAAACTGCTGGAACGGCCGATTCCGCGCGTGGATCTGTCGCTGCATGACGTTCGCGCACCGCAGCGGCAACAGACCGAGGCGCAAGGCGCGAGCGAATCGTTCCTAGTCTTCCGCATTGGCGAAGAATGGCTCGCGCTGGCCACGCCGATCTTCAAGCGCATCGTGCAGACGCGGCCAATTCATAGCTTGCCGCATCGGCAGCATGGCGCGGTGCTGGGCGTGGTGAATGTGCAGGGTGAGTTGCTGGTGTGCCTGTCGCTCGCTCATCTGCTCGGCTTCGAGTCCGGTGCCGCAGCACGCGACGATCGCGCGCGCCACGATCTGCCGCGTATGCTGGTGGTCGCGCGGGAGGAAGAACACGCTGTGTTCCCCGTCGATCAGGTCGACGGCGTGCACCGCATTGCGACGGCCAGCTTCTGCCCTCCGCCCGCCACGCTCTCGCACGCCGCGGCCGCACATACGCGCGCCGTCGCGCCGTGGCGCGGCATGAGCGTGGGGCTGCTCGACGCTCACGCGCTTTTCGACACCTTGAACCGGAGTCTCGGATGACGGACGACCCGCGCCGCCCGTCGTTGATCGATCTCTTCCGTGAAGAAGCGCGGACCCAAGCACGTGTGCTCAACGACGGGCTGCTCGCCCTCGACCGCGCGCCACGCGACGCCGCCGCGCTCGAGGCCTGCATGCGGGCCGCGCATTCGCTAAAGGGCGCGGCGCGTATTGTCGGCGTGCAGGTCGGCGTCGAACTCGCGCACGAAATGGAAGAGTGCTTCGTCGCCGCCCAGGAGGGGCGCGTGCTGCTCGACGCCGGTTGGATCGACGCGCTGCTACGCGGTGTCGATATCGTTGCGCGCATCGGCAACGATGACGACGAATCGGCGCGCGAGGCTGTCGGTGCGTGCGTGGCGTCGTTGCAGGCGCTGATGGCGGGTAAAGTGCCGCATTCTGCGGCACCGCGGCGCGACGTGACATCGCCGCCGCTGGGCGCCGCTGCCGCAACCGCGTCCAGCGCAGCCCGTGAAGCACCCGCCGCCTCGACTGGCGCAAGCGCAAACGCAGAAGCAGACGCCGCCTTCAATCTGTTGGCCGAAGCCCTGCGCGCCGAGGCCACGCCGGCCGCTGCCACCGCCGTCGCGTCCGCCGCAACCACGACAACCGCACCAGCCGCGTCACCCGCCACCGTCCCCGCTTCGAACTCCATCGGCAGCACAAGCAGCGCCACCACCGAATCCGGCCGCATGCTGCGCGTGCGCGCCGACAACCTCGACCGCCTATTATCGCTATCGGGCGAATCGCTGGTCGAATCGCGCTGGCTCAAACCCTTTGCGCAATCGATGCTGCGCGTCAAACGCGTTCAACGTGACAGCACCCGCGCGCTGGATCAGCTGCACGAAACGCTCGCCGACCTGAAGCTCGACCCGCGCGCCCAGGCCGCGCTCGAAGAAGTTCGCCGCCTCACCGCGGAGTCGCAGCATCTGCTCGCCGAACGCCTTGCCGATCTGGAGAGTTTCGACCGCCGCTCGACGCATCTGTCGCAACAGCTCTACGACGCCGCCCTGCAATGCCGTATGCGCCCGTTCGGCGACGGCACCGGCGGACTCGCACGGATGGTGCGCGACGTGGCGCGTTCGCTCGGCAAGAAGGTGCGCTGGCAACTGGTCGGCGAATCGACCCAGGTGGATCGCGACATTCTCGATCTGCTCGAAGCGCCGTTGGGCCACATGCTGCGCAACGCCCTCGATCACGGCATCGAAGCCCCCGCCGTGCGCCTCGCGCGCGGCAAGCCGGAAGAAGGCACCCTGACGCTCGACGCGCGCCACACCGCCGGCGCACTGCTGATCACGGTCTCCGACGACGGCGCGGGCATCGATCTCGACGCCTTGCGCGCGTCGATCGTCCGCAAGAATCTGGCGAGCGAGGAAACCGCCGCGCGTCTATCCGAAGCCGAACTGCTCGAGTTCCTGTTGCTGCCGGGCTTTTCCCTGCGCGATCAGGTGACCGACGTCTCGGGCCGCGGCGTCGGTCTCGATGCGGTGCATGACGTCGTCAAACGCGTGCGCGGCACGGTGCGGATCACCCATGAACCCGGCCTCGGCACACGCGTGCAATTGCAGTTGCCGTTGACGCTGTCGGTGATTCGCAGCCTGCTGATCGAAGTCGCGGGCGAGCCGTACGCGGTGCCGCTCGCACATGTGAACCGCACGCTGCACGTGAGCCGCGCCGACATCGAACTGCTCGAGGGCCATCAGCACATTGCGCTGGCCGGCCGGCGCATCGGCGTCGTCACCGCCCATCAGATTCTCGACACCTCGCCACGCGCGGATGAAAGCGACACCGTCAGCGTGATCGTGATCGGCGATGGCCCGCAAACCTATGGCGTGGTGGTCGACCGTTTTCTCGGCGAGCGGATGCTGGTCGTGCAGCCGCTCGACCCGCGGCTGGGCAAGATCAGGAACATCACCGCCGGCGCGTTGATGGAAAACGGCGATCCGGTGCTGATCGCCGATGTCGACGACTGGCTGCGTTCGGTCGAACGGCTCGTGGCGGGTGGCAATTTGCAGCACACGCAGCACGGCGTCGCGCACACCGCGCAGCGCACCACGCGGCGCGTGCTGGTGGTCGACGATTCGCTCACCGTGCGCGAGCTCGAACGCAAACTGCTGGCCACGCGCGGCTATGACGTGACGATTGCCGTCGACGGCATGGACGGCTGGAATGCGGTGCGCGGTGAACGCTTCGATCTCGTCATCACCGACATCGACATGCCACGCATGGACGGCATCGAGCTTGTCACGCTCATCAAGCGCGATCCGCAGTTGCAGTCGCTGCCGGTGATGATCGTGTCGTACAAGGATCGCGAAGAAGACCGCCGCGCCGGCCTGGATGCGGGCGCGGACTACTATCTGGCGAAAGGCAGCTTCCACGACGAAGCACTGCTCGATGCGGTGCGCGATCTGATCGGCGAAGCGCACGGTCAAACCCACGGGTAAAACGGATGAAAATCGGAATCGTCAACGATATGCCGCTCGCCGTCGAGGCGCTGCGCCGCGCGCTCGCGGCGCGCCACGACTACACCGTGCTGTGGGTCGCACAGGATGGCCAGCAGGCGATCGATTTCTGCGCCGCGCAGCGGCCCGACATCGTGCTGATGGATCTGGTGATGCCGAACGTCGACGGGATCGAAGCCACGCGGCGCATCATGGCGAGCGCACCGTGCGCGATCCTGATCGTCACCGTCGACGTGGGCGCGAACGCCTGGCGCGTCTATGAAGCGATGGGCGCGGGCGCGCTCGACGCCGTCGATACGCCGTCGCTGAGCGGTCCCGACGCGCACCGCAGCATCGCCACGCTGATTGCGAAAATCGACCGTATCGCCGCGCTCGTGCAAGAACGCAACGGCGCCGGCGCAATGGCTGCGGGCACTCCGGCCAGCGCACAGAATCGCGACACGCCGCTCGTAGCGATCGGCGCGTCGGCGGGCGGTCCGACGGCGCTCGCCACGCTGCTCGGCGACCTGCCGAAGGATCTCGCGGCGGCCATCGTGGTCGTGCAGCACGTCGACGCGGCGTTCGCCGCCGGCATGGCGGACTGGCTGAACCAGCAATCCGCGTTGCCCGTGCGAATCGCCCGAGAAGGCGACCGGCCGCAACCGGGTGTCGTGCTGCTCGCCGCCACCGACGACCATCTGCATCTGAAACTGCCGAATGTGCTCGGCTACACGCGCGTGCCCGAAGAGACGCCTTACCGCCCTTCCGTCGACGTGTTTTTTCACAGCGTGGTGGCACGCTGGCCGGCGCGCGCGATCGGCGTGCTGTTGACCGGCATGGGCCGCGACGGCGCGATCGGCCTCAAGGCGATGCGCACCAAGGGCTATCACACGATCGCCCAGGACGAAGCGTCGAGCGCCGTGTACGGCATGCCGAAAGCCGCCGCGGCACTCGACGCCGCCGCCGCGATCCTGCCGTTGCCGCGCATTGCCGCCGCGCTCGCCACCGCCGTCAACGCACGGTAGCCGCCTCGATACACCGACATTCATTCAGCCCGAACGACATGAACACGCCTAACCCACATCAGAACGCCGCCGCGCCGGATCTCGCAGAAAACGGCGCGGACTTGATGGACGCCCCCAATCTCGCTGTCGATGACGCTCTCGCGCGCATCCTCGGCAATCCGCCCGCGGCCGAGTGCCCGATCATGGTGCTGCTGGTCGACGACCAGGCGATCATCGCCGAGGCGGTTCGTCAGGCGCTGGCAGGCGAGGCGAGCGTCGACTTCCACTACTGTGCGTCCCCCGAAGAAGCGTTGCGTTGCGCCGAAGACACCCGCGCGACAGTGATCCTGCAAGACCTCGTGATGCCGGGCACCGACGGCCTCACCCTCGTGCGCCAGTACCGGCAGAATCCGGCCACGCGCGACATTCCGATCATCGTGCTGTCGACCAAGGAAGAGCCGCTCGTGAAGAGCGCGGCCTTCGCCGCCGGCGCCAACGACTATCTGGTGAAGCTGCCCGACCGCATCGAGCTGATCGCGCGCGTGCGCTACCACTCACGCTCGTATCTGAACCTCTTGCAGCGCGACGAGGCCTATCAGGCACTGCGCCAATCGCAGCAGCAGTTGCTCGCTACCAACCTGGAATTGCAGCGGCTCACGCATTCGGACGGCCTGACGGGTCTGTCGAACCGCCGCTACCTCGATCAGTACCTGGCGGCCGAATGGCGGCGCGGCGCACGCGACAAGACCGGTCTCGGCTTTCTGATGATCGATGTGGATAACTTCAAGGCCTACAACGACACCTACGGGCATGTCGCCGGCGACGACGTATTGAAACGCGTCGCGCAAACCATCGAGTCGTGCCTCGGCCGCTCGCCCGATCTCGCGGCGCGCTTCGGCGGCGAAGAATTCGCGGTGGTGGTGCCGGGCACGTCCGCAGGCGGATTGCACCTGCTCGCGGAGAAGATCCGCATCGCCATCGAGGGGCTGGCGATTCCGCATCCGGCCTCCGTCGCGGGCGTCGTGACGATCAGCATCGGCGCGGCGACGCTCGTGCCGTCGCCCGCCGAGCCGGTGACGAAACTGATCGAAGCGGCCGACGTCGGGCTGTATCGCGCGAAACGCGACGGCAAGAATCAGGTCGCGGTGAGTTGAGCAGTGCCGCCGGGATGCGCAGGCGGGACGGATTAGACGCGCAACACGCGCGGTGTAACACTGGTGGTGGACAATATCGGCAACCGTTGCAGCACCCGATATGACCCTTCCCCCCTGAGAGGAACGCGATGAACTACGACGACAGCAATCCCTTCGCGAGGATTCTGCGCGGCGAACTACCGTGCATCAAGGTGGCCGAAACCGATGCCGCCCTCGCCTTCATGGATCTGATGCCGCAAGCCGACGGCCATCTGCTGGTGGTGCCGAAGGAAGCCGTGGCGGAAATTTTCGAGTTGTCGGACGCCTCGACGGTGGCCTGCATGCGCATGGCGCAGAAGCTCGCGATTGCCGTGCGCGCGGCCTTGCGCCCGGACGGCGTGTTCATCGGACAATTCAATGGCGCCGCTGCGGGGCAAACGGTGCCGCACGTGCACTTTCATGTCATCCCGCGCTGGGAAGGCCAGCCGCTGCGCATGCACGCGCGTGAAGTCGCCGATGCGGATACGCTCGAGGCCCTAGCGACGCGGATTCGCTCACATTGGCGCGCCGATTGAGGCGGAGTTCGCCGGATCGGTGTGGTTATGCGCCGTAATATCTGTAAAAGCTTCTGAAACCAGCCGCGCGCGCTGTGCGGCTAGACTTCTCCTTGCCTTGTACCCACAAGGCATTGAGTGTGGATCTCTTTTTAGCCTGCCCGAAACGGCAGGCTTTTTTATTGGCGCGCCGACTCGACCCACAGGGCAATGCGATGCGTGTCAAAGGCGATGCCGCGCGCGCCGCAACGGATGCCGCCAGTCAATGCGGCGCGCACGCGCCTGCATGGGCCGCGGGTCATGCAGATCGTGCAGGTGCCGGTGTTCTTGCCACAATTCGTCAGAGAAAAGAAACAGGACGATCAGCAGCGGAATCACCAGAAAGGCGCCCAATATCAAGTGCTCGATCACGTTAGCCTCCGGTCGCAGGAGCATGATTTCATTGTAGAGCACCGCTCGTACCCAGACCGTGCCGCGCCACTCACAAGCGCCCTGATCGTCCCAGCCACACCTAATTTCCAGCCTGCGACAACGCGACGCCCCGCCCCTGCCGAACCCGCGCCCCGCCTCGCTTATCGTATAAGTGCGCTGCGCGGGAAGCAGCCATTGCAAGAACTCCAGGCCTGCAGCGCTGACTAATTGAAACGTGCCTCGTCCGGCAACGGACACACGCATTCAAACCAATAATTCTCAAGGGGAATCCAATGACGGTTATACGCACCAGCGAACGCAGCAGTGAACTGACTTTGCGCCCGCTCGAGCGCACCGATCTGCGCTTCGTCCATGAAGTGAACAACAACGCGAAAATCATGCGGTACTGGTTCGAGGAACCGTACGAAACCTTTTCGGAGCTGACCCAGCTTTACGATCAGCACGTGCACGACTTGCGCGAGCGCCGCTTCGTGGCGATCGACAACGAAGGGCAAACGGTCGGCGTGGTCGAGTTGATCGAGCTGGACTATATCCATCGGCGTGGCGAATTTCAGATCATCATCGCGCCACATGCGCAGGGCCGCGGCTACGCGACCGTCGCCACCCGGCTCGCGATCGACTATGCGTTTTCCGTGTTGAACCTGCGCAAGGTCTACCTGATTGTCGACAAGTCGAACACCGCGGCCATCCACGTTTATGAAAAGTGCGGTTTCAGGCACGAGGCTGAATTGATCGAGGAATTTTTCGGCAATGGCCGTTATCACAACGCCTTGCGCATGTGCATGTTCCAATCCGAGTTCTTCGAATCCAATCAGCGCGCCGACTGAATTCGCCACCTCATCACCTCGCCGCGGACGCCGTTCGGCGCCTCTGCGCGCGTCGGGAGCCATACCTGGCACTATTTATGTTCTGCAAATACACCGTTATTTCGTGATTAGGACTTGTCCAGTTGAATGACTTTGTGTGCAATGCACCAAGGGCGCCAATTAATAGTAGTAAATCACTTAATTGCGGCTTCTCGTTTACGCCAATACGTGCCGCAAAGCTTTACTGGTTAAAGCGATGCGCCCTACTCGTCTTTTAGATATCCGTTGCAATCCCGATCAATTAAGCAGTTGCTCAAGGTTTAGGCAGGTGCGACAGGCGGTGCGACAATTCGCCGCTGTTGCGACCGCACACAAGATGTGCTTGTCGTTCTCCACCATTCTCCTAAAGTCGAAGGTGCGGGTCCGACGTTAAAGTTAAATACATAGCTAACCTGAGTATCTCCCCGCACCGGAGGACATATGAAAATGCGAATCGCCGTTGTTTTCGCCATTGCGGGATTGGCTGCCGCGACTGTTCAGGCGCAAGACGTCGTGATCAAGCCGCAACAAACCATCCAGTTCAAGGCCAACGCTTATGGCTGCCTATCGAAGGATAAGCTCGACGCCGCCGACCAGCATGCGCAAGCCGGTGAACAGCAAAAGATGCAGGAATTCTTCTCCGGATATCAATGCGTTTCCGCCCCGGAAAATTCAGACTTCCGCGTGGTCCGTGTGGTCGGACACGACGTCGAATTCGTGAATTCGGGTAACAGCGATACTCAAGGCCTCTGGGCAAACGATCGATTCATCAAGCAATAAACTGAAGGCTGACACTCCGGCGAAAGGTCGGAATGTGTTTATGCGCGTGTGGTTCTCTGGCTGCTGAAAGTCAGGGATTGTGCGTCTGCGAGTTTAAAAAAGCGGCTGGGCATTTTATGCCCGGCCGTTTTTGCTGGTATCGGCGCATGAGGCTGTCATGCATCAGCGCGGACGGAAAAAAGCCGATGCGGAATATCTCGCTCCGCATCGGCAGCACGCCTTCTCGCAAAGCGCAGGAAACCATCGCTAATTCACCGTCGCGGCAAAAAGCGCCGCGTCTTGCCAGTCAATGAGAGTCGCGCGGCACCGGCGCGCCGCTCGATCCGACCAGAAAGTCCAGATCCGCTCCCTCGTCCGCTTGCAGCACGTGTTCGACGTAGAGCTTGTAGTAGCCGCGTTTGGGGGCCTCCGGCGCCTGCCATGCGGCCCGCCGGCGCGCGAGTTCCTCGTCGGTGACATCGAGGTGCAGGCGGCGCGCTTCGACGTCGAGTTCGATCATGTCGCCGGTCTGCACGAAGGCCAGCGGACCGCCCGCGGCCGCTTCCGGCGACACGTGCAGCACCACCGCGCCATAGGCCGTGCCGCTCATGCGGCCATCGGAAATGCGCACCATGTCCGTGATGCCTTTTTGCAGCACCTTCTTCGGCAGCGGCATGTTGCCGACTTCCGCAAAACCCGGATAGCCCTTTGGCCCCGCGCCTTTGAGCACCATGATGCAGTGTTCGTCGATATCGAGCGACTCATCGTCGATCTTCGCGTGCAGTTCCTCGATGTTTTCGAATACGACTGCGCGCCCACGATGCTTCAGCAACTTCGCGGTGGCCGCCGACGGCTTGATCACCGCGCCGTTCGGCGCCAGGTTGCCCTTGAGCACCGCAATGCCGGCCTTCGGCTTGAACGGCTCGGCAAACGTAGTGATGACTTTCTCGTCGTGATTCGGCGCGTTGCGCACGTTGTCCCAGATCGTCTTGCCATTCACCGTCAGTGCTTCGCGATGCAGCAGGCCTTGTTCGCCGAGTTGCTTCAACACCGCCGGCAAGCCGCCCGCGTAGTAAAAATCCTCCATCAGATATTCACCCGATGGCTGCAGATTCACGAGACACGGCACGTTCGAACCCAGCTCCCAGTCTTGCAGCGACAACTCCACACCCATGCGCCTCGCCAACGCGATCAGATGCACGACCGCATTGGTCGAGCCGCCAATCGCCGCATTCGTGCGGATCGCATTCTCGAACGCCTTGCGCGTGAGAATCTTGTCCATGGTCAGATCTTCGCGAACCATGTCGACAATGCGCCGGCCGGCGAGATGCGCCAGCACCTGGCGGCGTGCGTCCACCGCGGGAATCGCCGCGTTATGCGGCAAGCCCATGCCGAGCGATTCGACCATCGAGGCCATGGTCGAGGCTGTGCCCATCGTCATGCAGTGGCCGCGTGAGCGGTTCATGCAGGACTCGGCTTCGGTGAATTCCTCCTGCGTCATCGTGCCGGCGCGCACTTCCTCCGACATCTGCCACACGCCCGTGCCCGAGCCGATGTTCTTGCCGCGAAACCGGCCATTGAGCATCGGGCCGCCCGACACGGCGAGCGCCGGCAAATTGCACGACGCCGCACCCATCAGCAGCGCGGGTGTGGTCTTGTCGCAGCCGACCAGCAGAATCACGCCGTCCATCGGATTGCCGCGAATCGACTCCTCGACATCCATCGACGCGAGATTGCGAAACAGCATCGCGGTGGGCCGCAAATTGGTCTCGCCCAGCGACATGACCGGAAACTCGAGCGGCAAGCCGCCCGCTTCGTGCACGCCTTTTTTCACGTACTCCGCCAGCTCGCGAAAATGCGCATTACACGGCGTTAGTTCGGACCACGTATTACATATCCCGATCACCGGGCGTCCGTCGAATTCGTCGTGAGGAATGCCCTGGTTCTTCATCCACGAGCGATGCAGAAAACCGTCGCGATCCTTGAGGCCGAACCACGCCTGGCTGCGCAGCGGCTTTTTAGTCTGGTTCGAATCAGCCATGAAAACTCCTATTGGCAAACGTATCGGCGGGGCGCGCGTCAGTGCACGCGCTTGCTGCGACGGAACTGGTCGAACAGGACAGCGAGCAGCAGAATTCCACCCCGAATCAGGTATTGGTAGAAGGTCGGCACGTTCAGGAGGCTCATGGCGTCCTGCACGGAGCCCATGATCAGCACACCGACCAGCACGCCGGAAATCGTCGCGACACCGCCCGTGAGCGAGACGCCGCCGAGCACGCACGCTGAAATCACGCCCAGTTCGAGACCAACCGAGGTTTTCGGGTCGCCCAGACTCATGCGCGACGCCAGCATGACGCCCGCAAAGCCCGTCACGAGACCTTGCAATACGAACACTGTGATCTTGATACGCGTCACCGGCAAGCCCGCCAGCAAGGCCGCTTCGCCGTTGCCGCCGACCGCCAGCACGTTCTTGCCGAACACCGTTTTCTTCAGCAAAAAGCCGAACAACACGAAGCCGACGATGTTGCTCCAGATCGGATAGGAAACGCCGAGGAACGAGCCGCCGCCGAGGTCGAAGAAACGCTCTTCGGAGATCATCACGGCGTCGCCGTTCGAAGTGATGTAGGCGAGGCCGCGCACGACCTCCATCATGGCGAGCGTAACGATCAGCGAGTTGATCTTGTAGCGCGCGACCAGCACGCCGTTGACGAGGCCGACCGCGCCGCCCGCCAGCACGCCGGCGGCGATGCCGAGCATCACGCTATGCGTCGCGGTAATCAAGGTGGAGGCCACCACGCCCGCGAACGCGACGATCGAAGCCACCGACAAATCCACTTCGCCGAGCGCGAGTACGAACATCATGGTCACCGAGATCGAACCGATCAGCGTGACGGAGAGCAACAGGCCCTGAATGTTGCGCGCGCTCAGAAAGTCCGGCACGGTGAACGACAGTACCGCGAACAGAATCACGAACACCATGACGATGCCGGACCGGTTGATCACGTCCCAGGTGCGCGCGGCGCGTGCGCTCAGGCCCGCTGGTGCGACCGCGGCAGTCGAGGAGTCGGTTGACGGGGTATGCATGGTGTCTATTCCGTTTCAATGGCGCGCTTGAGTCGCCTTCATATGTCGGGGGAGTGCAGCGGCGAATGCAATGGCGTCAGCGGGGCAGGGCGAGCTTGATCAACGCATCCGGCGTGGCCTGCGCCTTGGGCAAATTCCCGACGATGCGTCCTTCCTTCATCACGATCACGCGATCCGCCACACCGATCACTTCGGCGAGGTCGCTCGACACGACGATCACCGTGCGGCCCGCTTCCGCGAGCCCATACAGCAGTCCATAAATTTCGCTGCGCGCGCCGACGTCGATGCCGCGCGTGGGTTCGTCCATCAGGAATACGTCGATCTCCTCAGCCAGCCAGCGCGACAGGATCACCTTCTGCTGATTGCCACCGGAGAGCGTGCCGATCGGCGTGTCGCCGTCGCGGGTCTTGATCGCGAGCTTGCTGATGAACGCTTTCGCGGTCTGCGCTTCCTTGCGGCCGTCGAGCACGTTGAAGCGGCTGAAATGGCGGCGGCAACTGATATTGAGGTTGTCCGATACCGAGGCAATCGACACGATGCCTTCCTGCTTGCGGTCCTCGGGGCACAGCGCCACGCCCGCGCGCACGGCATCGCGCGGCGTGGTGAACTGCACGCGCTTGCCTTTGAGCGCGATCTCGCCGGACGTGGGTTTGACCGCGCCGTAAATCAGCTTCATCAACTCCGAACGGCCCGCGCCAACGAGGCCGAAGAAGCCGACGATTTCGCCCTGGCGTGCGGTGAACGACACCGGCTCACGCAAGCCACGCCCCATCAAGGCGTTGACGTCGAGCTGCACGCTGCCGAGTTCCCGGGGGCGATAGCCGTACACGTCCGCGATCGAACGGCCCACCATGCAGCTGATCAGGCGGTCGCGATCGAGTCCTTCACCGGCTTCAAATGTCTCGATGCGGCGGCCGTCGCGGAACACTGTCACTCGGTCGCACAGTTCGTAGACTTCGTCCATGCGATGCGTGACGTAGATGATCGCGCGGCCTTCGGCCTTCAACCCGCGGATGATCCGGAAGAGTTGAGTGGTCTCACGCGACGACAAGGAACTGGTCGGTTCGTCGAAGGCAATCACGCGCGCATCGCGCATGAGCGCCTTGCCGATTTCGATCATCTGCCGCTGGCCGATCGAGAGATGCTTCACCTGCTGCAACGGATCGATCTTTTCGCCGAGTCTTTCGAGCTCGCGCACCGCGCGTGCCACCAGTGCCTTTTCGTCCAGTACACCGAAGCGATTCGGCAGGGCCCCGAGCATCAGGTTATCGGCCACCGTTAACTCCGGCACCAGATGCAGTTCCTGATAGATGATCGCCACGCCCGCCGCAATGGCAGCCTTCGTCGTGCCGAACTGCTGCTCGACGCCATCGAGCGACAAGGTGCCCGCCGCGGGTTGGTTCACTCCGGACAACACCTTGAGCAGCGTCGACTTGCCGGCGCCGTTTTCGCCCATCAGGCCGTGCACCTCACCGCGCCGCACGTCCAGCGACACCTGGTCGAGCGCAAGCACGCCGGGAAAGCGCACGGTGATGCCGTCGAGTTGCAGATACGGCTCGCCCGATGCAGGCGCAGGCGAGGGCGCCGCTGCGGCGGTATAGGACTCCGTGTACGAAGACGTCATCGACAAACCTCAAGCAGATGAAAACCTGTGGCGGGCCGCTCCCGCGTGAACAGGAAGCGGAAAACGGCCCGCAGCGCTCAAACTCGAATCCTGCTTAAATGCCGAGTTCTTTACGCACTTCCTGCCAGTTGTCGCGCACCATCAGCTTGCCGGTGGTCTGCGTATCCGCCGGCGGCTGCTTGCCGCCCTTGATCCACTCGACGAGGTTCTCCGTGCTCTCCCTGCCGTGCATCGTCGAGCTCACCGCGATCGTGCCGTAGAAGCCTGTCGGTTCCTTCTTCTGGAATTCGGCAAACGCTTCGCCCGCGCCGTTGATGCCGACGCCGATCACGTCCGCCGCCGGAATATGCAATTGCTCGGTGGCGCGCACGCCGCCCAGCACGCTTTCCTCGTTGAGCGCGAAGATCACCCACTTCTTGATGTTCGGATGCTGCGCGAGCACCGGCGACGAAGCGTTGAAGCCGCCTTCGTCATCGGTCGTCTTTTGCGGCGCGTCGAAGATGTTTTCCTTCTTGAAGCCGCCGGCCAGCAGCGATTGCGTCGCGCCGTCGGTGCGCAGTTTCGCGGTCGGCAGTTCGTAGTTCGTGATGCGCAGCGCGCCGACTTCTTCCGGCTTCCAGCCGCGACGCTTCATCTCTTCGGAGATCGCGGTGCCGACCTGATTGCCGATCTTGAACGCGGACATGCCCAGATGCGGCACGTTGGCGAGCGGCTTGCCGGTTGAGTCGACCAGTTGATCGTCGACGGTGACGAACTTCATGTTGTAGCGCTTCGCGCGCGCCTGAATTGCCGGTCCGAGACGCACGTCGGGCGCACAGATCACGAAGCCCTGGGCACCTTGCGCGCCGAGGTTGTCGATTGCGGCCAGCACTTTTTCACCGTCCGGCGTGCCGATATTGACCACCGAGAACCCGTCCTTCTGGCCGAGCGCGGTCGCGGCTTTCTGTTCGTTGATGAACCACGCCTGTTCCGGCATCTTCACGAGAAAGCCGACTTTGAGTGGCTGATCCGCCCGCGCGGACAGCTGCGTGGCGAAGGGAGCGGCGAGGGCGGCGGCGGCCATCGCGGTTAGCGTTAAACGGCGAAGCTTGCTGGTCATGTCTGTCTCCTGTCGATTGGTGTTAGATGGCACTTACTGCGATCCCATGCAACCAGGTTGCTGAGCTTGAAAATCTGTTCAGCCCGCCACGTAAGCCGTTTTCACGGCTGTCCAGAACGCGGCATCCGTGCTCCCATAGGCGGACGCCTTGCGGCCACCGCCAGGCACGTGATGCTCCACGGCAGTGGTTGGCAAATTGATCGTGACGAAACCGCTGTGCACATGACGGCGGAAATGCCGCGCGCGGCTGAGCGAGCGCGTGCAGATGCCGGCGCATAGACCGTATGCGTTGTCGTTCGCGAGATGCAGCGCGTGCTCGTAGTCGTCCGCGCGCAGCACTACCGCGAGCGGTCCGAAAATGTCTTCCTGCGCGATACGGTGCGCGGGTTCGCCCACGAACAGTGCCGGCTCGAAAAAGTAGCCGCGTGTCGCGCGTTCCAGTTGACGGCCGCCATGCAGCAACTGCGCGCCTTCCTGCAGACCGATGCGCACGTAATCGAGGTTGCGTTCCAACTGCGCGGCGTTGGCCAGCGGGCCGATATCCGTGCCGTGCTTTAGCGCATGATCGATCGAGAGTCCGGCGAGCTTCGTCCGCAACGCATCCACGAACGGCTCGAACACCGCGCTCTCGACGATCAGCCGGGCCGCTGCCGTGCTGCGTTGACCCGCCGAGCCATACGCGCCGCTCAAGGCGGCATCGACAGCGCCGTCGAGATCGGCGTCAGCCAGTACAACGAAGGGATTCTTGCCGCCCATCTCCAGTTGCACGCGCGCCTGGCGGGCGGCGGCGGATTGCAGCACGCGCGTTCCCGTTTCCGCCGAGCCGGTCAGGCTGATCGCGGCCACCAGCGGATGGGCGGCGATGCGCGCGCCGACCTGCCGGCCGCTGCCCATCACCAGATTGAACACGCCGGCGGGCAGGCCGGCACGGCTGATCATCGATGCCAGCGCCGCAGCGCAGGCCGGCACCGATTCGGCCGGCTTGAATACGACACAATTGCCGTGGGCGAGCGCGGCGCCGATCTTCGCCGCGGCGATGGCGAGCGGCGCGCTCCACGGCGCGATGATGCCCACCACGCCGAGCGGCTCACGCGTCACGTCGATCTCGACGCCGGCACGCGCCGACGCAACCGGTTCGGCAAAGGCGCCTAACGCCTCAGCGGCGAATCGTTTGAAAAGCTGACCGGCGCGCGTCGCTTCGGCGAGCGCCTCGGGCAAGGTCTTGCCGACTTCACGCGCGAGCAGCCGGGCCAACTCGTCGCGGCGCGCCAGCATCTCGCTGCCGACTGCATCGAGCGCGTCCGCGCGTCGCTGCGCCGAGCCGAGCGACCATTCGCGCAATGCCGCGTGCGCGGCTTCAATCGCGGCATCCGTCTGCCGCACGTCGGCCCGCACATACTCGCCGACCGGTTGGTCCAGGTCCGACGGATTGAGGGAGACACCCGTGGTCGCGCCCGTTTCCCAGCCGCCATTGATGTAGTGGCGAAACGGAGTTGCAACGAGTGGGACGAGCGGGTCGCGGTTCATCGACGGAAAGGGCGCTGCGTGGAGAAGTCCGGAAAGTCCACGAATGGTATGAGCCGGCCCAATAACTTTCCAATCCCTTTTTAGGCTATCCCGATATCAATTGCGGTATGGCATCATGGACGCTGTGCCGAGGCTGACTGCCCGGCGGACGGCGCCTTGCCGCCCTGGATAAAACGAGCTGGAGACAAGCCATGACGCGTAGCTACTCGAACTGGTTCGTGCGTGCGCGGCTCAAGACGCGGCAGCTGCTGCTGCTCGCAGCGATGGACGAAGAAGGCAACGTCCGGCGGGCCGCCGACGTGCTCGGCATGACCCAGCCCGCGGCGTCGCGCCTTCTGAAGGAGCTGGAGGACATGCTGGGCGTGAGCCTGTTCGACCGCACGCCGCACGGCATGCATGCCACGCTGTACGGCGAGGTGATGATCCGCCATGCGCGCATGGTGCTATCCAATCTGAGCCACGCGCACGACGAGATTTCAGCGCTGCGCGCGGGTCTCGCGGGCCAGGTGCGGATCGGCGTGATCGCGGCGGCGGCGGCCACGATGGTCCCGCGCGCGATCGCCGGCGTGAAGGAACGCTACCCGCAGTTGCAGATCTGGGTCGAGGTGGAAACGTCAGACGTCATGCTGCCGCGGCTTGCCGAAGGGGAACTGGATCTCATGATCGGCCGCGTGCTGGAGCGGCAGAACCAGTTCAAGACCGAAGTCCGCTATGAACCGCTCGCCGACGAGCCGCTCTGCGTGGTCGCGCGCCCCGGGCATCCTCTCGAAAATGAAACAGGTTTGACACTGCGCGCAATCGTCAATGCAAGCTGGGTTTTGCACCCGCCGGGCAGCGTCCTGCGGCATCGCTTTGATCTGATGTTTTCGCAGATTGGACTGAATCCTCCGCAGAATGTGGTGAATACCAACAACTTTCTGGCAATTTCCAGCTTGTTGTTGCAAAGCGACATGTTGGCGGTTTTGCCTGACGAAGTGGCGCGGCAATACCAACAGTACGGCGTTTTGAAGCGTATACCGATCGATTTACCGTACAGGATGGATACATTCGGTATCATCACGCGCCAGTCGCACCTGCTCTCGCCGGCGGCCTCCGTCGTGCTGGAAGCCTTGCGGGGAGCGGCTGGCGAGGTTTACGGCAGCACTCTCGAGCCGCTCATGGCGCGATAAATGCTCCTTGCGTAGTCATGGCTGCCGGCAGTCGGCGCGCAAGGAGCAGACGATGTACACCAACCAACACCGAAAACGGCAACGCGCCGTCGACGATTCTTTTTCAGTTCGCTCCGGTGGAGCGAGCGCCTGGTTTAGCAACGGCATGGCTCTCAAATCGACGATTTACAAAGCGGAACTCCAGATCGCCAACATGGACCGGCACTATTACGCCGACCATTCGCTGACGATCGCCCGCCATCCCTCCGAAACCGACGAACGGATGATGGTCCGCGTCGCCGCGTTCGCGCTGTTTGCGCAGGAACGCCTCGAATTCTGCAAAGGCTTGTCGGACGTGGACGAGCCGGACCTGTGGGAAAAGGATCTGACAGGTGCGATCGACACCTGGATCGAGGTCGGCCAGCCGGACGAGCGGCGCATTGCCAAGGCAAGCGGCCGCGCCAATCACGTGATCGTGATGGCTTACGGCGGCCGTGCGTCGGATATCTGGTGGCAGGGCGTGCGCAACAAGGTGGAGCGCATGCGCAATGTGACGGTGTGGACGCTCGGCGAAGACGTCGCCGCGTCGCTCGGCGCGCTGGCGGAACGGACCATGCGGCTGCAGTGCACCGTGCAGGATGGAGAAGCGTGGCTCGGCAGCGCCGAAGCCGATGCGGTCAAGATCGACTGGACCGTGCTGAAGGCGCCCGCCGACGCCTGACGTCTGATCGCCTGAAAGGCTTATAGCGACGTCATCCGCGCCGCTTCCGGCGGCCCCTTGAGTTCGACCATATTGCCTTCCGGGTCGAACAGATACAGCGACGGCCCAAACCCGTCCGCGCCATAGCGCAGCCCCAGTTCGCCCAGCCGTACGCCGTGTTCGGCCAGGTGCGCCTTGAGCGCATCAGCGTCGAACGGCTCGATGCGCAGGCACACGTGATCCATGTTCCGCCCCGCACCGGGCACACCGTTCTCGGCGTGATCGAGCCGGGCGCCGACCTGCAGCAGATCGATCAGTGAGCGCCCCGCACGCAACTGCGTCAGGCCCAGTTCACGCTGCTCCTTCTCCACGCGGCAGCCAAGCACATCGCAATAGAAGCGCGACATCGCCTCGACATCGGTGGCCCGAATGACGATGTGATCGATCTCGCGAATGTGGATTTTCATGTCGAACGCCGCCTTGACCAGCTCACCGAACGGATGGAATAGCCAGTGTAGAAGAAAGGGCGGGGCCGCGAGTGCGAGTCGTGCAAGCGCGGCGAGGGTCAGATTCCAGAGGTACAGGCGAAAAAAAGCCCGCTCTATGTGGAGCGGGCTGAATCCATATCAGGAGGAGACATGGAGGAGACAGGTACTAATATACACACGAGGTTGATGCGACGCAATAACTTTTTAAGGGAAAACCCGATATCGGGCCAATATGTCGCGGTTAGCGGCAAAACGGGCGCCCGGCGGGCGTCGGGCCTACGGGGAAGCGCAATGACAGAGCAAGAACCGGAGCGTACTGTGTTGGCAGACGGCCTACATTGGTGAGCATCGACACCGCCTATTCGGGACCATCATGAACCGCAATCTTGCCGATATCGCCTCCCGCGCGCCCCGCTGGACTTCCGACGACGAGCGCTGGGATGCCGTTACACACCGCGAGCCGCAGGCCGACGGCGCCTTCTTCTATGCCGTCAAAACGACTGGCGTGTTCTGCCGGCCGTCGTGCGCGTCGCGCCAGCCACGCCGCGAAAATGTTGCTTTCTTCGCCGACGCCGCCTCTGCGCGCGCCGCGGGCTTTCGCGACTGTAAGCGTTGCCAGCCGGGCGGCCTGCCGCGCGAACTGGAAATCGTGAATCGCGCCTGCGCCGCGCTGGACGCCGATCCGCAGCAGCGCCTCACGCTCGCGCAATTGAGCGACGCCGTGCACGTGAGCCCGTTCCATCTGCAGCGTCTGTTCAAGCGGGTTGTCGGCGTGTCGCCCCGCCAATATCAGGCCGCTCAGCGGGGCGCGGCTTTGCGCGACGCGCTTCAGCGCGGCTCGGACGTCACCCGCGCCACGCTCGACGCGGGCTTCGGCTCACCGTCGCGGATGTATGACAGCGCGTCGGCGGAACTGGGCATGGCGCCCTCCGCGTATCGGCGCAAGGGCGCGGGGCTCACCGTGCGCTATGCCAGCGCGCCGACCTCGCTCGGCTTCGTGCTGGTCGCGGCGACCGACAAGGGCATCTGCAAGATCGGTTTCGGCGACGACGCCGCCATGCTCGCCAATGACCTGCGCGGCGAATTCGCCAACGCCGACCTGCTGGAAGACGCCGACCGCCTCGCGCCGTTCGT
The DNA here is from genome assembly GCA_036383775.1 of Paraburkholderia sp. Taxonomy (GTDB): domain Bacteria; phylum Pseudomonadota; class Gammaproteobacteria; order Burkholderiales; family Burkholderiaceae; genus Paraburkholderia. The sequence goes on along the minus strand of DASVNP010000390.1, from coordinate 11,319 downwards.
CGCGCAGATCGACGCCTATTTGCTAGGCACCCGCCAGGATTTCGACCTGCCGCTCGATATCGCCGCGACGGCGTTCCGGCAGCGTGTGTGGGACGCGCTTCGGCGCATTCCGTATGGCGAGACCCGCAGCTACTCGCAGATCGCCGAAGCGGTCGGGTCGCCGCGCGCCGTGCGCGCGGTGGCGAGCGCGTGCGCGACCAATCCGGTGGCGCTGGCGATTCCCTGTCACCGGGTGGTGCAAAAGGGCGGGGCGCTGGCCGGCTATCGCTGGGGTCTGCCGCGCAAGGCCGCACTGCTCGACAACGAGGCGCAGCACGCCGGTACTATCTCGCGCGACGAGGCCGGCCGCCGCCAGCCGGATCTGGCTGACGCTGAATCCCTGACCAAACTGGACCACGCCGCGTGAGTACGCTCGATGAAATCGTCACCCTCGAATTGCCGTTCAAGCCGCCTCTCGACTGGCCGCGCCTGCTGCGTTTCTTCGGCGGGCGCGCGACGCCGGGCGTCGAAGCGGTGGAAGATGGCGCGTATCGCCGCGCGATCGACTGGGCCGGCGACAGCGGCACGCTGAGCGTGCGCCTGCATCCGCGCAAGCGCTGTCTGGTCGCCAGCATCGAGGGCCCCGCGAGCCGTCACGCCGACGCGCTCGCTACGCCGATTGCGAAGATGTTCGACCTGCACGCCGATCCGAAAAAAATCGGCGCCGGACTCGCCGCGGACCCATGGCTCGCGCCGCTGGTCGAAGCCGTACCCGGCCTGCGCGTGCCGGGCGCATGGTCGGGCTTCGAACTGGTGGTGCGCGCGATCGTTGGCCAGCAGGTCAGCGTGAAAGCGGCCACCACCATCATCGGACGGCTGGTGCAGCGCGCCGGTGAGCGCATCGACGGGCATCCGCATGAGAACACCGCGTGGCGCTTTCCCACGCCCGCCTCGTTGGCCGCGGTGGATCTCGCGCAAATCGGTATGCCGGGCAAACGGGTAGCGGCCTTGCAAGGGTTCGCGCACGCGGTCGCCACCGGCGACGTACCAGTCGACAGCAGCACCGCCGACGCCGGCAGCCTGCGCGCCGCGTTGCTCGCGTTGCCCGGCATTGGCCCATGGACGGTCGAGTATGTGGCGATGCGGGCATGGCGCGATGCCGACGCTTGGCCCGCGTGGGACCTCGTGCTGATGCAGTCGATCTGCGCGCGCGACTCGGCGCTTCAGCGCCCAGCGCAGCAGCGCGCGCGCACCGACGCATGGCGGCCATGGCGCGCGTATGCGGCGATGCATCTGTGGAACGAAGTAGCGGACCGCGCAGGCGCCGCCCGCGGCGGCTGACATCGCCGGCCATTCGGGGGAGAGCGGAGGGCGCGCAAGGCGGGTTGACGGGCATTGTGACGACGCGCAAGACAGCCGTATTCGTCGGGAAAATAGGTAAGGCGAGGGGCGCCGATGAGCCGCCGAAGCGGCCTCAAGCAGCCGTTCTGGCGAGATGTTAAAGTGCCCGCTACTGAAAAATTCCGCCGAACGTTGTCGACCGCGCAGTGCTGTGAAGCAGCGCGGCCGTCAACGGCGAACTCGCCTCAATGCCAAACACGACCTCTTCCCGCACGACCGATGCGCTCTTGCATAGCCTGTCCGTGCTGACCTCGGGCCCGCAGCGCGACGCGCTGACCACGGGCCTACGCGGCATCGAAAGGGAAAGCCTGCGCGTGACGCACGAGGGCCAGCTCGCGTTGACGCCGCATGCGCGCGAGTTCGGTTCGGCGCTCACGCATCCGTCGCTGACTACTGACTATTCCGAAGCGCTGCTCGAACTGATCACGCCGGCCGAGCGCGACATCGCGCTCACGCTGGAAAAGCTCGACACGCTGCATCGTTTTGTCTACGCGGAGATCGGCGACGAGATCCTGTGGAACAACTCCATGCCGGGCCTGCTGCCCGACACCGATGACGGCATTCCGATTGCCCGGTATGGCAGCTCGAACATCGGTAAGCTGAAGTACGTGTATCGCGTCGGCCTCGCGCTGCGTTATGGCCGCACGATGCAGTGCATTGCCGGCATCCACTACAACTATTCGCTAAACGAAGAAGTGTGGCGGCAACTGCATGCGGACCAGCAATCCACCGCGAACGCCGTCGACTTTCAGTCCGACCGCTATCTCGCGCTGATCCGCAATTTCCGCCGCACCAACTGGCTGCTGATGTATCTGTTCGGTGCGTCGCCGGCGCTGGATCGCCGTTTCATCCGCGATCGCCAGCACTCGCTCGAGACCTTCGACGCCGACACGCTCTATCGCCCGTACGCCACCAGTCTGCGCATGAGCGACCTCGGCTATTCGAACACCACGGCGCAAGCCGCGCTGCACGCCGACTACGACACGCTGCCGGGCTATCTCGACGCGCTCGCCAAAGCCGTGAGCCAGCCGTATCCCGCGTATGAAGCGATCGGCACACAGCGCGACGGCGAGTGGGTGCAGATCAACACGAACGTATTGCAGATCGAAAACGAGTTTTATTCGACGATCCGTCCGAAGCGCGTCACGTATCCGGGCGAGCGGCCGCTGCATGCGCTGGCCGCGCGTGGCGTGCAGTACGTGGAAGTGCGCTGCATGGATATCGACCCGTTCGAGCCGACCGGCATTTCGCTGGAAACGTCACGCTTTCTCGACGCCTACCTGCTGGTCTGCGCGCTCGACGACAGCGCGCCGTTGCCGCCGGACGCCTACGCCGAAGCCAATCAGAACTTCAGCCGCGTAACGATGGAAGGGCGCAAGCCCGGTCTCGAACTGACACGCGACGGTCAAACGGTCGCGATGACCGATTGGGCGAATCAACTGATGAGCAAAATCGACGCGGCGGCAGCCGCGCTCGACAGTCTGCACGGTGGCGATGCGCACACACGCGCCGTCGCGACTCAACGCGCGAAGCTGGCGGATGCGTCGCTCACGCCGTCGGCGCGCGTGCTGCAGATCATGCGCGAGAAGCAGCAGAGCTTCCTCGCGTTCGGACTCGAGCAAAGCGAAGCGCGCGCCGCCTACTTCCGGTCGCGTCCGCTGGATGCGGAGCAGATGAAGGAGTTCACGGAACTCGCCGAGCAGTCGCTCGCTGAACAGGAGAAACTCGAACAGGAAGAAGTCGGTTCGTTCGACGCATTCGTCGCGGCTTACCGCGCCTACACGTTGAACCGCTTCAGCGTCTGAACCCCGCATGCGAAAGCGTGTGACGAAAGAGCGGCCTGCCGGCCGCTTTTTTATTGTGCGCAGGTAACGCCTACGTCACGCGAAGTAAAGTCTCGAACGCTATCGGCAAATATTCCGTGCATTCCGACGATTCTCTGATGTAGATGAAACACCTCCCCGGCCCCACGGTCCAAACTCATAGGACGCGCTCCACAGAGGGAGGAAGCAACGCGATGAAAAAGACTCTGTTAGCGGTACTGTGCATCGCGGCAGCGGGCTGTTCGACGCAAGGCCAGGTCGATCCGAACGTCATGCAGATCGCAACAACGCCGTTGACGTGTTCGAACAAGGCCGAATGCGAGGTCTGGTGGCAACGGGCGAACGCATGGGTGACGAGTCACTCGACTTACGCAATCGAGGCCTCGACCGACACGTTGATCCAGACCGCCGGACCCGACGGCGGCAAGCGCGCGCTGGCGTATCAGATCACACGCGCAGCGAACCCGGACGGCACCGCCACCATCGGCTTTGCCGCGCATTGCGACGGCGCGATGGGCTGCAAGCCGAATCCGTGGGAAGCCGGCGCCGACTTCAAGCAATACGTGCGGGGCGCGGCTGCAAACGTGCCGCAGACTGGCGCGAATCCTTCGCAGCCCGCGCCGTCGGCTATGCATCCGGAGGCGTCGCAAGGGCAATCGATTCCATCAACGAATGGCGAAGCCCTTTCGCAGTGATTTCGCAGTGAATCAGTGACCCATTGACGGTCCGACGCCCTTGCGCGGCTTGGTAATCCAGACCAGCACCGCGAGCACCAGAAACGCCGCGCACGAGATGCGGAAGAAATCGTTGGTGGCCATCATATAAGCCTGCGCGGTCACCACCTGGTTCAACTGCGCGGTGAGGCCGTCGCCGGAGAGCCCCATGCCAGCCAGCGCATCGGTATAAGCGTTGGTATTGGACGAGTAGACATTGACCGAGTCCGTCAGCATCGCGTGATGGTAAATCGTGTCGTTCTCCCAGTACGTCGTACTAATGGCCGTGCCGATCGCCCCCGACAACGTTCTGAAGAAATTGGACAGCCCGGACGCACTCGCGAGCCGTTCATCCGGCACGCTGGAAAGCGTGATGGTGGTCATCGGCACGAAGAAGCAGGCCACGCCGATGCCTTGCACGAGCCGCGGCCAGATCACGTGATTGAATGGTACGTCGAGCGTAAACGTCGAGTTCCAGAACGACACGAACGCAAACACGATGAACGCAAAACTCGCCACCACGCGCAGGTTGAGCCGGTGCATGTTCTTGCCGATCATCGGCGAGAGGAACAGCGCGAGCAAACCGACTGGCGCGGTCGCGAGACCCGCCAACCCCGCGGTATAGCCCATCACGGTTTGCAGCCAGAGCGGGAAAATCACCACCGAGCCGAAAAAGGCCATGAACCCGAACGAGATGATGACCACGCCGAGCGCGAAGTTGCGATCCTTGAACAGCGAGAGATCGACGACCGGTTCTTTCTCCGTCATTTCCCAAACCAGCATGAAGGCGATCGCCACCAGCGCGATCACCGCCAGCGTAACGATGAACGGCGAGTTGAACCAGTCGCGATCCTTGCCGAGGTCGAGCATCATCTGCAGGCACGACACGCCGGTCACGAGCAGCACCAGGCCCACCGCGTCGATGCGCTGCTGAGTGGTCTTCGTCTCGCGGCCGCGCAGCAGCAGGAACGCGCACACCGCCGAGAATAAGCCGATCGGCACGTTGATGTAGAAGATCCACGGCCACGTGTAGTTGTCGGTGATGTAGCCGCCCATCACCGGGCCGAAGATGGGGGCGCAAATCACGGTCATCGCCCAGAGACCCAGCGCGAGTCCGCGTTTTTCCGGCGGATACGAGCGCATCAGAATGGTCTGCGAGAGCGGGACCATCGGGCCGGACACAAGCCCTTGCACCAGCCGGAACGCGATCAGCGATTCGAAGTTCTGCGCGAAGCCGCACAGCGCCGAAGCAATCGTGAATAGCAGCACGGACAACGTGAACAGGCGCACCTCGCCGACGCGCCGCGCGAGCCAGCCCGTCAGCGGCACGGCGATCGCCGAAGCGACCGAATACGACGAGATCACCCAGGTGCCCTGGCTGGTCGCTACACCGACGCTGCCGGAAATGGTCGGCACCGCGACGTTCGCAATCGACGTGTCGAGCACCTCCATAAAGGTGCCGAGCGCGAGACCGACCGTCAGCAAGGCCAGCGCACCGCCTTTGAGCGGAGCCGGCTCGGCGGCGGGCAGGGCAGCGGCGGAAGCCGTGGCATTCATGGATTCTTCTCCTCAGCCGGGAAAGCTTGTCGCGGCAGCTTTATCGCACCCACTGACTGGTGCGTTTACATGCCGCATCACTCTCTGCCCAGACAGATATCTTCAAACGATCGTGCGCGCAATGGCGCGCTGTGTGGCTATTGCTCGCCGCGTTTCAGCGGCGGCTCTTCGGGTAATTCGTCAGGTGATTCGTGCTGCGGCCCCACCCCGCAGGCCGCGCTTGCGCCCGCGTCGATACCGTTCGCAATGAAACGGCCGAGCAGGTCGATCAGCGTGGCGTGCTCCGCGACAGAAAACCCGCGCAACTGTTCGTTCAGGACCTCGGCACCGAGGCCAGGCAGCAGTTGCGCGGCTTCGTGGCCTTGCGGCGTCAACTCCAGCTTCACCATCCGGCGATCGGTCTCGCAGCGCGTGCGAACGATAAAGCCTTTCTTTTCAAGGCGATCGAGCAGACGAGTCATCGATCCGCTGTCGTACGACATGGCGCGCGACAGTTCGAACGGCGTGCTCGCGCGCCGCGAGGACAGGATCAGAATCACGCCGATCTGCTGCGTGGTCAGCCCCAACGGTTTGACCGCGCGGTCTGTACGCTCGACCAGCACATTGCGCGCTTTCGTCAGGTAGTAGCCAAGACTCGATTCGAGATCGATCTCGTCTGCCTTGTAGGGACCGTCAGTCATTGTGTATCCAGGAACATCGCCAAGCAAAACGGATTTTAGCTGCCTAAGCAGACAAGTCAAACTGGATTTCGCGTAGGGCGAACGGCGGAAAAACAACACCGTCGCTGCACGCAGGGCAAAGTATCTTGAAATTTAATTGCATAGTCAATATTATGACAGGCAACGAGTTACGCGCGATCTGCGCCACCCGAGACCATGTTCTGACCGATTGTCTGCACGCCGCGAGCGCGGCATGCACAAAGGATGTTCCCGATGCTGTACCTGAAAAACACGCTTGGCGGCCTGAGCCGCTCCCTGACCGATTCCGCACTGAACAGCTTCCAAGGCCCGCGCCGCTGGTGGAAACTCGCGTTGTTCGCCGTGTTGTTCGTGTTGCCCGGCGGATCGGTGGGCGTGGCGGTGCTGGCGTGGGTGGAGCATCGGCGGGGGCAGAAGGGCGACAAGCCCGCAAAGATCAAGTCGGTGTCCGCATCGGTCCCAACGGTGAATACCGCCATTCCGGCTATCGGCGCGGAAAAACATCCAACCGCCTGCCACGCGCGTGGCGAAGCCCCTTGCCGTGCAGCGGCCGGAAAGCTGGCCCGGCAGGCTACGTCGACGGAATCACGGGTCTAAACGGACTTACCGGCGCCGCTACGCGGGTTGAGCGGCCGCCTCCCGGTAACAGCGCGTAACCATCGCGTTATCCTCGGTAACACACCTGCATCGCTCCTCGCATTAACCTTTCGGTTTCCCGCGCCCAGGCGGGCCCATACGCTAACATGCCGGCAGACCATGATCTCGCCCGGCCGGCGGTGGCGCCATCGGCCGCACCGCGGCGTCCCGAAGGAATTCATTGCATGCAGTCTTATCGAACCGCGCGCGTGCGGTCACTTGCGCCGCGCGTCATGACCATCGCGGTGGCAGCGGCCCTCGCCACCCTGCTGAGCGCCTGTGTGGTCGGCCCCGACTACAAACGGCCGTCCGCCGAGATTCCCGCGTCGTACAAGGAAGCCGCGCCCGGCTGGAAAGTCGCAGAACCGGCCGATCAGCACGATCGCGGCAACTGGTGGAGCATCTACGAAGACCCGCAGCTCAACGCGCTCGAAGACCAGCTCAACACCGCGAATCAGACCATCGCCCAATTCGCCGCCGCGTATCGGCAGGCGCGCGCGCTGGTCGGTGAGGCACGCGCTGCCTACTTCCCGACCATCGGCGCCTCGGCGGGCGCGACGCGCTCGGGCAATGGCTCGTCCTCCAGCGGCAACTCGACCACGGCCACCAGCCGCTCCGGCGTTAATAACAGCTTCAACGTGCAACTCGACGCCAGCTGGGAGCCGGATCTGTGGGGGTCGGTCACCCGCTCGGTCAACTCGCAGAAAGCCGGCCAGCAAAGCGCCGCCGCGGATCTGGCCAATGCACGGCTGTCCGCGCAGGCCACGCTCGCGCAAACGTACTTCTCGCTGCGCGCGCTCGATTCCACGCAAAGGCTGCTCGACGACACGGTCGCGGCCTATCAGCGCTCGCTGCAGCTCACGCAAAACCAGTACGCCGCCGGCGTGGCCGCCCGCTCCGACGTGATTCAGGCGCAAACGCAATTGCAATCGGCGCAGGCAGCCGCGATCGACAACGGCATCCAGCGCGCTCAGGACGAGCACGCCATCGCCGTGCTGGTCGGCCAGCCGGCCTCGACTTTCTCGATTCCGCCCATGCCGCTCACCGCCACGCCGCCCGCCGTGCCGGCGCAGATGCCGTCCGCGCTGCTCGAGCGGCGTCCAGATATCGCGTCGGCGGAACGCAAGGCCGCGGCGGCGAACGAACAGATTGGCGTCGCGATTGCCGCGTTCTTCCCGTCGCTCACGCTGTCGGCCACGGGCGGCTTCCAAAGTTCGGTGTTCTCGCAGTTGCTGACCGCCCCGTCGCGCTTCTGGACGCTCGGCCCGCAACTCGCCGGCACGCTATTCGATGCCGGCCTGCGCCAGGCCAAGACCGACGCCGCCCGTGCGGCGTACGACGGCGACGTGGCGACCTACCGTCAAGCGGTGCTGGCCGCGTTCCAGGATGTCGAGGACAACCTCGCGTCCCAACGCATCCTCGAACAGGAGATCGTCGTGCAGCGGCAGGCGGTGGAATCTGCACGTCAGGCGCTGGCGATCGTCACGAACGAGTACAAGGCGGGCACGGTCGGCTATGTCAACGTGCTGACGGCGCAGACCACCGCTTTCACGGCCGAGCAGAAGCTGGAGAACATCGCCGGACAGCGGATGGTGTCGTCGGTGGGTCTGGTGAAGGCGCTGGGCGGCGGCTGGGACGTGTCGCAAATGAATCGCGAAACGGGCGATGTGGCGGCGCCGGCGCCCTTGCCGGCGTCATCGGCGGTGCCCGTCGCGCAGAGCGGGACGACAGCGCCATCGCAGACGCAAAGCCAATAGGCAGCGCTACCCGTCGGGGCAAAACAAAAGAGGCATGACCGCGGAATGCGGTCATGCCTCTTTTTTCATGGCGCCGGTGTCTGTCGGTCCCGTACCTCAGTGCACGAACGTGAGCGCGACCGTATCCGGACCGCTTGGCCGCCCTAGAAGATTCAGCAGGCCCGCGAGATTATCGCGCGCCTCGGGCGCCGCGCTCGCTGTCCCATGAAACGACGTGGAGCCCGCCGACACCGTGCCATTGCCGGTCAACGTGAGCGGCCCTTTGGTCGTCGTCAGATCGAGCGTGGACGAGGCGCCCTCGGCCTGAAACACCACCCGGTACGAACCCAGCGGCTTGACCAGCGAGACGCGCGAGCTGACATCGGTCAGCGTCACGGTCATTTGCCCGAACGCTTCGCGGTTGAAGCTGCGCCAATCGGACCACGACAACTGCACATTGCCTTGCAGATCCAGCGTGTTGAAAGGCGCACCCAAGCCGCTCAGCAGCGACGCCGGAACGGTGATCGCACCGGACGTGACAGTGGCGGTGCGCGGCGTGGCGTCGACGGTGATCGGCTCCGGCATCGCGTCGCTCTGCCGCATGGTCATCCGTACGCGGCCCGTGAAGAGCGGCCAGAATGCCGTGTGCCATTCGATACGTCCCGGCAGCAGCGTCGCCGCGCTCATGTCGGAGCCGGCGGCCAGCATCAGCGTGGCCGAGCCGTGCCAGAGCGAGCCGGATGGATCGACGAGATTGACGTGACCACGCGTCTGCCGCGCGAACTGCGGCGTAATCCACGCGGCCGGCAGCAGCGCCAGCATCACGACCGCAGCCGACAGCACCGCGACCACCAGCCAGGGAAGCGCGACGCGCAGGCGCCGCATCCAGTAGCTCATGCGAATTCCTGTGACGGCGCGGTTATTTCGCGGTCGACGGCTGCAGCGACGCCGTCAGATCCACCTGGCCGTCTTCCTTGAGCGCGGTTGCGTGCGCCTCCGAGACTTGCACCTTGAACTGCTTGCGCACGTCGTCGAGCCAGTTCGTCCACGCCGGGAACGACGCGTTCTTCAACTGGATCTGCACCACGTTGCCGATCACCTGCACCTGAACCGCCGCGAGGCCGTGATCGTTGAGCGACGCGGTCAGCGCATCCTTCAGCGCGGCGCCGGTCGGCGCGACGCCTTGTGCCGCCGCCGACAACTGCCGCGCTTCGTTCGATTGCGCGGTCATCTGCGCCAGCTGCCGCTGCAAGGAGGGCAGCGACTCACGCAGATGCGCGCGGCCTTCCTGCGCGGGCGCCCACAGCACCGACCACGCGATCACCACGGCGAGGACGCCGCCGCCCCACGTCAGCAGCGCTTTTTCGCGCTCGCTGCGCTGTTCCCAGAATCCAGCCCAGGTTTGGGCGAGTTCAGCTTTCATTGTCCGTTCCTGATGGCCCACTTGCCGGTATTGCTGTCGATCGCTCCGGAGAGCCCGTTACGCGCGAGGCGCTTCGAGAAGTCGGGATCGACCTTGATCTCCGGCTTGAAGGTGACATCGAGCCGATGGTCGTGATAATCGAGCGCGGCGATGCCGTTGACCGGCACCGTCCCCAGCGAGCGAGCGAGGCCGTCGGCGAGCGGCAGGAAGTCGTCCGGCGACAACTCGCCCGCGGCCACCCGCAACTGCTGCAACTGGCGCGACATCTGGCCGGGCGCGTCGAGCACGACCGTCGTCTTGGGGAAGGTATTGAGCAGCAGCTCGGTCATCTGCGTGTTGATCGCGTCGCGTTGGCGCGAGAGCATCAGCCACTGCACGTTGGCGCCGACAATCGCGATCAGCAGCGCGCCCACCGCGAGCAGCACCGGCAGGCGCAGACGCCGCAGCGTCGCGCGGTCGAGCCGCCACGGCTGCGAGGCGAACTCGAACTGGCACAGGTCGAAGCGGCATTCCAGCGCGCGCCGCGCGAGTTGCTCGAAGGGCATTGGGCTAGCGCCGTGGATATGCGCGGCGAGGCGCGCCGGGCTATTCGTCGCAAGGCTCGGCTCGTTGCCGGGCACTTCGGTGAGCATATGCAGCGAAACCGGCGCCGCGCCCGCCAGAGCGCCGAGCGTCGCGTTCACCGCATTGGCCGGCACCGCCAGCCCTTCGCCTTGCATGCCGCGTGCGATCGCCAGTTCGACGCGCGGCACCAATCTGTCGCCGTTGGACTCGACCGCGCCTTCGAGCAGCATGACCGGCGCGGTCTGCACCACGGCGCCGAGCACGGCGGCGACCATCGGCGCCAAAGGCGCCTCGTCCACCGCAGACACCGCCTCGCCGGCGGTATCCGCCATGACCGGCTCGCCCGCGGTGACCAATTCCGCGACTTTGGCGGATGTGCCTAGCGCGAGCGCCTGTGGCAGACAGCGCGTGACGGGCACTGCGCGCAAGCTGCGATGGCCGGCAGTGGAGAACGATTCGCAGATAAAGCGGAACCAGCCGCGGTCGATGATCGCCAGCAGCTGCCGACCGCCCGCGACCGGTTGGGGGTCGACGGCGATGTGACAGGTCTGCGGATCCTGGATCAGTTGATCCTCGACGATATTGGGCAATGCCTGACGCAGCCGCGGGCCGCGCAACGGCGGCAGGGTGGCGGGCATCATCAGCAGGTCGCGCGCGGCGACCATCAGCACCGTGGTCGAGGCGCGCGGCAGCAGCGCGAGCGCCGAGCGGCCGGCGCGCTGGGTGCGGCCCGACTTGTCGAGCAGCAGAAACGGCAGCTCGGGCAGTTGCCATTCCTGCGATGGCACC
>DASVNP010000389.1:0-16509 GCA_036383775.1 Paraburkholderia sp. | reverse complement strand
CGGTGGGGCCGAGGAACAGGAAGGAGCCCAGCGGCCGGTTCGGGTTGCTCAGGCCCGCGCGTGAGCGGCGGATCGCGTCGGACACGGCCTGGATGGCCTCGTCCTGGCCGATGACGCGCTCGTGCAACTTGGCTTCCATCTGCAGCAGCTTCTCGCGCTCGCCCTGCATCATGCGCGAGACCGGAATGCCGGTGGAACGCGACACAACCTCAGCGATTTCCTCGGCGCCCACCTGCGTACGCAACAAGCGCGGACGCGTCGGGTTGTTCTGCTCGTCCGCTTCAGCTTTCGTGACTTCCTTCAGTTGCGCTTCGAGCCCCGGCAGCTTGCCATACTGCAACTCGGCGACCTTCTCAAGCTTGCCTTCACGCTGCAAACGCGTGATTTCCGCACGCGTTTTCTCGATGTCTTCCTTCAGTTGCGCGCTGCCCTGCACCGCCGCCTTTTCCGCGGTCCAGATTTCCTCGAGGTCCGAATACTCGCGATCCAGCCGCTCGATTTCTTCTTCGATCAGTTGCAGACGCTTTTGCGAGGCCTCGTCTTTTTCCTTCTTGACGGCTTCGCGCTCGATCTTCAGCTGGATCAGGCGACGGTCGAGCCGATCCATCTCCTCCGGCTTCGAGTCGATTTCCATTTTGATCTTCGACGCGGCTTCGTCGATCAGGTCGATAGCCTTGTCCGGCAAGAAGCGATCGGTGATGTAGCGATGCGACAGTTCGGCCGCCGCGACGATCGCCGGGTCGGTGATATCCACGCCGTGATGCAGCTCGTACTTTTCCTGCAAGCCGCGCAGGATCGCGATGGTGGCTTCCACCGACGGTTCGTCGACCAGCACTTTCTGGAAGCGGCGTTCGAGCGCGGCATCCTTTTCGATGTACTTGCGGTACTCGTCGAGCGTGGTCGCGCCGACGCAATGCAGCTCGCCGCGCGAGAGCGCCGGCTTGAGCATGTTGCCCGCGTCCATCGCGCCTTCGGCCTTGCCCGCGCCGACCATGGTGTGAATTTCGTCGATGAAGACGATGGTCTGGCCTTCGTCCTTGGCGATGTCGTTCAAGACAGCCTTCAGGCGCTCTTCAAACTCGCCGCGATACTTCGCGCCAGCCAGCAGCGCCGCCATATCGAGCGACAGCACGCGCTTGCCCTTGAGCGTTTCCGGCACCTCGCCATTGACGATGCGCTGCGCGAGCCCTTCGACGATCGCGGTCTTGCCCACACCCGGCTCGCCGATCAGCACCGGATTGTTCTTGGTGCGGCGTTGCAGGATCTGGATCGAACGTCGGATTTCGTCGTCGCGGCCGATCACCGGATCGAGCTTGCCGGCACGCGCGCGCTCGGTCAGGTCGACTGTGTATTTCTTGAGCGCCTCACGCTGGCTTTCGGCGTCCTGGCTGTGCACTTGCGAGCCGCCGCGCACCGCGGCAATCGCGCTTTCCAGCGACTTGCGCGACAGACCGTGCTGACGCGCGAGGCGCCCGGCTTCGCCTTTGTCGTCCGCCACGGCGAGCAGGAACATCTCGCTCGCGATGAACGTATCGTTGAGCTTTTGCGCTTCCTTGTCCGCCTGGTTCAGCAGGCCCGTCAGATCGCGGCCGATCTGCACGTTCCCGTCGGTGCCCTGCACCTGCGGCAGCCGCGTGATGGCGTCGCCGAGCGCCGTTTGCAACGCCTGCACGTGCACACCGGCGCGCGAGAGCAGCGAGCGCGCCGAGCCGTCCTGTTGGGCCACGAGGGCCGAGAGGACATGAACCGGTTCGATGTATTGGTTGTCATGGCCGACGGCCAGACTCTGGGCATCCGCCAGTGCTTCCTGGAATTTAGTAGTAAGTTTGTCGATTCTCATCAAGAGACCTCCAATTTCAATTACTACCAAAATGAGGCGTTTTATCCAGGTTTCAAGCGTTTTTTTGCGTCAGCAGCGACTATTTGACATTTGATGCGAGAGAACCGCCCGAGCGTATCAGGATAGCGGCGCGGCGCTGCCGACACCCAGCGCATCTGGCGCGGCGGGCTCGGCCGGTACGATCGGAATCACACTGCCCAAGCCGAGCAACGCAGCCAACTGGCTCCGTGGCGTGGCAACCTCGCCAATCGTGTAGCGATCGAGTTCGACAAGGAAGGCGTCGCGCGCCGCTTCGAGCGCGCCACGCAGGCGGCACTGCGGTGTAATGACACAAGCGCGGCGCTCGCCCGCCTGGTTCGGGAAACAGGAGACGAGAGCAAAGTCGCTTTCTGTCGCTCGCACAACCTCGCCGATGGTCAGCGCGCCGGTATGCTCGGCAAGCTGCAAACCGCCGTTGCGGCCACGGATGGTCTTGACCCAGCCCAGCTCGCCGAGTTGCTGCACCACTTTCATCAGATGGTTCCGGGAAATGCCGTACGCCTCCGAAATCTCCTGGATCGTCGATAATCCATCGCGCCGGACGGCGAGGTACAGCAGAACGCGTAGTGAATAATCCGTGTAGTCGGTCAGTCTCATAAGAGCAGGTGTCACGATGAGCGCAGGCCGCGATCCGCAAGATAACCGCGTCGATGCAAGGGTTGCCGTGAGCCGTCGCTTCGCCCTAAGATGCGGGCGCCACGCATATTTTCTTGTTTTGCGCGGGCAGGCGGCGATTGTCTTTCGATAGTCATGGTAGCGCTTCCTTGCCCATCCATTTATGCGAAAAGCAGGGTATTCGCGGCCTACTTCCTTCTATTTGTTCAGGTATTAAGGCTATTTCTGACGCTCTATGGCGCCATGTGGCAATGCGCGATGAATAGCCGCATTTTTCCGGAATTGGCATGATCCCCTCCTTTCCCGCCGCGCCGACAGTCGAACGCGCCGCTGAACCCACTGAAGAAAATATTCGCGAGCTGGTCTACGGTTTCTACGACCGCGTGCGTGCCGATGCGCTGCTCGGCCCGGTTTTCGAAGCAACGCTTGCGGGACGCTGGGATGATCATCTGCCGAAGATGTGCACGTTCTGGGGCAGTCTCGTGCTGGGCGCGAAGCAATATCGCGGCAACGTGCAGCAGGCCCACCAGCCGCTCGAAGGAATCGAGCCGCAGCACTTCAGCCGCTGGCTGTACCTGTTTCTGGATACGGTCGAATCGCGCTATCAGCCGGCCGCGGCGGTCCGCTTCATGGAACCGGCGCTGCGTATCGCCCAGAGTCTGCAACTGAGCCGCTTCGGCTGGGACTACAAGATTCCGGCTGAACAGCAGGCGCTGCTCGAGCGCGTTGCGCCGAAACGGCGTCCGCGCGAAGGTGGCGAAGGTGGCGACGAGGAACCCGGCCTCGCGGCCCGCCCGAACGGCGAGCCCTTCCCTACGCGGATTATCGGCAAGTCACGCGACGATTGACCCGGCGCGCTTAGTCCACGGTCCGATTGCCCGACGCGATGCCCCAGCGGGCGAGCGCGGCGTCGTCGGTGACACGGGCGTCGACCCAGCGCTCGCCGGCCTCGGTCTTCTCCTTCTTCCAGAACGGCGCCTCGCTCTTCAGATAATCCATCACGAATTCGCACGACGCGAAGGCGTCCCCGCGATGCGCGGCGGTGGTCGCCACCAGCACGATCTGGTCGAGCGGATAGAGCTTGCCGACCCGATGCACGATCAGCACCTCGATGCCGGCCCAGCGCTCGCGCGCAGTCGCGATGATCGCTTCGAGCGACTTCTCGGTCATGCCGGGATAGTGTTCGAGCTCCATCGTCTCGACCGCGCTGCCGTCGTTCAGATCGCGCACGGTGCCGACAAAGCAGGCTACGGCGCCGATCTTCGGATTGCGCGCGCGCAACGCGGCGACCTCGGCGGTGAGGTCGAAGTCTTCGGTCTGGACGCGGACGGGCATCGGAAACTCCTATACGGTGAAGCGGTGCTGTGGAGGCGCGGTAACTCAGCCGCCGGTGACGGGCGGGAAGAAGGCAACCTCGCAGCCCTCGGTGACCCGCGTGCCGGCGCCGGTCATCACGTGGTTGCAAGCCATGCGCAGCGCGCGGCCCTCGGCCAGCGTCTCGGCCCAGATCCCGCCACGCACGCGCAGCCACGCACGCACGTCGCCCACGGTCGCGACGCCGTCAGGGAGCTCGACCGTTTCGTTGGCCAGATCGAGCGCTTCGCGCACGCTCGCAAAATATCGGAGTTGAATCTTCATCGGAATACCGTCGGCGTTGCCGGCTTGTGCCTCAGTTCAGCAATTCGGAAAAAGGGATGAAACGCACGGTCTCACCCGCCTGGATCGCGTGGTTGGGCGGATTGTCGATCAGGCCGTCGCCCCATACGGTCGATGTGAGCACGGCCGAACTCTGATTCGGAAACAGATCGAGGCCGCCCGCCGGATTGATGCGCGCCCGCAGGAACTCGTTGCGGCGATCCGCCTTGCTCTGGGTGAAATCCGCCCGCAGCGACAGCGCCCGCGGCGCGACCGTCTGCACGCCGGCGAGGCGCAGCACGAACGGCCGCACGAACAGCAGGAAGGTCGCGAAGCTGGAGACCGGATTGCCCGGCAGGCCGATGAAAAAGGTTTCGGCCGCTTCCGGTGCCAACACCGCCGCGTTCCCTTCACCCGCGGTGTCGCGGCGAACCGCGCCGAAGGCAAGCGGCTTGCCCGGCTTCATCGCGATCTGCCACATCGCGAGGCGCCCTTCGGCCTCCACGGCCGGCCTCACGTGATCCTCCTCGCCCACCGACACGCCGCCGCAGGTCAGGATCAGATCGTGCGCCGCGGCGGCCTCGCGCAGCGTCGCGCGGGTCGCGTCCAGCTTATCGGCGACGATCCCATAGTCGGTGACCTCGCAGCCGAGCTTTTCCAACAGTCCGCGCAGGGTGAAGCGGTTCGAGTTGTAGATCGCGCCCGGCTTCAGCGGCTCACCCGGCATGGTCAGTTCGTCGCCAGTGAAGAACACGGCGACCTTGACGCGCCGCCGCACCTCGAGTTCGGCGCGGCCGACCGAGGCCGCGAGTCCCAATGCCTGGGGCGTGAGCCGGGTGCCCGCCGGCAGAATCACGGAGCCGCTGCGGATGTCCGCGCCCTGAGCCGTGATCCATTCGCCGGGCTGCGGGTTATGCAGGATCGTCACCTCGTCGCCCGCTGCTTCGGCTTGCTCCTGCATCACGATGGCGTCGGCGCCGGGCGGCACGGTGGCGCCCGTGAAGATGCGCGCCGCGGTACCGGCCTTCAGCGGCTCGGGCGCGTGGCCGGCCGGAATGCGCTGCGAGACCGGCAGGGTACTCGCGCGTAGCGCCGTCAGGTCCGCCGTGCGGATCGCGTAGCCGTCCATTGAACTGGTGTGCATCGGCGGGACGTCGAGCGGCGAAGTGACGTCGGCCGAGAGCGTGCGGTTCAGCGCGTCGAGCGTCGGGATCGATTCCGTGTCGGCGATCGGGCGCGCGGCGGCGAGCAGGGTCGCGAGCGCTTCGGCGGTGGCGAGCATCGGCGCGCGGGGCGTGGGTGTGGACATCTCTGGTCTCGAAGCCGCAGGTTAAAAGAATATTGTAGCGGCCGATGGCGGCGTCTTGCGCGGCCAGGCGTTATGAAGGGGTTTTCTGGTTTTTGAGCGCCTGCCGCGGAGGTTCGCGGCAGGCGTCGTTTGGCTTTGGACGCGTTGGACGCGTTGGGCGCTTTGGGCGCTTTGGGCGCTTTGGGGGTGTTCAGGACGCCGATTGCGCCGAGGACACCCACCCCGCCGATTGCGCCGCCGACGCACGCTTCACGGCGCGTCTCTTATTTGCCCGTATTGCTGCCCGTATTGGCGACGATAAAGTCCTTCACCCGCTGTGCGTCGGGCGGCAGCACTTCGAAACGCTGCGGCAGCGACTCCAGCCCCGAGAACGCAGCCGGCCGCTCCGGTTCGCGCAACAGCGCTTCGCGGATCGTCTCGCCGAACTTGATCGGCTGCGCCGTCTCCAGCACGATCATCGGAATGCCCGGCTGCAGATGTTCGCGCGCCACCTTCAGGCCGTCGGCCGTGTGCGTGTCGATCATCGTGTCATAGCGTTCGAACACGTCGCGAATCGTATCCACGCGGGTGTCGTGACTGCTGCTGCCCGACACGAAGCCGAATTCCTGCACGCGCGCGAAATCACCGCTCGCCGCGAGGTCGAAACCGCCCTTCTCCTCGACGTCGCGGAACAGTTGCAGCACGCGCGCCGGATCGCGGCCCAGCAGATCGAACACGAAACGCTCGAAGTTCGACGCCTTCGAAATGTCCATGCTCGGGCTGCTGGTGTGATACGTCTCGGCCGCCTTGCGCACGCGGTAAATACCGGTGCGGAAGAACTCGTCGAGCACGTCGTTTTCATTCGTCGCGACCACCAGCTTCTCGATCGGCAAGCCCATCATGCGCGCGATGTGGCCCGCGCACACATTGCCGAAGTTGCCCGACGGCACGGTGAACGACACGCGCTCGTCGTTCGAGGTGGTCGCCGCGAAATAGCCCTTGAAGTAGTACACGACCTGCGCCACGACGCGCGCCCAGTTGATCGAGTTGACCGTGCCGATCTTGTACTTCGCCTTGAACGCGTGATCGTTCGACACCGCCTTGACGATGTCCTGGGCGTCGTCGAACACGCCTTCGACCGCGATATTGAAGATGTTCGGGTCCTGCAGGCTGTACATCTGCGCGGTCTGGAACGCGCTCATCTTCTTGTGCGGCGACAGCATGAACACGCGAATGCCCTGCTTGCCGCGCATCGCATATTCGGCGGCGCTGCCGGTGTCGCCAGAAGTCGCGCCGAGAATGTTCAGCGTTTCGCCATGCCTTGCCAGCGCGTATTCGAACAGGTTGCCGATCAGCTGCATCGCCATGTCCTTGAACGCGAGCGTCGGCCCGTTCGACAGTTCCAGCAGCGAGAGCGGCGCACCGTTCTCGACGCCGAGGGTCTTCAGCGGCGTGATCTGCGCCGCGCTTTCGTCGTCGCGCACGTGGCAGTAGGTCTCGGCCGTGTAGGTCTTGCGCGTGATGGCGCGCAGGTCCTCGGCGGGAATGTCGTCGCAGAACTTAGACAGGATCTCGAAGGCGAGATCGGCGTACGGCAGCGTGCGCCAGCGCGCCAGTTCGTCGGCGCTGACGCGCGGATATTCCGCCGGCAGGTACAGGCCGCCGTCTTTCGCGAGGCCGCCCAGCAGAATGTCCGAAAAGGTATGGCGCTCGCCGGCTCCGGCGCCGCGCGTGGAGAGATAGTTCATAGTTCGGCCTAGTTCAGCGCTTCCATGCGCAGCTTGGTGACTTGCGAGACGACGGTCTTCAGCGCCTCGATCGTCTTGATCGCGGCGTTGACGTTCTTTTCAACCGTCTCGTGCGTAATCAGGACGATGTCGGTTTCGCCCTTGCCGTTCGCGTCGACCTGCTCCGATTCCTTCTGCAGCAGCGCGTCGATCGAAATGCCTGTGTCGGCCAGAATACGCGTGATGTCGGCCAGCACGCCGGTCACGTCCGCCACCCGCAGGCGCAGGTAGTAGCCGCTCGTCACCTCGTCGATCGGCAGGATCGGGGTGCTCGACAGGCTGTCCGGCTGGAACGCCAGATGCGGCACGCGATGCTCCGGGTCCGCCGTGTGCAGACGCGTCACGTCGACCAGATCGGCCACCACCGCCGAAGCGGTGGGCTCGGCACCCGCGCCCTTGCCGTAGTAAAGCGTGGATCCGACCGCGTCGCCGTGCACGACGACCGCGTTCATCGCGCCTTCCACGTTCGCCAGCAGGCGCTTTTCAGGAATCAGCGTGGGATGCACGCGCAATTCGATGCCCTTGTCGGTACGACGGGAGATCCCGAGCAGCTTGATGCGGTAGCCAAGCTCCTCGGCGTATTTGATGTCGATCGCCGCGAGCTTGCTGATGCCCTCGACGTAAGCGCGGTCGAACTGCACCGGCACGCCGAACGCGATCGCGCTCATGATCGTCGCCTTGTGCGCGGCGTCCACGCCTTCGATGTCGAAAGTCGGGTCCGCTTCGGCATAGCCCAGTTCCTGGGCGGCCTTCAGCGCGGTCGCGAAATCGAGCCCGCGGTCGCGCATTTCCGAAAGAATGTAGTTCGTGGTGCCGTTGATGATGCCCGCGATGTACTGGATGCGATTGGCCGTCAGCCCTTCGCGCAGCGCCTTGATGATCGGAATGCCGCCCGCCACCGCCGCTTCGAACGAGACCATCACGCCGTTGGCGCGCGCCGCTTCGAAGATCTCCGTGCCGTGCACCGCGAGCAGCGCCTTGTTGGCCGTGACCACGTGCTTGCGGTTGTTGATCGCGCGCAGGACGAGATCGCGCGCCACGCCCGTGCCGCCGATCATTTCGGCCACGATATCGATCGACGGATCATCGACCACCGCGTTGAAGTCGTCGGTCAGCGCCACCGTGCCGGCTTCAGTGCCGAGCGCCGCTGTCGCTTTCGCGGGATTGCGCACGGCAATGCGCGTAATCTCGATGCCGCGGCCGGCGCGGCGTTTGATTTCTTCCTGATTGCGGCGCAGTACCGTGAAGGTGCCGCTGCCTACCGTGCCGAAGCCCAGCAGTCCAACTTTGATCGGTTCCATGCAGCGTGTGTTTTCGAGTAGAGGATTAAAAGGAAACTGGGTGCCGGGCGCGGCATTGCGCGCGCCCTATTGTGCGCTAGGCTGTGTGACGCTTGCGGTAGCCGTCGAGGAAACGCGCGATCCGGTTGATGGAGTCCGCGAGGTCGTCCACGTTCGGCAGGAACACGACGCGGAAGTGATCCGGCGTTTTCCAGTTGAAGCCGGTGCCCTGCACGAGCAGCACGCGTTCTTCCAGCAGAAGGTCGAGGATGAACTGCTGGT
This sequence comes from Paraburkholderia sp., assembly GCA_036383775.1. Lineage (GTDB taxonomy): Bacteria > Pseudomonadota > Gammaproteobacteria > Burkholderiales > Burkholderiaceae > Paraburkholderia. The sequence continues at coordinate 7,743 of DASVNP010000389.1, read as the reverse complement.
CGTCCTTGATCGGATACACCTTCGGGTCGAGGCGCGGGAACATGTACAGCGCCGCCTCGGGCTTCACACAGCTCACGCCCGGAATGGCCGTCAGCATGTCATACGCCAGTTCGCGCTGCTTGTACAGGCGCCCGCTCGGCACGATCAGGTCGTTGATGCTCTGGTAGCCGCCGAGCGCCGTCTGGATCGCGTACTGGCCGGGCACGTTCGGGCACAGCCGCATGGAAGCCAGGATGCCGAGCCCTTCGAAATAATCCTTGGCATGGCGGCGATTCTCGCCGGTCAGGCCCGAGATGAACATCCAGCCGGCCCGATAGCCGCACGAGCGGTAGCTCTTCGACAGGCTGTTGAACGTGACGGTGAGCACGTCTTCGGAGAGCGCCGCCATCGACGTGTGCTGCTTGCCATCGTAGACGATCTTGTCGTAGACCTCGTCGGCGAAGATCACGAGGCCGTGCTGGCGGGCGATCTCGATCAGGCCGAGCAGCAGTTCGTCCGAATACAGCGCGCCGGTCGGGTTGTTCGGGTTGATGACCACGAGCGCGCGCGTATTCGGCGTGATTTTCGCGCGAATGTCGTCGAGGTCGGGCATCCAGCGATTCGACTCGTCGCAGATGTAGTGCACCGGCGTGCCGCCCGACAGGCTCACGCCGGCGGTCCACAGCGGGTAGTCCGGCGCGGGCAGCAGAACTTCGTCGCCGTCGTTCAGGAGACCCTGCAACGCCATCACGATCAGCTCTGAGGCGCCGTTGCCGATGTAGATATCGTCCAGCTCGACGCCATGCACGCCCTTCTGCTGGGTGTAATGCATGATCGCCTTGCGCGCGGCGAACACCCCCTTGGAATCGGAATAGCCCGACGAGCCCGGCAGGTTCAGGATCATGTCCTGAATGATTTCGTCGGGCGCGTCGAAGCCGAACGGCGCCAGATTGCCGATGTTCAGCTTGATGATGCGGTGGCCCTCTTCTTCGAGCCGCTTCGCGTGTTCGAGGACGGGCCCGCGAATGTCGTAGCAGACATTCAACAACTTGTTGGATTTGAGAATCGGTTTCACGGCGGGCACTTCATCCTGGGTTGATGGCTTGGGCAAACCGGCGCGGCCAAAAAGCACAACGGGCCGGGCAGATTTGCCGATACGGGGAATTCGGGCATGACACGGCCGCCGGCGACCGGCACGTGCGGATAAAAAACAGACGAAAAGCGGCCGAAAGCGGTCAAAACCAAGGCGGATAGCCGGTGGGCCGCACCCGTGTTCTCAGCGCGGCTTGTGGCGGCACATGAGCGAGGGCGCCGCAAGGCGGCTAAAAAGTTATAATTTAGCGGATTTTGGCCGACTTCCGCAATGCACCAACCGCATCGGCAAGCCTTTTCGGCCGCTTCTGCCCCCATCGCGTGTCTCACTCGCGTCGAGGCGCCCTGCTTCCGCGTCACCCGGTCAGGCCGTCAACACGCATGCTGTCTCACGATGACTTCGGAAAACCAATTTGAAATTACATCAGGATTCCAGCGGCGCGCTCAACACCGTCACCGGTTACGGCGCCGACTACGTCGAAATCAATCTGGTGCGCCATTCGGGCAGCCTGCTCGTGCTGCCGGCCGCACCGGTCATCCCCTGGCCCGTTTCCTCTTTCGAGCAGTTGAGTCCCGAGCACTTCGCCATGCTGGTCGACGCCACGCCTGAAGTGGTCATATTCGGCAGCGGCGAGCGGTTGCGCTTTCCGCACCCGCGCCTGACCGCCGCGCTCACGGCCAAGCGCATCGGCGTCGAAACGATGGACTTCAAGGCCGCCTGCCGCACGTACAACATTCTGATGGCCGAGGGCCGCAAGGTCGCGGCCGCGCTGCTGATCGAAGCCTGACGCCGTACCGCATTACCGCTGGACCGCCTGACCGCTGGAAGCGCCCGGAAGCGGCGGCCCAGCAAGCGGCCGGGTTGCCGGCGAGCCGCGCGCAGCGTGTCGCGCACGGCTGCCTCCGGATGCCCGCCCCGCATGACCGGTCGCCATTCCTGATAACGGATAACAATGCCTCGCCGTCCCGGCGGCGTGGCCAGAAAGGTTGAAATTCATGAACGATACGCCATCGAGGCTGACGCTCAACCGCACCACGATCTTGCTGCTACTGCTGGCGCTCGCCGTGATCTGGTTCGTGCCGCTTGGCTGGCGCCACCTGCTGCCGAGCGACGAAGGCCGCTACGCCGAAATGGCGCGCGAGATGTTCGTCACCGGCGACTGGATCACGCCGCGCTACAACGGCTACAAGTACTTCGAGAAGCCGCCCCTGCAAACCTGGGCGAACGCGCTCACGTTCGCGTGGTTTGGGATCGGCGAATGGCAGGCGCGGCTCTACACCGCGCTGACCGGTTTTGCCGGCGTGCTGCTGATCGGCTTCACTGGTGCACGCGTGTTCAACGCGGCGACCGGCGTGTTCGCGGCGCTCGTGCTGGCGACCTCCCCGTACTGGAACCTGATGGGCCACTTCAACACGCTCGACATGGGCCTGTCGTTCTGGATGGAGCTGACGCTGTGCGCCCTGCTGCTCGCGCAGCGCCCCAACCTGCCGGCCGCCGGCGTGCGTGGCTGGATGTGGGTGTGCTGGGGCTCGATGGCGCTGGCGGTGCTCTCCAAGGGCCTCGTCGGCCTGATCCTGCCGGGCGCGGTACTCGTGCTCTATACGCTGATCGCGCGCGACTGGGCCTTGTGGAAACGCCTGCATCTGATCGGCGGCCTGATCGTCTTCTTCGCGATCGTCACGCCGTGGTTCGTGCTGGTGCAGCAGCGCAATCCGGAATTCCTGAACTTCTTCTTCATCGTTCAGCAGTTCAAGCGCTATCTGACGCCCGAGCAGAACCGTCCGGGGCCGTTCTATTACTTCGTGCCGGTGCTGCTGGTGGGCTTTCTGCCGTGGCTCTCGGTCACCGTGCAAAGCCTGCGCCACGCATGGCGGCTGCCGCGCCAGCCGAACGGCTTCGCACCGGTCACGCTGATGCTGGTCTGGACCGTCTTCATCTTCCTGTTCTTCAGCGCCTCCCACTCGAAGCTGCTGTCCTACACGCTGCCGATCGCCCCGCCGATCGCGCTCCTGATCGGCATGTACCTGCCGCTCGTCACGCGCGACCAGTTGCGCCGCCACCTCGCCGGCTACGCGCTCTTTCTGGTCGTCGCCGCATTCGTCGCGCTGTTTCTGCCGCGCTTTGGCAGCGCGCGCAATCCCGCCGAACTGTACGCCGAGTACCGGACCTGGGTGCTGGCGGCGCTCGCGGTCGCTTTCGTGCTGACGCTTGCAGCGCTCTGGCTGAATCGCCGCAGCCGGGCTATCAGCCTGGGCACCGTGGCCAGCTTCGGCGCGGCGTGGCTGCTGCTCGGCACGATTGCCGGCACCGGTCACGACGTGTTCGGCCGCCTGAGTTCCGGCGCGCCGCTCGCCCCGGCCATCAAGACCGAGCTCGCCAAAGTGCCCGCGGATACGCCGTTCTACTCGGTCGGCGTGCTGGATCACACGCTGCCGTTCTATGTCGACCACACCATGATCATGGTCGAGCATCCCGACGAACTGGCGTTCGGCGTGTCCGTCGAACCGCAGAAATGGGTGCCCTCGGTCGACGCCTGGAAAGCGCGCTGGATGGCCGATCGCTACGCGCTCGCCCTGATCCCGCCGCCGACTTACGAGCGCCTGCTCAAGGAAGGCCTGCCGATGCAGGTGATCGCCCGCGACTCGCGCCGGGTGGTGGTCGCCGAGCCGGTCGCCGGTTCCGCCACGCCGGCGACGCCCATGGAAAAACCAGCACAATGACCCCATCTCAGGATCTGACCGTTCGATGAACCCGATTTCCCTCTTTTGCATCCTCGCCGGCGTCTCGTTGAACGCGGGGGCGCAGTTGCTGCTCAAAGCCGGAACAAATGCCGTTGGACACTTTGAATTCACCCGTGCGAACATCCTGCCCATCGCCTTTCGCCTGGCAACGCAGCCGCCCATCATCGGCGGGCTGACTTGCTATGTGATCAGCGTGGCGGTGTGGATCGTCGGACTGTCGCGGGTGGACGTGTCGATCGCCTATCCGATGCTGTCGCTCGGTTACGTCGTCAATGCGTTCGCGGCGTGGTACCTGTTCGGCGAAGTGCTGTCCATGCAGAAGCTGATCGGCATCGGCGTCATTCTGATCGGCGTGCTGGTGCTGGCGCGCAGCTAGGCGGCGCGCCGCCGGCAAAGGCTTACCGGACATTTAATCGAACACTTGGCCAGACACAAATTATTACCGCTTATTGCCCGTACCGGCTTACGGTAGACGCAGGCAGCGAAAGACACTGCAAGCGAAGCCGTCAGCGAGCGTCCAACTGCTTAAGTTAGATGTAAGGTTGTCCACGGTATCCTGCGCGGTTGCGCCCTTTTTGCACCGCGGTCTTGGCTTTGCGCATAGTGTGTGTTTTACTTCGCGCCCTCCGGGTTGCGCCCCTTTCAATCGAGCGAAGCATTCATGAGCCAGTCAACAGTCCCGTTCCTGCCGTTTGTCAAACCCGAGATCGATGAAGAAACGATTCAGGGCGTCGCCGACGTGCTGCGCTCCGGTTGGATCACCACCGGCCCGCAAAACCAGAAATTCGAAGCGGCGCTGTCTGAGTACTGCGGCGGGCGTCCCGTGCGCACTTTCAACTCCGGCACGGCCACGCTCGAGATCGGGCTGCGCATCGCCGGCGTGGGCCCGGGCGATGAAGTCATCACCACGCCCGCCTCGTGGGTCTCGACCAGCAACGTGATCTATGAAACCGGCGCGACGCCGGTGTTCGCCGACATCGATCCGGTGACCCGCAACATCGACCTCGATCTGCTTGAAAAAGCCATCACGCCGCGCACCAAGGCGCTGATTCCGGTCTTTCTGTCGGGCCTGCCGGTCGATATGGACCGGCTGTACGCGATCGCCCGCGCCCATAAGCTGCGCGTGATCGAAGACGCCGCACAGGCGTTCGGCTCGACGTGGAAAGGCGAGCGCATCGGCAAGCTCGGCGACATCGTTTCGTTCAGCTTTCACGCCAACAAGAATCTGACCTCGATCGAAGGCGGCGCGCTGGTCCTGAACAACGAGGAGGAAGCGATCCTCGCGCAGAAGTACCGCCTGCAAGGCATTACCCGCACGGGCTTCGACGGCATGGACTGCGATGTGCTCGGCGGCAAGTACAACCTGACGGACGTCGCCGCGCGCGTCGGCCTCGGCCAGATGCCGCACCTCGAGCGCTTCATCGCCCAGCGCAAGAAACTGGCGCGCGCGTACTTCGCGGGCTTCGAAGGCGGCGCGGCAGTCAAGCTGGGCATGGGCCTGCCGCTTGCTGACTTCGAAAACAGCAACTGGCACATGTTCCTGATCACACTGCCGCTCGAGAAACTGTCGATCGACCGCGCCGGTTTTATGGGCGCGCTGAAAGAACGCGGCATCGGCTCGGGCGTGCATTACCCGGCGATTCACCTGTTCTCGCTGTACCGTGCGCGCGGCTTCAAGGAAGGCATGTTCCCGCATGCCGAGCGCTACGGCGCGAGCACCGTCACGCTGCCCCTCTTCACCCTGATGAACGAAGCGGACGTGGAGCGCGTGTGCCGTGCAGTCAATGAAATTTGCGAACAATACGGAAAATAAGCGGAAATGATTCATTCGGAACATCGCGCCGTCGCACCGGAAGTGTCGATCATCATCCCGGTGTACAACGAGGAAGCCGGTCTGGCTGCGCTGTTCGCGCGCCTCTATCCGGCGCTCGACGCGCTCGGCACCGGTTATGAAGTGATCTTCATCAACGACGGCAGCCGCGACAAATCCGCCGCCCTGCTCGGAGAGCAGTTCCGCGCGCGGCCCGACACGACGCGCGTGATCCTGCTGAATGGCAACTACGGCCAGCACATGGCGATTCTCGCGGGCTTCGAGCAATCGCGCGGCGAGATCGTCATCACGCTCGACGCCGACCTGCAAAACCCGCCGGAAGAAATCGCCAAGCTCGTCAACAAGATGCGCGAAGGCTTCGACTACGTCGGCACGATTCGCCTGCAACGCCAGGACAGCCTGTGGCGCCGCAAGGCCTCGCGCGCAATGAACCGGCTGCGCGAGCGCATCACCCGCATCAAGATGACCGACCAGGGCTGCATGCTGCGCGCCTACAGCCGGCACATCATCGACACGATCAACCGCTGCGGCGAAATCAACACGTTCATTCCGGCGCTCGCGTACACCTTCGCGCAGAATCCGGTCGAAATCGAAGTCGCCCACGAAGAGCGTTTTGCCGGCGAGTCCAAGTACTCGCTGTATTCGCTGATCCGCCTGAACTTCGACCTCGTCACCGGCTTCTCGGTCGTGCCGCTGCAATGGCTGTCGTTCATCGGCGTGATTCTGTCGCTCGGCTCCGCGGCGCTGTTCGTGCTGCTGCTGATTCGACGCTTCATCATCGGTGCGGAAGTGCAAGGTGTGTTCACACTGTTCGCCGTGATCTTCTTCCTGCTCGGTGTGATCATCTTCGCGCTCGGGTTGCTCGGCGAATACATCGGCCGGATCTATCAGCAGGTGCGCGCGCGTCCGCGCTACCTCGTGCAAACCATTCTCGAGCAGCGAGACGGCGCGACCGTGACCGAAGCGCCGCGCCAGGCCGTCGTGCAGGCCGTGCAGGCCGCGCCGCTCGTCGATCAGGGCCCGACTCCATGAAGCCGCGCGCGGTCGTATTCGCCTATCACAACGTCGGCGTGCGCTGCCTGCAGGTGCTGCTCGCGCGCGGCGTGGACGTGGCGCTAGTCGTCACCCACGAAGACAGCCCGAGCGAAAACATCTGGTTCGGCAGCGTCGCAACGGTAGCCGCCGAGCACGGCATTCCGGTCGTCACGCCGGCCGATCCGAAGAGTCCCGAACTGCGAGCCGCGGTGAGCGCCGCGCGTCCGGACTTCATCTTCTCGTTCTACTACCGCCACATGCTGCCGGTCGACCTGCTCGCGATCGCCGCGCGGGGCGCCTACAACATGCACGGCTCGCTGCTGCCGAAATACCGCGGCCGCGTGCCGACCAACTGGGCGGTGATCCACGGCGAAACAGAAACCGGCGCGACGCTGCACGAAATGGCCGCCAAGCCGGACGCCGGCGCGATCATCGCGCAAACGCCGGTGCCGATTCTGCCCGACGACACCGCAGCGCAAGTGTTCGACAAGGTCACGGTGGCCGCCGAGCAAACGCTGTGGCGCGTGCTGCCGGCCCTGCTGGCGGGCGAAGTGCCGCATCTGCCGAACGATCTCGCGCACGGCAGCTATTACGGCGGCCGCAAGCCGGAAGACGGCCGCATCGACTGGACGCAGCCGGCGCAGCAGGTCTACAACCTGATCCGCGCGGTGGCACCGCCCTATCCCGGCGCTTTCACGGACCTCGGCGGCGAGCGTTTCATTGTTGCGCGCGCGCGCCTCGCCACGCCCGGCGCGCTTCGCTCAGATTTGCCCCCGGGCCTGCACGTAAGCGATAATGCCTTTTTTGCGATATGCGGCGACGGCCGCGCGGTCGCCATCCACGAATTGCGGCGCCAGCACGACGGCAGCGAGGCTGTCGTCACTCCGGCCGAATTCGCCCAGTTCATCCAAACTCCCCGTCATTCATGAAAAAAGTCCTGATTCTGGGTGTGAACGGCTTCATCGGCCATCACCTGTCCAAACGCATTCTCGAAACGACCGATTGGGAAGTCTTCGGGATGGACATGCAGACCGAACGTCTGGGCGACCTCGTCAATCATGAGC
>DASVNP010000388.1:0-2116 GCA_036383775.1 Paraburkholderia sp. | reverse complement strand
AGATGGCCGACGGAGAAAGACTCAGCGAAGGGATGTCGAGTGCGTCGAGCGACGCTACGCCGGCGTATAGCCCGAGCGGCATGAAATCCGGCATGAGCCGTATTTCCACCAGCGTGCTCCTGAGCGCTTCGATGCAATGTGCCGCCACCGCATGCGCGGACAACGGTAAGGCGAGCCACACCTCGTGAATGCCACCGGACTCCACCAGTCGCGCGAGGCGAGCGAGTTCCGTCTTGCCATGCTCACCCATGCCTGCGCTGAGGCGTCCGTCGGCGGTCTGCAACTCGACAACATCTGCAACACGAAAATTCTGATGATTACTGGAGTCGACCTTTGCAACGATTTGCTTGAAGTATTCGCCGCTACCCACGACGACGACATTGCGCGCGCTCAGTCCGAACAGGCGCAAAGAGGAACGTGTCGCGTAAGCAGCCAGTCGCCATGACGCGAGCAGCACGACGCCAACACATGTCCACCAGGCGATCCAGGACACGAGCGTGGCGTCCTGGCGGTGAATCGAAAGCAGAAGCAGAAGGCCCGCGAATTGCAAGGCCAGCCATGCCGGCAGAAGCCGGGTACATAGGCGATATATCGAGCGCATAGGCAATACGGCGTAAGCACGGACAGCCGGCAACAGAGCCGCTGACGACAACATGATGACGATGGTGAACAGCAACTGAAGTGGACCGTTTTCATGGCCCTGCACAGGCGCGATGTAGGCCGCGATGACAGCCGCGAGCGCAATGCACCCGCTATCGATCAGGCGTGCGACAGCTTGTTTCATGAGAATCTCCGTAGAGCCGGGTGAGGAACGATCCAGCTATCTCCGCCCCGTTACGAAACGGGGCGACGTGCCCGCTTGATGACGTCCGGTTCCGCCGATCCGTTCTCGGCCAGACGGTTGCGCTCGAGCGTCCGGTACTCCGTGGGTGACATTGATAAGTGCTGGCGGAACAGTTTGGCCAGTCGGTCGCCGCTACCCAGGCCCGTGCGCCGGGCGATCTTGTCGGCGGGCAGGTCGGTATCCACCAGCATGTGGCAGGCTTTTTCGAGGCGGACTCGCAGCACAAACTCCGTCGGTGTCACGCCGATCTCCTGCTTGAAGCGGCGCAGGAAGTTGCGTTCACTCATCGCTACAGCCTGAGCGGCATCCGCAATCGATACGCGGTTCTCGCTGCTGACCCGCAACTGATGCGCCGACGTGCGAATCAGGTCACTGGCGCGCGCCTCGCGGGAATTGAATACCGAATGAGTGAACTGTTTTGGCGTGACGGGCAACAGGTCGTGGGCAACCTGGCTGGCTGTCTCGTAGCCACAGTCACGTTTCACAACGGACAACGCACTGGTTAGCGCAGCGCCGGCGTCGGCGTCGATACCAGCCGTTCTGGTTGCAGATAGCGCACCCGTCGTCATGACGCCGCCCGCTGTGTCCGTCACCGCAACATCTTTCGACTCAAGTCCGGCCAATTCGAGAACGCCATACGCTCCGCCGATCCCCTGTACCACCTGCGCATGCGGGTGGGTGTGACGCAACCACGAGAGCAGCCGTTCGTCGCTATCGACGGGCACGTTCGCTGCGCCGAGCGCAAACAAGGCATGGACGTCTTTGGCGTAGTGAGAATCGACCGCGTCGGTCCAGATCAGCACACCCGAGGAAGACCGTATCGCGCCGCCGCTGGCGGACACGAGGCGCAGGTCGTAATAGTTGTGTAGCGCGTTGTCCGGATGACGCAAACGGTTAGCAAGGCTGAATGTTTCCGCCAGGCGCCCCATATGAATCAGCGAAAAACCCTCGAACAGGAGAATCACCACCTGTCTGCGGCGACGCGCTAACCCAACGCTCCCGCCCACCATGAGATGAATTGTTTTCCTCGTTATATCAGTCGCACATTCCATACCGCTGGCCCCCGGCACTATTAGCGAAATTGAGTTTTCTGCAGCGCATCATATTCGCGAGGACGCGCCGATCAGACTGCGGCGTCCGATTCAACCATGCTCTTGGCGGAATCGATCAAGACCATCCGGAGCGGTAATTTTTATGCACCCAATGCGGTGCTTTGCCAACGGTGCACGTCAAAAAAATTCCCGTTCGTTATGAATCTGCCAATTGAATTTT
>DASVNP010000387.1:0-2840 GCA_036383775.1 Paraburkholderia sp. | reverse complement strand
GCAGCAAATCGACTCGATAACACACGGCACGCAGGTTGCCGGCACGAGGCCTTCGCCGGACTCAACGGAATATTCCTCCTTTCAGCGTGACGCGTCGCCGGTGGCGGCCGGGCCGACGAGATATACCAGCGACGAGCCTGCGGCCGGAGGGACCGTGATACAGGGCACCGGATTTGCTTCAGGCGGGCCGCAGATGGTCGATGGAATGCAGCAGGTAACGACGCGTACGGAGAGGCTCGGATTGATCGGATCCATGGAGAATCGGCAGCAACTATCGGATGTACCGGACGACGGCCTCACTCGCCCCCCCGAAGGTGTGGACGCGGGTGTGACGTCCCGTGCAGCTTACTCGCCCGATGACCATATGAGTGGGATAAGAGCAGAACCGACATCCGGCACGAGCCATGTGGGCGATCCCGTCGTGGGTACCCCGCAGGACGACGCTCCCTACGACGATAAATTTCGCGAGGACTATGACGTCCACTATGCGAACACCGGTGCGTCGTACGACGAATATCGGCGGGCCTACACGCACGGAGCCACGCTCGGACAAGACGAGCGGTATCGCGGGCATGACTGGCAAGGGGTCGAACCGATTGCTCGCGAGAATTGGGAATCGCACTATCCGGAAAGTGGATGGGAACGATTCAAGGCTGCCGTGCGACACGGTTGGGATCGTGTCACGGGTGGCTGACGCTGTCTGTCGGGGCTCCACCCATCTTGGGACCGTGAATATTGAGATAAACGCCCGGCGAATGTGTCAGTTCGCCACCATCGGGAGCCGCAGGAGACGGCCTCGATGCGAAGTGAAGCCGCCGGCGGTTGAAGCCGGACTGATCTCTGCGCCCTCATGCGGACGTAATGGGTTATGGGTTGCTGCTGAGCCCCCGCCGCAGAATTACATGTAGCGTGCAACGAGCACCAATGATCGAAACCTAAGTTCACCGACGAGGTTCCTTGTGATCAATTCGCGTGGCGTAAAGCGCCGTTGGACTGATGAGAATACGGGGACATCGGTGGCTGACGCGGCACCATATGAGTGGCGACGAGCGCACGACGAAAGCACTGGCATGCGGCGATCTCCGTCTCCAGGATCAACAGACTGCGCGCGTATCGCGGTGATGCCGTGCGCGCTCGTCTATATCGATCCGCACGGAAAGAGAAGTCCGAACTGTACCAATGTCGACCCTTCTTGTTACGTCGAGCAGGCGATCACGCTAAACCGGAGTCTGCTCGCTGCTGGAATGCCAACGCTCACGATTGGCACAAACGCGCGGCCGCAAATCGAACGCTACCTCGCCAACTTCACTGAAAGCGTGCGTCCGAAGCTGCTCGACTTGAGATCGTCGATGGCATTGCCCAATACGACTCGCTTTTATGCGGCCCATTTCAAACTTGATCTTCTTGAACAGGTCGGTAAGCTTTTGCCAAAGCGCGTGCTCGCTCTGATGCTTGACACGGATATGCTGGCCTTGCACCCGCTGGATCAGGACATACTGCAGCGCTGCTTTCGCAGCGGCGTGGGCGCATTTGACATTTCAGACCAGGAATTCTCTGCATACGGCGCTGGCCGCGTCATCCGCGATCTCGAAGTCGTCGCCGGAAAGCAGTTGAACAACCCGCGATGGTTTGGCGGCGAGTGTCTTGTTGCATCGGCGAACTTCATCGCGGAACTGGTGCCCCGCGCGCGAATGCTTTGATCGCTATAGGCTCGCTATCGACAGAGTCAATCATTGTGGCGATGAAGCATTCGTCTCGGCAGCCCTCAATCTTTTGGCCGACGGCGGGAAACAGATCATCGATGTTGGCGCGTATCAGTTGGTAGGTCGTCACTGGTCAGGAAACACGCACCGGGATCTTCGCTGGTTCAAGCACTGTTCTCTCCTGCATTTACCAGGCTGCAAGACAATGCTCGAGCAGCAAGCCCACACTTGCGATTTCGAAGCCGGTCGCATCTGGAGGTATCTGGTGATCGCGCATATGATCGGACATCTCAAGGTGCCGGTAAAACGCATGTTGCGGACCAGATTGAACGCCTCGCGCCAACGTGGCAAGTCCTCCGGTCCGTGCCACGCAACCGAGATCCGGCTCGACGCCCTCCTCGTCGATAGCGAGCCGAAGGCGCTGTCCCTGCTTGCGCCCATGCTGACTTCTCGTGGCATTACTGTGATGTGCACGACCGATGCAACCGAAGCGCTCCGCGCTGCGATGAGCGCGCGCCCCCGAGTCGTGGTGATCTCGAGTATTTCGACGACATCGGAAACGATTCGTCAGATCGAATCCTGTTGCATCTCGGTGGCTCTGCCTCGCCGACCGCTTTTGATCGACTTGTATCGCGGCGGCGACAGGCTCAATTCAACGCTTTGGGACGGTGGGTATCTGGAACCCGTCGATAGAACCCAGATTGTTGAAACCGTCGTCAGACAGGTAAGTGCCGGAAGCCTGTTGTTACTTTCCGCCAGCGGAAAGTAACAACGACGTAATCAGGAGTCCAAACGTGGGCGCCCGGCTCCAGGCGAAGAAGCCCTGGCATATGCCGGCGACGTTACCGCGCGTGGCGGACGGTGCCTGACAAGCCCGGGGAAGGCATCTTGCTGGCTGCCTGGCCTCAAAAAGACCAATGAAGCAAGTGCCCACAGGTCGTTCAGCAAAGGTTCGCTATGGTCGCGTGCCAACACAAGCGGCCAGTTTTGGCGACAGGCCGCGGCTTTTCGCGGCGGTAGTGAGTTACCCAGTGAACTGGCCGCCTGCCAACGTTGGGTGATGCGGAAGTGGAGACGATTATGAGTACGCTAAGAATTAACCAGCTGCGCCCGACACAGATGACGCACGGCATGCGC
>DASVNP010000386.1:0-2200 GCA_036383775.1 Paraburkholderia sp. | reverse complement strand
CGGCAAGCGCGCTGAGCGTCGCGTTCACAGAATTAGCCGGCACGGCCAGTCCTTCGCCCTGCACGCCGCGCGCGATAGCCAGTTCGACGCGCGGTGCGCCACTAACCGGCGCACTTTCGACCTCGCTCCCAAGCAGCAATGCGGGCGCGGTCTGGACGACAGCGCCGAGCACGGCCGCCACCATCGGCACCACCGACGCGACGCCAGGCGCCATCACCGGCGCCACGCCCGGCAGCGACGTTGCCACGCTCGCCGAGCCCGCCATGACTGGCTCACCCGCGTTGACCATTTCCGCGACTTCGGCGGGCGTGTCGAGCGCGACGGCTTGCGGCAGACAGCGCGTGACCGGCACGGCACGCACGCTGCGATGGCCGGCGGCGGCAAAAGCCTCGCAGATGAAGCGGAACCAGCCGCGGTCGATGATCGCGAGCAACTGCCGCCCGCCCGCGATCGGTTGCGGATCGACGGCGATGTGACAGGTTTGCGGGTCCTGGATCAGCTGATCCTCGACGACGTTCGGCAGCGCCTGACGCAACCTCGGACCGCGCAAGGGCGGCAGCTTGGCGGGCATCATCAGCAGGTCGCGGGCGGCGACCATCAGCACCGTCGACGTAGCGCGCGGCAGCAGCGCGAGCGCCGAGCGGCCCGCGCGTTGGGTGCGGCCCGACTTGTCGAGCAGCACGAACGGCAACTCCGGCAGTTGCCATTCCTGCGATGGCACCGCCGGATCACGCGGCGGCAGTAGGACGATCAGTGTGCTCAAAGGCCACTCTCTCTGGGAAAGGCGTTATTCATAGTTGGTCTTGTACCCGCACGATACGCGTAGTGTGAGTCAATGCGTCGCGATAGACGAGAGTCGTGCGGTCCACTTCCGCGCGTTCGTGCTGCACGCGGCCGTGAATCAGAAAGTAGTTCGTGTTGACATCCATTTCATTCGGGTCGATCGCAACCGACTGTACGCCGGCGCCGCGCAAGGCGAGTTGCACATCGCTGACGTTATGGAAAAACACGGTCTGCCGACGCGCGACGAAGGCCTGCGCGGAGGACAGGTTCATCCCCGGCACGATCGCCGCGATCACTTCGGCTGAGGCCGTATTCATGTTGACTGCCGACACCGTCGGCAGCACGGTGACGAACGGCCGCAAGCGCGCGACCATTTCCGGCGTATAGCCGGGGATATCCAGCAGCGAATCGACGCTGGTCATTTGCAGCGGCGCGACGGCCGCGTTGTCGTCGCTGTCTTCCATACCGGGTTTGTCGGTGAAGCTGCCGCTCGTGGCGCCGCCACCCGCGGTAATCGGAGCCGCCGGCGCACCGGTAGTGGACGTAACGGTCTGGAAGCGTGTCGCCGATTGACCAAGGCTCGCGCGCATCTGCACCGCGGTGTTCTTTGCCAGTTGGCTATTCACGCCGAGGGATACCAGCAGGCGTTGATAGGCGCCGATCTGCTCCGTGTTGATCTGCATGACGCCCGGCGCGGGGCTCGAGACCAGATTACGGAGGTTGAATTTCGCCTGAGCGTCTTCGATTGAGCCCGACAGATAGGTTGCCTGGCCCTGGTCGGCTCTGACTTCGCCGATTTGTCCGAGGAAATCCGACAGACGTGTTTTGGCGATGGGGACGCCCCATAGGCCGCCCAGGTAGGTGATGCCTGCGGAGGTGTCGCCCTCCGAACGGAGGATCAGGCGCGTCCAGTCCAGCGCGCCGCGGGCGACCCATTGCGCCTGGGAGAGGAGGCGTTGGTTTTCGATCCTTCGGATTTGGACTTGCTGGCGCCAGAGCATGCCCGAAACTAATATCGCTGATAGTGCGACTACTAGTAGGGCGCTGATGATGGCTGCGCCTTGTTGTTTTGGCTGCGCGGTGCTTGGGTGTTTGCCTACGGTGTTGGGCTTTGATTGGCTTTTTTGCCTGCTTTGTGCTTTTGTCTGTGCGCTTGCGGTGTTGGCCTTTCCTTGATTTGCTTTTCGTTTATTAGCGTTCCCCCTGTGCGGGGGGGCACCTACTTTTCTTTGCCGGCTGCAAAGAAAAGTAGGCAAAAGAAAGCAGCTCAAACCGCTAATGCTAAGCGGGAACCGTAGCTCAGAACCGCCAGTGGCTCCGTGGAATCCGTGTTCTCCCGCATTCGACGCCAGTGACAAGGGCGTCATACTTCCGGCGGCGCTGCGCGCGTCGAAGAGTAATTCTTAAAACGCCCCGC
>DASVNP010000385.1:0-4130 GCA_036383775.1 Paraburkholderia sp. | reverse complement strand
AGCGACGTTCCTCCCCGAGTAACCTGTGGGTATTAGCCCCGCATGCTTGACCTTAACAAGACGCGCGCATTGCAACACCCGAGCGGCGGCTTTTGGGAAGCGCACCCAACCGTTCAGCAACTCGCAAGGAATGCAGAATGAACAGAAGGAAGAGACTGACCTTTTGGGGCGCTGACGAAAACGACGATAGTCTTCCGCGCGCTGTCATGGAGGGTCGCAAAACCGTCACCGCAGACACGGTCGAGGACTATTACAAATCCTACGGCGAATATGGCGACGGTGGCTATGCACCGGGGGACATCATTGAGGTTTACGATTTGAAGCAGCGGCTTCGCTGCATCATCAGGGCAACCAAAGTGCATACGATCGAATTCGGGAACATCCCGGAAGAGGTCTGGCGAGGCGAAACATTTTCCAGCGCAGAGGAATTCCGGGAGTGCCATATTCGTTGCATGCCGCACCTCGATCTGCATGACCACTTCGAGTTGGTAACGCTGCATTTTGAATTGGTCGAGATCATCGCACGCGACTTCGCCAACTGACGCTACAGGTCGTCACCCATATCGCCTCATTGAAATGCAGCAGACGCCGATATCTCGACGATCCAGTCGACAAATGCCTTGATCGCGGCAGTGGCATTCCGGCCGAGCGGATAGACGATGGAAATCGGCACCGGCGAGCATCGCGCGTCAGCAAGAACCTCCTTCAGGCGGCCGGTTTGAAGGTAGGGAAATGCCGCGAATCTTGATATCTGGATAAGTCCCAGACCTTCGAGGCCGCATTGCAAATAGGCTTCCGTTTCGTTGACGGCAAAACGGCTTTGCAATGAGATCGTGAGATTTTCACCGTCAACGTTGAAGCGCCAGTCAAGCGGGCGGCCGGTCGCATTCGATATGTAGTTGACTACGGGATGAGCGCCGAGTGCGCTCACGGAATCGGGCTCACCATGCTCCTTCAGATAACCCGGCGACGCACATGTCAACCAGCTTAACTGTCCAAGCCGGCGCGCTACCAGCGTCGAGTCCGTCAATTCCCCGGTGCGGATAACACAATCGATGCCATCGTAGATCAGGTCGGCGGGCCGATCGCTAAGACCAAGCACCAGTTCGATATCCGGAAAGCGCTTCTCGAATTCGCGCAGCCTCGGCAAGACAATCGCACGTCCGATCAAGCCTGGCATGTCGGCCCGCACGCGTCCGCGCGGGGTCGTTGCGTCGAGCGAGAGTCCTATCTCCGCCTCGGCGATGTCGGACAGAATGGCCTGACACGATGCGAAGTAACGTGCGCCTGCATCGGTCAGACTGAGCGTTCGCGTACTTCGCCTGAGCAACGGGGTGCCGAGATGGGTCTCCAGATTCTTGATCACTGTTGTGACCGACGATCGAGGCATCGACAGCGTTTCCGCCGCCTTGCTGAAGCTTTGTGCCTCGACGACGCGTACGAACGTCGTCATTGCTTGAAGTTTGTCCATAGATGGTCGCCGTGGTCCGGTCGCCTGCAGTCCACTGCCGGAAGCTCGAGAAATAACTATCTTACGTTGTTCACCCGCCGTTCCAGCTGAATGAGGTCTGTTCAGCCGGCTAAAGCCGGCTGATTCGTTCCGGATGCTTTCTGTATTCCGGCACGCCGAACAATGCTGCGCCTCCCCGCCCCTACACTGCAAAGCATTCGACGGCCCGGCTCCATGGTCAACGCAATTCATGTGCTCGCAGTCCGGCCGCGAACCTCGCTTCTATCAAGTTCTGCTTCTCTAAAGAGGTAACGCATATGTTGCATGACAACCGCATTCTCGTCCTCGGCGCAGGTGAACTCGGCATGGCCGTACTGCGCAACCTTGTCCGCCGGACCGCTCCCGCGGCTCTATCTGTGGCGGTGCTGCTGCGTCCGTCAACTATCAATTCCACGGACCCAGCCAAACAGAATGACGTGGCAGAGTTGCGCTCGCTGGGCGTAGAACTCGTTCAAGGAGACCTTGCGGACCAATCAGGCGCTGCGCTTGCGGCCATATTCCGACGATTCGATACCGTCATTTCCTGCACGGGGTTTGTCGGCGGCCCTGGTGTACAACTCAAGATCGCACGAGCGGCACTGAGTGCAGGAGTCAAACGGTATTTTCCATGGCAATTCGGCGTCGACTATGAGGTGATCGGTAGAGGAAGCGCGCAGGACTTGTTCGACGAACAGCTCGATGTGCGCGATCTTCTCCGCTCGCAAGAGCGCACCGAATGGGTAATCGTCTCGACGGGCATGTTTACGAGCTTCCTGTTCGAACCATCTTTCGGCGTTGTGGATCTGGCCCGGAACACGGTGAATGCGTTAGGCGGCTGGGACAACGCGGTGACGGTGACGACGGCCGAAGACATCGGCGCCTTGACGACGGAGATCGTGTTCTCAATGCCGAGAATTTCCAACCAGGTGGTGCATGTCGCGGGCGACACCGTGACTTACCAGCAACTGGCGGACACAGTCGACAGATTGATGGGCACACATGTCCTTCGCACGATCTGGAGCGTGGATGAACTGAAACGGGAACTCGCCCAGGAACCTCATGATGCGCTCCGGAAGTACCGTGTCGTCTTTGCTGAAGGCCGTGGTGTAGCGTGGGATCCGCAAAGCACGTTCAACGCGCAGAAGGGCATTGCGGTCTGCGGGCTCGAGGAGTGGATGCGAAGCAATTCCGTAACAAGCGAGGCTGCTCAGACCGCTTGACGCGCTGACCTTGCGCGAACACACGGAGCAGGCTGGTGATACCTTCGATGTTGACGAGCACCGAGTCCAGTTGCCAAAGTCCCTGGAGGTCAGCGACGTGTGTTCAGTGCCTCAGTGCGACGAAACATACATCGCATCGTCGAACGCCGCCGGAATAGCGAAGCTCTCGCGCATACGCTTCGTCTCCGCCGCTGGCGTCAAGCCAAAGAGCCGCTTGAACTCCCTGCTGAACTGCGACGCGCTCGTGTAACCCACTGCGTGGCTCGCGGCCTCCGCAGTCAAATCCTCACGGACCATCAACAGGCGGGCCTGATGCAAACGCGTTGACTTCACGTACTGCATCGGCGAAACGTGTGTGATTGCCTTGAAATGGCTGTGGAAGCTCGGCAGGCTCATTCCGGCTTCCGCTGCCAACTGCGTCACGTCCAGCGGTTGCGCATAGCCGGCATGGATGAGGTTTAGCGATCTGCCTATCCGGCCGAACTGCCCTTTCATCGCCAACGCCTCGCGCATCGAGCTTCCCTGCTTTCCGGTGAGCACACGGAAATAAATTTCGCGCAGCAGGCCCGGGCCCAATACAGCGGCTTCAAGCGGCCGATGCATCGCCTCAAGGAAGCGCAACACGGACGCCTGCATCGCGTCATCCATCGGCGTCGACATCATGCTCTGAGGCGCCTGCACATATTCCGTTGCGCCTTCACGATCGATCTGCACGGCCAGTTCAGCGGCCAATGTGAAATCGAGGTGAAGGTACAGCGCAAGCAGCGGGCGCTCCGGAGTTGCTTCGGTTTCCATGCTGAACGGAACCGGCACGGACACGGCCAGGTAGTGACGCTCGTCGTACAGATAGAGCTGGTCGCCGAAATGACCTCGCTTGCGGCCCTGACAAACGATCACGATGCCGGGGTCATAGAGAACCGGCGTGCGTGACAGAGGCCGGTTTGAACGCAAGATCCGGACGCTCGGCAGCGCTGTGAGGTTATAGCCCTCTTCCGGCGCCAACGCGCGGAGCAACGCAATCATGCGTTTCTGAGTTCCAGAGGAAAGATCCGGATTGTGCGTGGAGGTCCGCTTCGTACTCATAGCTTTAGGCAAGAAAAATAGCGGAATATGGCTTAGCTAGCCTCGTCCCTCAGACTAGTATGCATTCTCCAGACACCATTCGGGAGAAACTTCAATGGCATCCAGCAAAATTCTGCTCATCACGGGCGTCAGCAGCGGCTTCGGCCGTGCGCTCGCAGAAGAGGCGTTAGCGGCGGGTCACAAAGTCGTCGGTACGGTGAGAAGCGCACAGGCAAAGGGTGATTTCGAATCTCTGTCCGCAAACGCTGCTTTTGGACGTGTACTTGACGTGACCGATTTCGATGCCATCGACGGCATCGTGGCGGAAATTGAAGCCGCCGTCGGACCTGTGGACGTTC
>DASVNP010000384.1:0-6002 GCA_036383775.1 Paraburkholderia sp. | reverse complement strand
CGGCCGGGCGTCGAGAAACACCGCTGTCATAGCGCGAGCACGCGCGTCGGCTTCCGCATAGTCCGTCAACGCGCGACCCGCACCGCTGCCTCGTGTCGCCTCATCGACGACGAGATCGTCGATGTGCAAGTGCGCCCCGCGCGCCAACGTATGGACCGGCCTCATCCCCATCACGCCAACAAGCTTGCCGCCCTGAAACGCGCCGACAAGCTCATAGCCAGAATGCGATTGCAATCTGGCTCTTCTGAGAAATTCGTCCTGATCAAGCGTCCGCAATTGCGTGATCACCGGAAAGGCCTGTGCCCATTCTGTTGGGGAAAGCCTCCGGATATCCAGACTGTTGTTGTGATTGTCGGTCATAGCGGCATTCTGTCCTCGTTGGGAGAATGCCGATTCTGGCACAGCCAGACTAGAGAGACATGCCGCCCGAGACTTCGATGCGCTGGCCATTGACCCAGCGATTGTCCTCGGACAACAGCGACGCGATCATCGGACCGATGTCGTCGGGCAAGCCCGCACGGCCGAGTGCCGTCCCGTCCGCCACGAGCTTGTTGATCTCGGGATTGTCGCGCACCATGCCACCGCTGAAGTCCGTGGCGACGGCGCCTGGCGCGACAGTATTGACAGCGATTCGACGCGGACCGAGCTCCTTCGCGAGATAACGCGTCAGAACCTCGACCGCGCCTTTCATGGATGCATAGGACCCACTGCCTGGAAAGGTGAAACGGGTCAGCCCCGAGGAGATATTTACGATCCGGCCACCGTCCTTGATCAACAGCAGCAGCTTTTGCGTCAGGAAAAACACGCCCTTGAAATGGACGTGGTAAAGACTGTCCAGCTCTTCCTCGGTTGTCTTTTCAAACGGCGTGTGATTCGACGTGCCGGCGTTGTTGACGAGATAGTCGAAACGCTCCGCGCCCAGTTGAGCAAGCGACGCCCGAACCTGCTCCACGAACGAGTCGAATGTGCTCACTTTTCCGGTATCGAGTGGCAGTGCAATGGCTCTTTGCCCCTCCTCTGCCACCAGGCCGACGACCTTGTCGGCTTCTGCCTGATTGGCGCGATAGGTGAATATTGAACTGACGCCGCGCTTCGCGAGGCTCACGACCGTATTGCGCCCCAGGCCGCGACTCCCGCCTGTCACGATGGCGATCTTCGAAATGGCGTCTGCCGATTGTCCTGCTGTCATTTTTGCGCTCCACGTTAGAGGTGTAGACGCAGCTTATTCCGGCCGATAGCGAGGCTGAATGCCCTAACTGTCCTTGTTCTTGCCTAATCCTGCCCGGGCTCTGCAGCTCGGCACGCGAGGCAGTAACATGAGCAAATGCTGGCGCGAAGGAGTTTCATATGTCGAATGCCTTGGTCGAAGGTGTCAAACGCTACACCGACAATCAAGCCGGGAGTGAGGGCCCGTTCATGACCGCCATCGAGGGCTTGATCATCATCCGCTCGGATCATGAAAAACATCCCTCTCATCTGATCATGAAGCCGGCCCTCTGTGTCGTCGTTCAAGGCGCCAAGTGGACAACATTCGGTGACAGGCGGTACGACTACAGGGCAGGACAAGCCCTGATCGTCAACGTCGAGATGCCGGCGTTCAGCAGGATTGTGAAAGCCAGTCCAACAGAGCCATACCTCGCTATTGCGATGGAGTTCGACCTTGCCATCATGCGCGATGTCATGGCATGCCTCGATACGCCGCCTGCGCCGGAAGACGATCTCGGGCACGGCGTGTTTGTGACAGAGATCGACGGCCCGCTCGCTGACTGCATGCTGCGCATGGTGCGCCTCCTCGACACGCCTCACGCGATTCCCATTCTCGCGCCGATGATCAAGCGGGAAATCTGCTACTGGCTGCTCACGGGGCGTCACGGCAACGAGGTCGCCCGCGCCGTGCTGGCCACCAGCCATGTGCATAAAGTCGTGACTGCCATCCATGCGTTAAGAGGCCAATTCACCGAGACCGTACGCATCGAGGATCTGGCTGCCGTGGCACAAATGAGTCCGTCGGCATTCCACAGGCAGTTCAAGGCGCTGACATCGATGACGCCGTTGCAATACCAGAAGCAGCTTCGCCTGCTTGAAGCACGCAACCTGATGGTGGCAGGCATTGCCAATGCCGAAGCGGCGGCCTATCAGGTGGGCTACGAAAGCGCATCGCAATTCAGCCGCGAATATTCGCGCATGTTTGGAGCGCCACCTCGGCGTGACATAGAGGCTTTGAAAACGGCAACGACCTAGTGCCCTGGTGCTTCATGCCGCCGTATCAATTCGCATCGCGCACCCAGTTGCCTCCATGCGCCGCGGCCTGCGCAGCGGGCGACGTGGCAAGATAGGCAAGCGCCTGCTCGGTCGAGCCTTCGTGATGCGGTGTATAGCGTGGATTGAAATAGCGTAGCGCTGCGGCGATCATTTTCCAGAACGACGGCAGGCAACCGCGCCGCGCCCCGGCGCGCCAGGCCAGGATAAAGCCGCGGTACGTACCGGCATCGGGATCGCGCCGGTGCATGAAGCGCGCGCCGTGCGTGAGAAAGTACAGCAGAAGAATCACCGTCGACAGCATATGGAAGCAGCGTTCGAAGTACGTGCCGCCCATATGCCGGAAGATGTCGAAGGCGACGGTGCGATGCCCCACTTCCTCCGCACCGTGCCAGCGCAGCAGGTCGAGCATGGTCGGGTCGGCGTGAGCGGCATCGAGTCCGTTGGCATTGAGCACCCAATTGCCGAGATAACCAAAAAAATGCTCCAGCGCAGCGATGACACCCAACTGCTGGCGCAGCCAGAAGCGCGTTTTGCCGATCTTCAATCCAAGCGGTTGCTCGCCGAGTAGCTTGCCAAACAACCAGTCGAGTTTCTTTGTGAAAGGCTGCGTGTCGATGCCGTGAGCCTTGTAGTAGTGCGTGAGCACACCGCCGTGCGAGCGCGAATGCACCGCTTCCTGCCTGAGAAACCCCTCTGCGTCGTCGCGCAGCGCCGGATCGGTGATCAGCGGCAACGCTTTGTTGTAGACGCGGCAGAACCATAATTCCCCGGCGGGGAACAGCAGGTTCAGCACATTGATGATGTGCGTGCTCGACGGGTCACCGGGAATCCACTGGATCGGCGTTCGACTCCAGTCGAATTTCACATGGCGTGCCCTGATCTTGTATTGAGTGTGCTCTTGGGTCATGACGGTCTCCGGCATCCAGTGAGTGAGATCAGCGCGGCACCATGCCGATGCGAGCGATCATGCGGCTTAGCCCGGGCATGTAGCGCGAGATGAAACGCATTGAATGCGCCTCAATGCCGATGGCGACCACAGGCTTGTTGCGCAATACCGCACGGAGCGCGGCTTTCGCGACCGTCTCCGGTTGCAGGCCGCGCAACTGGTAAAGCCTGGTGGCTTTCTGGCGCATGCGGTCCTGCTCCTGAGCGCTGGCGCCGACATACTGGGTCGAGGCCATGATTCCAGTCTCGGCAAACCCCGGGCAGATTGCGCTGACGCCAATACCGTGAGCGGCGAGTTCTCCGCGCATGCACTCGCTAAGCATCAATACAGCAGCCTTGGTGGTCGCATAGGCCGGCAGATCGCGCGAAGGAGCGAAGGCAGCGGCTGACGCAGTGTTGATGATGTGACCGCCATTGCCGCGCTTTACCATCTGCCGGGCGAACAGGCGTGAGCCGTGAATCACGCCCCACAGGTTGACGTGAAGAATGCGTTCCCAGTCTTGTGTCGAGGTGTCGAGCACGCCGCCTGCCATGCCAATGCCGGCGTTGTTGACCACGATGTCGGCGCCGCCAAGGTCAGTTCCAACCCAGTCCGCTAGCGCTTCCATCTGTTCGGCGCTGCCGACGTCGGCCTTGCGCGTATATGCCTGGCAGCCTGACAACCTGGCCAGGGTCGCCGTGCGTTCCGCGCTTGCCGTGTCGATATCGACCGCGACCACTGCGGCGCCCTGCTTCGCGAATTCCAGTGCAATGCATCGCCCGATGCCGCTGCCTGCGCCAGTCACGACCGCGAGCTTGCCGCTGAGCGGTTTACGTGCGGCATCCATACGGGCGCGTTGCAACGTGTCCGGTTCGGCGCCGCCTTCGGTGTGATCGACGAGCTCGCGCACCATCCTCGCCATCTGCTCAGGGTGCGTGACCGGCAGCCAGTGCCGCGCGGTCAGCTCACGGCGCCAGTACTGCGGCACCCATCGCGAAAGATCCTCGGACAAGGCCGGGCTGACGTATTTGTCCTGCGTCGGCACGATCACCTGGACCGGCGCGTGTGCGTAGCGCTTGCGCGGCGTGAACAGGCAGCGGATGAAGTTGGCGCGATACAGCGATACGCCACGCACGCCGTCCTGCGTTTGCGTCGGACGCGGCGCGATCTGCGTCTTTTCCACACGACGCAATACGCGCGGCCACGCGCGGCCGAGCCATACGCGCCAGGTCAAGCCTGGCAGCACCGGCAAATGAAACAGCAGCACATACCAGGAGCGCACCAGTTGCCCCAATAGCTTGCCGATCGAACGCGGCGTGGGACGCAGCAAGCGCGCGCGGATCCAGTAAGCGACGTGATCGAGGCAAGGACCCGAGCACGACGTGTACGACGCAATGCGCCCGCGCAAGCGCTCTTCGGTGACGAACTCCCAGCCCTGGATCGAACCCCAGTCGTGCGCCACCAGATGGACGGCGCGATCGGGGCTAACGGCATCGATGACAGCGATGAAGTCGTCGGTGAGTTTTCCCAAACGATAAGCAGCCGTCCCTTTAGGCGCAGTGGATTGCCCCGCACCGCGCACATCGTAGGCAATCACGTGGAAATCGTGGGCCAGCAATCCGGCCACGGCGTCCCAGACTTCGCTGTTGTCGGGGTAGCCATGCACTAACACCACAGTAGGCCGGGCGGGGTCGCCCCATGCGCTGGCGGCAAGCGTCACGTCGCCCGAACTCACCGTGAATTTGGTGCGGCGCGTGGCAGGTGGCGCTTCGTACAGCGTGGGCGATACCGGTTCGGTTAGAAGTTGCATGCGCGCCTCCGTCATGCCGCGGCCAACGCCCGCCCGCGCTGCGCCCAGCGGCGCACGTGCGGCAGGTCGTCGTCGAGCCAGTAGGCGTCGTCATCGGTGATGACCAGCAACTCTTCAAATTTGGCGCCCACACCCTGAAAGCCGAGATGCGGCTCGACGGCCCAGAGGCCAGGCGTCGGCGCATGATCGGAGCGGCGATCGATCGACCATAACGGCGACCAGCCCTCCTTCCTGCCCGCGCTAACCTGGTCGAGGACGAGATTGCGCGTGGCGTTCAGGCCGAAACGCGCAACGAAACGCGGCTTGGCCGGCTGGTTCAGCTTCGCGACACGATGCGCGAGCACCTTGAACGGATAGGCCTTGTGGCGCGGCTCGACGCCCTGTTTTCTGCACAACAGGTCGACCGCGCGCGCCACGTCGGCAAGCGTGTGCCGTTGCTTCAACATGGTGACGATCAATTCGCGGTGCTCGGCCAGGTCGTCTTTCAGCTGTTCGAGCGTGGGATTCGTGCCGACGCAGGTGGCGTAGCCGACATCGGCGATCACACCGTTCAGCACCGGCGCCACGTCGAGAATGACCGGCATGTTTTCTTCCAGCCGGCGCGAACTCGGAAAGAATGCGAGGTTAAAACCGGCCATGTGCGACAGCCCGGAAAAACCTTCAAAGGCGGTACGGTCGCCAAACCACGCGAAAGGTTTGTGCAGCCAGTCGTGCACGCCGTGGTCCTGTAGCCATTCGGTCAGCAGACGGGCGGCGTCTTTTTCCGTCATGCCCGGTTGGAGCATTTCGCCGACGCTCTCGACGCAACGATAGGCCAGTTGCTGAACTTCGCGGAACTGCGCCAGTTCTTCCACGTCGACCTGTGGAATGGTCTTGTCACCCATACATGCCTCCCGAATGTGCTGTCGACGGGGATGCGGACGCCCGTCATTATGACAGTTTTTATTGTTACATTGTGTGATGTAACGATTGGATCGTACACCACTCGGGGCGCTCGTCCACTGG
>DASVNP010000383.1:0-27262 GCA_036383775.1 Paraburkholderia sp. | reverse complement strand
ATTCCCAGTTTCGCCGCTGGACCGCGGCAAGACTCTGAGATGGGAAAACGAATATGCCAAATGGGAAAATCCATGGACGTTAGCCGTGCCGACATCGCCGCCAAGGGATTCCTCTCGCCGGAGATTGAATCGGCACGCTTGCAGCTACATGCAGAGCTGGCCACGAGCATAGGGGAAGCCGGGGCGATCTCCGATCGCGTTACGATGAAGCTGTTTTCTGCTGACGTGTCGGACTACGCACCGCACGAAATCCTCGCACTTTCATTTTGGATGAGGTGTATACGCGCGTGCCAGGGGAGTTACCTCCTTGCCGAGCGCGGGATGGCCCCCGAAGCGCTCATCCTTCTGCGAAGCGCATTCGAGTTTCTTTTCTTTGGCGCGGCGTCACTCGCTGATCCAAGCGTTTTCGCGAGTCTTGCAGAAGGTCATGGTCATGAGAGCCGCAAACAAGCACGCGAAATGATTCGGGAAGGTACAAAGGGTGGACATCTAACGGCGCTCCAGGTCGAACGGCTGCGTCAGGTTGAGGAGATGGTCGGAGTGACCAAACCAGCGCTAACCGCCTTCGACGCCGCGCAACTCGCCCAGCTTGGCTATCTCTACGCCACTGCCTATCGCGGCCTATCGATGATGGCTTCCCACGCAACATTGGCTGGAACCGATAGCGTGCTTGAGGGGCAACCGGATGGCGATGCCAAAGCAGTCTTCGGGCCATCGACTAGCAATGTAAAGTTTGCATTCAGCTTGATAGCGACATGCCTCGCCAATGGCGAGAACTGCTTCATGCCTTTGATCACCAAGAACGGGTAGGAAAAGAATGAACCACCTTGAAGCACTTGCTAGAGAATGGCTGGAATGGACGGGCCATGTCGTGAGAACCAACGTGAGAGTTGGCAAGCGCCTCGCGGGTGGACATGACATGGAGGTCGATGTCGTCGCGTATTCCCCCGCTGACGGGGTCATTCGACATTACGAACTGTCACTGGACGCGCACACCTGGGAAAAACGGGGTCTGCGCTTCGAAAAGAAGTTTCGGTTGGCGAGACTTTACATGTTCTCCGAGCTGTTTCCGTTTCTTTCAGAGAGCACACCAATCGAGCAGTATGCTGTGCTTCCCAGCGGGAATGATGCGGGCCTTGCTGGCGCTCGCGTTATTTGTGTTGACGATTTCACGGCGTTGATCGCTCAAGATGTGGTCCGGGAAGGTATAGCGGCACGAGCCGCGATCTCGGAGCAGTATCCGCTTCTGCGTCATACACAGTTTCTTCTCAGCGGATACAGGAAGAGGCCGATCGTCACTGCGAATAGTTCTCTTGCGGTCCGAACTGCGACGGCGTCGCCAACAATCGCTGCCATCGCAGACAAATAGGAAAACCGAGAGGGAGGTACAACATGCCGATTACGATGCGAATCAATGGGCGCGACTTTGAAGCTGAGTTGATGCCTGACCTTGCGATATTGATACGCGAACCAGGCAGAGCCGACGCGACGTACACGATGAGTGATGCCTTTGCTGCGCTGCTGCCGCAAGCACCGGACTACATCATGCGCTCGACGGCGGATGAGGCAATTCGCGCTTTGGTCCGTAAACACGCGGACAGACCGTAGGACGGAAAATTGGAGAAGCTATGGACGGTCAGATAGTGGCGGCAATGGTTGCTGTGGGGGGAACTCTTGGTGGCTCGGTAATCGGCTGGCTCTCCCAGCGTGACGCCAAAGCGCTAGCACGTCTTGAGCAACTATCGACGAAGTATGCCAACGAGATCCGAGCGCGACAGGCTGAAGAGGACATCGCATGCAAGTGGTTAATCGAGCTAAACGCCGCCAGCAGCTTGTTGGCGGCGAAACGCCAGCTACGTGATCGTACCGAACTTGAACGGGGCCTGCGTCCGATCATTTCGCCGGCAGAGGTATCTCCTAGAATATAGAGGAAAACGCGGGCAAACTTTCGTGACGCGTGAGAGGAAAAACTTTGACAAACGTTTCATTTTTGACTGGTGTGGCTCTTGACCGCTGGGTCGCACGTGCCGCCGGAATTGAAGTGTTTTGCTTTGCGGAGGGTATGCCGCACGAATGGATAGGTAAAGACGTTCAGGGAGCCCGGGAGATCTATTCTCCATCGACTGATTGGTCTCAAGCGGGACCGCTGATCGAGATCGAGCAGATATCTATTGAGCGCGCGAATGGGCACGCTGGCGAGCCGCTGAAGTATTACGCTCGTGCAGGTACTGGACATCGCCGCACACGCTCGTTGTTCGGTTCAACACACCTCATTGCCGCGATGCGGGCGTATGTGACTTGCAAGCTCGGCGACTCGGTTGTCGAAGACCCATCAGTTTAGATGAACGGAAGGGAAAGGCAGTATCGCGCATATGTAGGCAGAAGGTTAAGCATGCAAAGAAAAATCGATCTACTAAAAGGCATATTCACCGTTGCAGGATGCCTTACGCTGCTAGGCGGGTGCGGTACTGTACCGGTGAGCGACGATTACAGTGCGGAGTTCGTGGGGACGTATCGTGTTACCGAACGCTCCACGGAGAGAATTCTCCCGATATCCTCAGTTCGTCTCACGACTACCCCGACGGGATCGGCTTTGATAACCTTCGAGACGTCGAATGGAAGTGGCTATCGATCTGCGCAATGTCACTCCACGTTTGGAAAGTGGTTTCGCGCGATACAGGACAACCCGGACGAAGCATTCCGTGGATACGATTGCTGGGATGAGCGCGGCGCACTTTGGCAGTTCGTTCACGCAAAGCCACGTTCTCGAACAACGACGCCTCTCCTTAACCGGTTTTCAAGGCAAGACGTCACGACGCAATCCGGCTATATCCTTTTCATCGGCCTGAGGGATGTTCCAGGGCTCAAGTACGCTCTTGAGCCAGAGTCACCGCGCTAGGGATCGGAAAACGTCGGCAGCACCGGCAACAAGGGAAAGCAACTGTGACAATAATCGATGATGCGCGTCGCTATCGCGAGCAGGAAGCGCTTGTTGGCAGGGGTGGCGTCGTCGTGTTTTTTCAAGGTGAGGTCCAGGGCTTGGTGAACCAACTGCGTAACCCCGAGCATTGGCAACCCGGCTGCGTTGCGGTCGATGAGCAAGGCCGCATGTGGACGACTATCGCGGGTAGCGAGCGCGACGGCGCGCTGATGTGGCTCGCGAACCACGAACTGTAGGAAAACATGGACCTAGCGGCGGCGAAGTCGGCGACTGGGGTGGTGCCGCTGCCAATCACTCTAACGGGAATGAAACTGTGGCTCAACGAGAACCAAAATCTGTTACCCGCACCTTCATCAAGGTGACAGGTCGCGCCGGCGACAAGAAAGGCGAGCTGGAACTAACGTCAGGCAACGTAAGCTATCGGCGGAGTGGCGCCGAATCGGCCGTGTTGACCCTCACCTATCAGCAGCTGCTCTCCCTCTTTGAGGAGCGCATCGAGTACCGAGAATTGAATCCCGAGAAGGTACGTCTTCCGAAGCCGCACCCGGCTGGGGACTTTGCCTTCTTCGTCAACGAGGTGGATGAGATCGCAGGAGACATTTTGCTCGCTGACAGCTCCTCGTCCATCAACCGGTTGGATACCCGCAGGCTCGCGCATGGTCGCTACCAATTCAGCCACGACATGGCGAACGGTCGCAAATCAAAACGCACGCAATGGTGGGCACAGGTTTCAGTGCAGGCAGCGCTCTGGATTCTCGAACGCTACGTGCTGCGGGTAGCTGCCCGTAACCGGCTAACGCAGGATTTCACCGACGACACCATTGTTGTCTCGAAGGGTGATCTCCGTAAGGTACTGCTTGGCTTCTTGAAGCGTCTCGAAGGCTGACTCTAGGGGCATGGGTGCATTGCCAGTGCGCACGACCAGAATAGCAAGAAAAACGAGAAGCGCAACGAAAACGGGGAGCGTAGACGCGCTCCAAGAGGGGACTATGGCGACTAGAACGATTCACGATTACCGAAATCACCAAGCTTATGCGAACTGCCCGCGGGGATTCGTCGTCACCGGCAGCAATAGAGAGCGTGACCACGATGAATGGAACCGGGGGTTCATCGGCAACAACGAGACCGGTGTGTGGATCGTGGCCCCAGATCGAGTCTTCGAGGGTGATGCCATGTTTGTGCTTCTCCCCAATCCCGAACGTCGAGATGGCTATCCGAGGCAACTTTTCGGCGGCGTCGTCACCAGATTACGGTATGAGGACAATCGGACCATCTTTCAGGTCCAAGAATTCATCGAGCATCCGCCGATCGAAGCGAATATCAAGCAGTTTCTCGGGGATAAGGTGCCGCCTCAAGGCAATACGGTAGGGACGGTCTGGGATCCTTCGGATCAGAAGTCGATATCGCGTCGGTCTGTGGTGGATGAGAGTTTCGAGAGAGACGTACAACGGGCCGCGAGCCTCTCGGCCGAAGACCGAGAGGCTCGCATGCGACGTTGGCCGCCGATGCCAGGGCGGATCGAGGTGACAACGACGGTTTTCGTGCGTAACCCTTATGTGGTTGCTGCTGTGCGTGAGCGCGCGAACGGTTTCTGCGAAGATTGCGAACAGCCTGCACCGTTTGTCCGCAACTCGGATGGCACGCCGTATTTAGAAGTTCACCATGTCCAGCCGTTGGCCGAAGACGGCCCCGATATCGTTGAGAATGCGATTGCAATCTGCCCGAACTGCCATCGAAAGCGCCACTACGGGTGAGCTGATTCAGTCCAACTTCCGCGGTCCGAATAATGAGCAAGTACTAATGCAAGGGAAAAGTTAAAGTATGGACTGGAACGTTTTGGCCACCATCGCTGCCCCTATCGTCGCCCTTCCGGTAGGTGCCCTGCTGAACCGCATCTTTGAACAACGAATGAAGCTGGTCAGCTTCATCTCGCACGCGTCGGCTATTCCGGTGCGGCCGGCAGACGGCCAAGCGTTTCAAGCGTTTCAGGTGAACACGCACACGATTGTGGTACGCAACGCCGGTAAGGTAGTTGCCACCAATGTGCGACTGGGGCACACCGTTCTGCCACCGAATTTCGGGGTATGGCCGAGCGTGGGACACGAGTTGGTACGCCGCGAAGACGGTTCTGCCGAATTGGTCTTTGCTCAGCTTATCCCGAATGAACAGGTGACGATTACGTATCTGTACCATCCGCCACTCCTGTGGAACCAGATTAATTCCTACACGAAGTGCGACCAAGGCTTCGCGAAGATCCTTTCTGTTATCCCTTGGCAACCACCACCGAAGTGGGCCACACGCCTTGTCTTGGCACTTACACTGATCGGAGTGGTTTCCGTACTGTACTTTCTCTGGCAGTTTGTGATTTGGCCGATCGTCGGCAGGGTGATCGCGTAACGGAAAAGATCGTGAACAACGAAACCATCGTGATAACAGGGCAGAGATTATGAATGCGCAAGATGCGTTCACAAAATTGAAAGCGTTGATCGATCAAGCATGCGATCAATGTTCGTTCGGCATCGCGATTCGTGATGCAGAGGCA
Organism: Paraburkholderia sp.; assembly: GCA_036383775.1. Lineage (GTDB taxonomy): Bacteria > Pseudomonadota > Gammaproteobacteria > Burkholderiales > Burkholderiaceae > Paraburkholderia. Next base: position 21,779 of record DASVNP010000383.1, on the reverse strand, counting down.
CTTGGAATGGTCGGCGGGAAAGGCAATAACCAGTGGAGCTTGGACTACGACTTCGAACTGGTGGATGGCTCCGGCGAGAAAGTAATCCTCAACTTTCACTCCTACGACCAAAGCAAGGCGTACTCAGTATGCCCGGGTATGAACAAATTCGAGTTGACGTTGACGGCTATCACGGGTGTTACAGCGGTTCACCGAAATCAATACGAAGGGTAGGAAAACTTTATGATTGATCTAGCGACGTCTCTGCCCACGATCCTTCCTGCGGCGATAGCGTGGGCAGAGGTTCAGTCCAAGCAGGTGCTTTCTGTCGGCTCGTCATTATCCGCATACGGTATGGCCGACGCGCGTTCCGTTGGTGTGGCCTCGCCTGAGCTGATTCGCGTCGCGATCGTACCTGCCTTGCCGCTGCCGGATGACCCGACGCTCCGGGCCATTGCACTCGATACAGGATTGCTGGGCCCCGGCATGGTCGGGCTTACCTTGGGCCACGCCATTTTTGTGGTGCAAGGACACGATACACGCAGGCTGCTGACACACGAATACCGCCATGTTCACCAGTATGAAGTGGCCGGTTCGATTTCGGCGTTTTTGCCGGCTTATCTCCATCAGATCGCGACGGTTGGTTACATCGACGCTCCTTTCGAGATCGACGCTCGTCGCCACGAAATCAACTAGTCGGAAAGATCGATGACCCGTACAACGCCCGAGATCACGCGGACGCGATCCGCCGGTCCAGACCATCAGGTGATCACCGTCGAAGGTGACAAGGGATCGTATCGGCGTGAGCCGTGCCCGAAGTGCCCGTGGCATGTCGATGCGATTGGCGAGTTTCCAGCCGATGCCTTCTGCCATTCTGCCGAGACTGCCTACGACATGGCAACGCATACCTTTGCATGCCACGAGTCGGGGGCTCGAAAGCCTGCGTTGTGTGCGGGATTCCTGCTGCGCGGCGCAGATCACAATCTGTCTGTCCGGCTCAAGATGATTCGGGGCGATAGTTTTGGTGACGTGCATGACGGTGGCCACGAGCTTCACGCCAACTATCGTGCGATGGCCGTGGCAAACGGCGTTGCATCGGATGATCCGATCCTGGCCGCGTGCCGGGACTGACGAGGAAAAGCACAACGCCGGAACGATGCTTTGGTCGGCAACCGTCGATGAATTATGAGAGTGTGAGGTGGCGAATTGAGCGAGCAAGTTAGCGGCAACGAGATTCAGTATCGGGGATGGACCATAAAGCCAATGCCGAAGCGAAAAGGATCGCACTGGCTCGCGCACTCCCTTATTTCCAAGGAGGCTTCGACCGGCGAGGGCATCGAAGGATTGTCGATCCTCGAAGACAAAGAGCCGTTCGAGAGCAAGGCCCAAGCCGTCGCGGAGGCGATACTATGGGCGAAGCAGGTGATTGACGACAAGCACCTGCCATAGGAAAACAACGAGCAATGGACACTCTCTCGCAGGTGGATCGGTCGCGTGCGCTGGATGACTACCGCAACGCTGTGGTGGAAGCGGCAGAAACGGCAAATGCGTGGCACACAATGCTGGACTGGAAGCAGGCGAAATCCCAAGCACAGCACAAGTTACGGAATTTCAGGTTCAGGGCGCTCTCCTGAACGAAAAGGTCAAGCAGACTTGGGATCATTACTGTCGAATCAGCGCGCTGTTCTACCGGCTGTGACCACAGAACGACGGAAAACAAAATGAAAATGGAGCCGAAAATGATGACCGCGCTATCGGAAATCGACGTATTCTGGCAAGAATTTATGCAGAAGACGCTTGCGTCAGGGCAGCCAGCACTACTTTATCGAGGCCAGTACGACAAGAAGTACACGCTGCTTCCGTCAATCGCTCGGCATCCTCAAGAACATACTGGTGGCGATATCAGCTCGTTGGAGCGCGGATTGATCGATGAGTTCAAGCGCCTGTCCTTGAGAGAGCTGGAGTTCGTTCCGGAAAACGACTTCGAGTGGCTGTTTCTCGCGCAGCATCACGGGTTGCCAACACGACTTCTGGACTGGTCTACGAATCCGCTGGTCGGGTTGTATTTTGCAGTCGAGAGCCGAGACGAGTGTGACGGAAAGCTGTATATGACGCGACAAGTCGTAAGCGATCAGCCAGATCTTTTCGATTTTCGTACTGCCGATACCCTTGCTAAAAGTGTTTTCGCGATCCAGCCGAAACAACGAACTGTCATTTTTGTACGACCGAGGTATAAGGATCGTCGCTACCACAATCAGGCATCTGTGTTTTCCTGCCCGGCGAGGCCCTATGAAGATCTCGTTTCCGGTCTGGCCGGTGATCTCGACGAACTCATTGTGCCCGGCAGTCTGAAACCTCGGCTGCGCGAACGATTGCGTACGTTGGGAGTCTCTGCATCTTTCATTTATCCAGGGCTGGACGGTATCGCATCCGAGGTCAAAAGTCTTGAGTACGATCCGGTTCACCACGGAAGTAAGAGGATAGTTACGGCAACAATGGAACTGACACTATGAAGCCCACGATTCTCTCGCGCGCTTAACAACTCGGAAAACCATGCGCAGTGCATCCATACCTGAGCCCACAAATTGCGGGGAGTTCGATCAGGAGTCTTTTAACGAATATTTCGAACGGTGGCCAAGCGAATATGCACACGTGCCTCGTGAAGTGGTAGAGACATGGGTCCATCGCCATTGGCCTCAGTTTCAGTTCTGGCTCCCGCTTCAGCCTCTCGATTGGGCGTACGAGCTGAAGCGGATGGACAACGACGAAATCCTCTCTATTGGGCACGTGGGAAGTTGGTCCCAAACGCTTAGGTTCTGGGGCGATGATCTTTTTGAGGGGACCACTAGGCGCGCTACGTGGTTGGGTCGGAGAATGTTGGAAGCAGGTACTACTCCAGCACCGATAATCGTTGCGCAGAACGCTGGTCGGTACCGGCACCCGAGGGAAGGTGACGCGCCCTTTGTGGAGCCGTATCAACTTATCGAAGGACACATGCGATTGGCCTATCTCCAAAGCATGATTCGCCATGAACATCCGCAACTGCACTCGTCTCATGAGGTTGTCGTGGCGGCGCTGCCATAACACGGCAACTTATGTTAGTCGCTGATGGGCTGGCATCTGCCTCACAAGACTGGAATCACTAGGAAAACGGGAAACCATCAATATGCCCACTCTTGTGCTAAACGACGGCCGGGAGTTTGTCTTTCCGCTGCTGATGGTCGACGTTGTGGATGACAAGGTCGACCTGTCCTCGTACAGGTTTCTAGGTACGTGCTTCTTCGTGACGAAGTGTGGCGACGCAGTTACCGCTGGTCATGTTGTGCCGAGCCCGCAAGATATTCCAACCGGAAAGCGTCTCGTTGCTGCGGTTCAGCGTGACGGCAAATTAGAGATATGCTGGATCACTCATGCAGCGAGTTGGGAAGGATGCGATCTCGCGCTGGTCCACGTCAACTTGCCAGATACACGCTACCTTTCCGTTGTCGAAGGGGACGTATTGGCGGGCATGGACCTGCAGTTGATCGGGATTCCAAGTCACGAGGTTGCCGGGGCGGGCAAAGAGATGCGGCTGTTGAAGGGACACGTGACATTCGCGCGCAGCGATCGGTTGGAATTGAATATCGCTGTTCCTGCGGGAATGAGTGGAAGTCCAGTCTTTGCAGGTACGAATGTAGTCGGATGGGCTACGGGATACGTGAGGAGCGAAGAGATACTCGAATCCCGGGAGGAAGTTGTCCGGGTGGCCGCCGACAGTGAGCAAATCGAAATCAGCACCGTGAGTCATGTCATATATTACGGCACAGCGGTCGCGTTTTCTCGGCTGCGTGGGCAATCGTCTCCGATCTTCGAAGGGATGACGTTGATGCAGTTCATTCAGGCACGCAACGCCGCCTAAGGAATCAAAGAACGGAGAAGGCCATGATTGTGTCAAACATCAGCGCCGAAGTGCTCGATTGCCTGCGCAAGCGTGGTTGGGACGATGCGCAAATCGCGAGCATGACGCCGGAGAAAGCGTTTTCGGAGTTCTGCGAGTGGAATGGCCTGCTGGGCTATGGCGACAAACTCGTCCGCGCGCTCGACGGTCTCCGCAACGCGGCCCGCTAACAGACAACGAAGAAGCGGCTGCGACCGCGAGGCAAGGAAAACCTTCTCAAGGAGATGCGCATGGATCCAAAAGCGCCGATATATCGCGCTGGAAGCAAGCAACAGCATGTCGTCTACGCGGTCGCTCTCGTCTCCGCCATATTGGCTGTGTTGACTTTCGTTGCAGTTGTCTATGTGCTGTATGCGTCCCCTTCGTATGGACAGGGATTAGTGACTGGGCTGGCCGCATTTTGGGTGATATGGCCGCCGCTGTGGTTCTATTATGAATACTTCTGGCTCTATCGATCAGCCGCCGCACCAGATTCATTCGAAATGTTCAAGCATGGCCAGCAAGTCGCAGTTGCAATCTGGGCTGGCATCAGCCTCACACTGAGTGGCTTGGCTGCGAGTGACTTCGTCCGACCGGGACAACTGACGCTTGAGTGCAAGTCGTCGGTCCATACCTCGGGCGAATCGGCAGTATTCTCCTGCCATCGACAGCTGTCCGATGAGTCCAAGCCAGTGAAATAAGCACGGAAACGGGAAAAGGAGATTGTGATGGGCAAAGAAACAGATAAGCTTCATCCCCTGACAGCCGATCAGTTGGTCAGGCTCGCCGCGGTGAAGATTCGCGAAGCCGTCAAGGCTGGGCCCGACAAGGCGAGTCTCTCAACGACCGAAAGCTACATGGTTGCGATCGCAGCGTGTGATCGACGCTACTTGCCGAAGGCTCAGGAAGTAACGCCTACCCCCGACCTTTGGGACAGCCTTGATGACCGCCAGCGCGCGGCCGTGCTCCATTATTTAAACGCGCACTGATTGGAGAAATAATGAAAAGGCAACCGACCACATTCAATGTCTCAATCGACGTGGAGGGGGCCGTTCACGATGCGACGTACACAGTCAGTTCGCACGTAGTCGCCGTAGAATCTCCATATGGCTCTGGATCAACCCAAGTCGGTGGGTTGTCAGCAGACGCCGTTGCGCGCATGCTGCTGCGTGAAATCATAGCGGGCGCCAAAGCTCGCGGCGAACTCTAGACATCGGAAAAGGTCATGGCGCCCTTCGACACGGCATGCCGATGGCGGCAAGAAAACGGATACATCGGTCGTGGCGGTGTTGTCGTGCTGTTCAAGGGCGAGGTGCAGAGTTGGGTGAACAAACTCCGCAATCCCGAACACTGGCAACCGGGATGCGTCGCGGTCGATGAGGAAGGCCATACGTGGACAACGATTGCGGGCGACGAGCGTGACGGCGCGCTGATGTGGCTCGCGAATGACGAACTATAGGAAAGCATGTTCAAGCGCAATCCACCGCTCTCACCCGAATCTCTCGCCCGCGCGCGCACTGAAGGCCTCACGATGCCACCTTCTGATCTGCTTTGCGATCTGGAAGCCTTGGAAGCGGTATTGGCCGGACGGCTAAAGGATCATGCTGATTGGTGGCTAGCAGCGCACGGATTGCGTGGTGAGATTGTGGATGGCATGCTGATACTGAGAAAACGGTAGGAAAGCACCCGGCGCGAAAGCGCCCCGCAAACGGCCGGTAGCCGATCGTAAAGATGGGAACAATGACTAAATCAGTAGCCGATTTAAAATCGATAGCCGCATCAGCCGGTGGCATGGTTCTGGACGCAAGCAGATTCAATGCGGCGGAACTGAAATCGATAGCAGCGTCCGCAAAGGGGAAGGGGTCCCGGATCTTCCTGAACAACGTCAAGTCAAAAACTACCGCAGAATTGAAGTCGATTGCGGCATCTGGCGGTGGGGCTGTCGTTTTCGATCTGTCGTGAACGGAAAAGCGGGTGATCGTTGGCCGCCGTGGCGGACAACCGTGATTTGACGCCAGGCCGCTCAATGCGGCCTATTCTCTTAGGTGAATGGACTTTCTATCTCGGAAAACGGGATGGAGAGCAAACAAAGCGGCGGCATGCTGGTCGACGGCGAGTACATCGCAACGTGCCGGGAGCGCAGAATACTCGGCGCAACTGCGAATGGGCACGGTGCCGTGTTCTCCAAAGGGACGATGACCGTAAAGCACGGGTGGGCAACGTTCACCCGCGACGGAGTCGAGGTGTGGAACTGCAACGCTCGCTACGCCGCCGCCCACTTCGACCTTCAACCCGCATAGGACATTCCGCCCATGAGTCAGCTCGTTCAGATTGCGCCGGGGGTGTTGTTCTCGTCCGATGTAGTTAGCCCCGAGTGGGGCCGGGAGTATCGACGGAACGAAGGGACTGTGGAGCTCGTCCAAAATACGAAGTCTGCAAGGCGACCGGGTAGTGCTGGAGAGGACACCGACCGCGATACTCGAGAGAGCATTGGCGGACAGATGTCGTTGTTGTAGAGGAAAACTTCATATCGAGGATGTTCCCATGATCCCTCATGCGCGACTCGGCGTCGTCACTGAATCCGATATCCAGAACCTGATCGACCACGGCGTGCGCGAGAGTCGCACGCTCGACTACAAGCGAGACTGGCCCAACGATCGCGACGGCAGGGCAGAACTCGCCAAGGACATCTGCGCGTTCGCGAATTCTTTCGGCGGGGACATCATCTTTGGAATGCGCGAAGACGCCGGCGTTGCAGCGGAAATCATCCCACTGCAATTGACGAACGTCGACGCCGAATTGCTAACGCTGGTCAACGCGATACGCGATCTGCTCGAGCCGCGAATAAGCAGCGGCCTGGTGGCGCAGCCGGTGCCGCTCACCGCAGGCGGATATGCAATCGTGCTACGTATTGCGCCGAGTCCGAGCGCGCCGCATCGGGTCACCCGAGACAATCATTTCTACACTCGCACTTCAGTAGGAAAGGCTCCGATGGACATCCACGGCATCCGCAATGCTTTTGCCATGAGTGCATCCCTAGCCCAGCAGGTCGAGGTCTTTCGGGACGACGCGCTCAACCGGCTGATCAACTATCAGAGTCCGGCGCCACGTCTGGCATTCCCCGCGTGCGTCTGCCATGTCGTGCCGGTGTCGGCAGTCACGCGGCCAGACGGCCATGACGTTGATGCGCTGTGCATCGCCGCCTTGAAGCTTGTCGCGGCTGGGCCCAGCAACCGCCACCTTGGACGCCCAGCAGTCAATCTGCACGGCGTGGTCTGTCACGCCGACCGCAATGAAGATGAGGAGCAAACGGCTTACGCTCAACTCTACCGAAATGGATGCGTGGAACTGGTCGACGGAGCGCTTTTGCGTCGGGGGTGGGCGCAACGAGAGGACGAAGAATTGTGGGTGGTCTATCCGGAAGTCTACGAAGAGCCGCTCGTCCGGTATGGTTTCCTCGCAATCGCCGACACTTTGGCCGAACTGGAGGTGCCGGCGCCGGCGTACCTTATGTTGAGCTGGCTATTCCCAAAGGACACCCAGATCGGCTACGAGCTACCCCCCATCGGGCGGCCTACCCAGCACTACCTGGCCACCTCACGAAGCTGACCGCCCCGCCCGTGTATATCGAGAGCTTCAGCGTTGATCCGCTGACCGTGTTGCGTCCGGCGTTCGACGTTCTCTGGAACGCCGTGGGTGTTCCGCACACGAAGACGGACTTTGCAGCCTAAGCACGGCGGCGTGGTGCTCACTCTCAGCGAAGAGGATACAGGACAGCAAGATTCGGATCGTAGTCAATCCAACGGAAAACGACAAAATGACAATCAAGTTCATTGCTGAATCCCTTGACTCAATCGGTGCGAAGCGATCCGCGCTGGGGCAATTGCTCTTCGAACCCAAAGGGCGCTACCATTTGGCGGAGGGTATTGAGCAGATCCGGCCGCACTGGGCGTTCTCCGGCGTGTATGTGCTGACGAAGCCGTCAGCACCGGACTGGAACGTGCCATTTGAAAAAAATGACGCCGACGTCTTGTACGTCGGCATGACGTCGGGAAACATCTTCGAATGCATGGTTCGCCATTTCGGTCGTCCGCGGGCCGATTCGCCGGTCGTGTACAAGCATCGTTGGACAAACGGCTCGGCACCCCCAAACATTAACGCGCGCCTTGAGAGTGGGGATGTCGTGCTGTACCCAATAGAGGTGTCCTCCACGGTACCGGATCTGACGGAAAGCCAGTGCAATCTACTTCCTGGCCTCGTCGAAAAGCAGCTACTCGTGGCTTATGTCGAACGGTATGGCGTGCTGCCGCCTCTTAACTTGTCGATGTGAACAGTGCACAGGAAAAGCGCTCGCACCGGTCGCGCGGGAGGGAAAAGCAATGTGGAAGAAATTTTTCGACGGGATCATAGCCGACAGAGTCATCATATTGGAATCTGACGAGGACGGAGACAACTTTTACGACGATGGGAACAGTTGTGCGGTCCGCGTAGAAACCCGGCCTTGGGTTGACCACCGCCACGACTCGGAGGTAGTTGCCGGGAAGGCTGGCCCACGGGAATCCGATTGCGAGACGGTGAAGTTCGAAGCGGGCACGGCTGAAGATTTGGAACGCGTGTTGATTGAACAGGCGGGCTTTACTTTGTCTGCCGCAAAGGAGATCGCGCGTATTGCTGGCCTGACGGACGAAGATACCTTTGCAGGTGAGCCTGCGTACCTAAGCAGCCGTCTCGTTCCCGGAGTCCACGTTGCGTCGTTTGATGCCGACCTGGTGCGTGGACTCCGACTCAACACGGTTGACAAGTGGCTGGAATATCCGCGCATGCAGATTGCAATCCGCAATGAGACCGGAGACGCGTACCGCACTATCGGCGCAGACAGCATGGGCGAGTGGATCAATACGATCCAGTGGTTTCTGGCACAAGGCTACACCGATGAACTCGGTCCAGACGGCGGCACGTGGAAAGGGTGTGATGCCGTCTTTAGTAGAAAAGCGTAGGAAAATACGGGAGACGCAGAAGTGAAGGCGAAGTATCTTATTTTGACCGTAGCGGTGGCATTGATAGCCGTGGTGTGGGATTTGATTGATGGGAAGTCGTTCACTTTTAACTGGTGGATCATCCTGCCCGTCATGCTCGGGATCGGCCTCTACGATTCGATGCTCAAGACCAAGACTGAAGATTGATCGGAAAACGAAGAGCGAGGCGAATGATGCACTGGATGTTGACTCCGTACGACAAACACTCGGACGATGGCTTTGGCGCAATGGCTCACGCCTTCCAGGCTAGTGCGGAGGCGCTCATGGGGGCAGAACGTGACTCCATTGCTCAACGCGAGCTTCCGACCTGCTTTTTACTTCGTCACGCGGCAGAGCTGTACATCAAATCGGTGCTTATCGTCTCCCATCGGTCGCTTGCCGTAGCAGACAAGTCGCTGCCCACCGTGCAAGTAGATGGGAAAGCCAAACCGTTGACTAGCATCCATAACCTCGGTGTTCTGTACCGCGCTTTCATTGACTTACTCAGTTCGAAGCGCGTGGAGCTTGAAGCGCGCGCAAAAACCGCATGGCTGCCACCGCCTCCAGAGTTGGACAAGGCTATAGCCGAGATTGATGCGATGGACCAACGAGGGGTGTTCTTTCGATATCCGACGGAGAACAACTCAACGAAGTCGAATAACAAGCCGCTGCCGCTGGAAGAGGTCCGAAGCTGGCAAACTGATCAGCAAGGATTTTTGAAGGCCTTCTTCATCGTTGACGACAACGACGAAGTAGTAGAAGCCTTTCGTTACGACCATAGTCTCTTGCAAGCGGAATTCGCAACGCTAAAAACGGCATGTGAATGGCTGACATGTTTCCACGTTGGACTCCGCCACGAATTGGCGGGCGGCTGGTAAAAACCTACCGGAAAGCGAAGTTGAAGTCGGAGGCGGACATGAAACGCGTGAACCGGTTCGCGAAGTACGAAGGCTGGCAGATCGAGGCGTCACCGACCATTTTGGCGCGTCAGAGGCTCGACGAAATGAAAGACGGCTCACTTCGAATGCCTGTGACATCTGGACCGGTTTTTGTTTTGCTCGCTCTGCCTCTTGGCTATGAGGAGTCGGTCCAGCCTGTGTACGGAGATTGCGACGCCGCGGCCGAAGCTCTATGCTTGGCACAGCCAGGCGGATATGTGATCGCGAAGCGGGGTCTGCGGGACCAACCGCCACGGACCTTTGGCTCTGACTATCCAGACGGGATGGAAGCACGCTTCACCTATGTTCACGTTTCTGAACATGGCATGGTGGACATCGTCGCTGGGGAAATAGCCGCTAACCGCTATCAAAGCCGCGCTTATGGCGCACTTGTCGGGCGCAATATCTCTGCCGTCAGCTGCTGCCCGTGCTGAACGTGAAATTTTTCGTCGCGAATACCTTTAAAAGATGTTTCCTGCTCATCGAAGATTTTCAAGAGAAGAGATAAACCAACTGATTGCCGCGACGAAATAAGCCACGGCGATCCCGGCGCCGCCGCTGTCAATGCCACCTCTATTGCTCGCGGTTGTTGACAGGAATGCGCCTTACGGCCCGAGCGCGAAGCGATAGTTCTGGTGCCGAAAACTGCGGATAGGCGTTGCAAATCCGCGTTTCCTCCGGTCCGTCGAACATGCCCGCCAGAGCATCAGAGGCGTCGATCATGCGAAGTGTGTTGTCGTAGTAGACCGTTGCGGACGGAAGCGTATTGAGCGCGCGAACAACTTCGCGGGCATCGGTCTCTCGCGTTGCCCGCCAGTGCCTAGGCCAATCCAGAACGTTTCCTTGGAACAGGCCGTCACGAACGTCTTTGAGATGCGCGTCAAACGGCACAAGATACCTCTGCGGGACGACCTGATTCATAAACGAGCGCGTGAATGACGCGCCAATGATTCGTTGCGCGTGCTCCATGCGAGCGGCGTCAATGAGCGGCTGGCCGAGATATACCCCACGCTCTCCGTGCAACACCGCTTCGCCGAGCGCGAGCGCTCCGCGCAACGGCAAACCTATTTCCAGGCTATGGCAAATCATTTCGTTGCAAACGTCGAGAAGGTTGTCGCAGGGGATGGGGTGATACTGCCATCCGTCGCCAGGTTCAGATGCGCGCCTTTGGCGTTCGGCCGGCGTCAGGTCGAGGGCGGCGGGGTATCGTACCGCTGGAAAATCTGTGTGCGTCCATAGAAGCAGCGAGTCGCTTGCGTAAGCGCCGTAGAGATGAGAAAAAACGAAGGCGTCGCCGTCCGATAGCCAGTAGGCGCTTTCAGAAAATCCCATCTCCCCAAACAGGCGGCGCATGTGCTCGTTCCGCGCGTCCACAAGGCCGATCAGCGTGACATATTTTTGAAGCATGCCGTGTAGACCGAGATCGGAGAAACGCGTTTCAAATCCCAGCACGTCAAAGAAGCACAACGAAAATCGATTGAACTTCATGTTGGATGCTCCGCATTTCCGTAGACACCCTAGATTTTGCCTTGTCCGGCAACTCTTCGCGAATTGCGCGCTTTGCCGAAGGGTATTTGTGACCGATGGCTTGAACCTCGCCCGATCTCCCGCATATTGAGCAGGTGCGCGTTGTGGGCACATACACACAAAAACGGGAGCAAATATGGCTTTTTACGGCGACAAAGACAACGTCAAGCAAGCTACGGGGGAGGGCCTCAAAAAATATGATCGAGAATGGAAGCCTGGGAAAAATCCCAGCTATCCGGGGATCTATGAGTGCCAAACCTGTGGCTATGAGGATGTAATCAATCGGGAGTGCACTTCCCTACCTCCGTGCAGCAACTGCGACTCCGAGCATATAAAGTGGAAGCTTATAGTTCGTCCGGCTGATAAGTGAGCAGAGAGAAGTTTAACGTTTGAAAGGCGCTGGATGGGCGCCTTTTCGTTTCAACCGACGGGCGGGGCAGGCCATGGGTTTGCTCTTGACATTGCAAGAGGCGGAGGGTGTCATGTCCTGACAGGCGAAGCGCATCCCCCGTAGCCCCTGTGCCCTTTACAGACTTCGACTGCCCTTGCAACTCGGGAAACGAACGCAGCCCCAAAACTGCTTTCCTGCGTTGCGGCCTTTCCTGGCGGTCTGAAGCCTCATAATCGAAGCGCAATCCGGGCACAGTGGAGTTGATGACTTCGGGCGGGTTGAAACAGCCGTCGGCGCGCTGCGTGTAACAGTCGTCGCCGGCGGCGGTGGGGCCGGTGGTCGCTTCGGAACGGTGATTTCGATCGGCAGTGTCGGGGGCGGAGAGATGCCCAACTCCTCGCAATGGCGCTTCGCGGCCTCGCGAGTTTCGAGCGCTTCCTTGAGCGGAGAAAAGGCTAGGGGATTGGCGGACGCGAGTTTGGACGGCGCCATTTTCAGATTGGCCAAGCCGATTCGCAGCTTGTTCTGGATGGTGGCGCGTTTGGCAGCCCAAGCTGATCTGGCCGCGTTTTCCGCCTGCGCGTCCGACGCGTCGCGCTGAGGGTTGTAGCGAAACTTGGCTTCGTGGCCCTGCCGCCAAGCGAGAAGCTTGGCGGTGTATGCCTCGCCAAAGCCCGGAACCGCCATGACGGCGCTGCGAGTGACGTCGTTCGCCGTTTCGACGTTGAACGAGGCAAGAGTCGCGGTCTTGGCGGGGCCGATGCCGGCAATCTTGGCGCGTCGAATCAAGAATCCGTCGAGATAAGCAGACCGCTGGCGAGCCTCGCGAGTGCTTTGCAGCTCCGAGAGGGTTCGGGCAAGCTCCTGATTCAGCGCGCGATATTGCTCCACCCAGCTTCCAAGGTCCGCCCGAAGGCTCAAGGCCTCGGTGTAGCCAAGCCGTTTCAAATAGTCGAGGGCCGTCGCATGCACCCGAGCTTCGGCTTCGGCGAACGCCTTTTTTATTGGCTCTGGATCGACCTTCGCGGCCAGGGCGTAGAACGCGATGAACGCGCCGCAGGCTAGCCACAGCGGAAAGAGCGTCGGCAGGGCCAGCAGGCCCAAGAGAATCGGCGCCCCCCAAAACAGGCGAGCGACACGCCGCTTTTGCCGATTTTCCAAGGCTTCTTGGGCCGTCGGCTTCGAGACGCCCGCTTCCGCAGAAGAGGCGGGAATGAGGTCTTGGGGGCGCGGAAGGACCACGGCTCCAAGGCTGGCCCAAATGTCGTCAATGTCAAACTCGTCCGCGCCTGATGGGCTCGCTGCTGGAAAAGACAGCGCCGGAAACATGTCGATTCCAGACTGAGCAAGCAGCCGGCACCAGAGACACTCGCCCGCGGATCTCGGAAAGTAATGAGCCGGAACGGCCGCGCACTGTTGAAGGTCGGCCTCCAGTCCGCCGAGCAGATTGACCCACTGCGCGGCGGTCGGCCGCTTGGCCGGGTCAATGCCAAAGGCCGCCTCAAACGCATTGACGATGGACGGGGGGAACTCTTGAAGGCGGATTGAGCCCGGCGGGGGTATGGTGCGGGTCTCTGTTCGCCGAGCGATGGAAAAGGCAAAACGGTGCTGGGCGATCGCTTCGCCCAAGCTGAGATCGGCGTCCGAGCAACGTCCGGCGTAAGGATGCCGGCCCATCGCAAGCAGTTGGAAGATGGCGACCGCCAGGCCGAAGTGGTCGTGGGCCTTAGTTCGCTCAACCTCGCCCAGACGCGCACCGTGCAGCTCGGGAGGCGTGAAGTCTTCGGTGCCGACAATGCAGCGGTGGAGACGCCCCTGAGATCTAAACTGAAAACTGTCGGCGTCGATCAGCGCGACGGTTGCGTTTTGGCTGACCAACACGCCCGAGTGGTTGAAATCCCCGATCACGCAGTCGATCTCGTGGACTGCGGCGACGGCGCGCGCGACGTTTGCGGCCGTTCGAACCAAAAAGCGATAGTCAGCGCTTGGGAATTGGATTTTGCGCGACTTCGGCCCATACAGCTCGTGGATCGGCCGGCACTTGGAAACCAAGCGCATGATGAACCCGGCGAAGCGCCCCGACTCGTCGGTGGCGACTTCCAATGGAAATGCGACTAAGCTGGTCCGCTCCGACAAACGGTTTCCGACCATGGCCAGCACTTTGGCCTCCCGCGGCGCTCGCAACTCGTTTTTGTAGAGTTTGACAGCCTCGCCCGGACGTCCTTCCACGAAATAGACGTCTCCTTCGCCGCCCCGTCCCAACAGATTGCCTAGGCGCGTTTTTTTTCCTGAAATCAGAACAGCCTGCAAGCTCATCGATTCGAAAGAAGAACGAGGGTTTTGTCGTCGTCCGTGCGGTCGCAGATCGCTTTGCTGTCGAGGTAGCGCCCTAGGGCCGTGGACAATGAAGAGAGCCGGCCGTGCTCGCGGGCTTGGTCAATCGGACGGAGCATCGGTTCGAAGAAGCGGGGCGAGGGCGCTTGCGTGGACTGATCGAGAGCCAGCGACTCGATTCCGTCCGAAAACAGCGCGAAAGCATCGTGATCCGAGTCAAGCCGGCGGATGCGCAGCCTGACCTCGGGATCATCCGTCACAAAGAATGTGGTCGAGGCGAATTCACCGTTTTCGGGGCCCGAGAGGGTTTCCCATTGGTCGTTTTTTCTCGCGACCAACGCCCCGTCGCCGATGTGCATGACCAGCGCGCGCCCCTTGCGGATCGCCAAGAGGACCAAGGTCGCGGCGAACTGCCGGCGTTCAACCGCCCGCCCCGAAGCAGCGCGCCCCAGCCGATCGCGCAGCTCGTCCAACCAAGCCATCGCTTGGTCGTCGTCCGGCAGATAGTCGCGCCGCTCAAACCATTCGCGAAACTGGCCGACCATCGCGCGGCAGACAAGAGAGGCGCCCTGTCCGCCGTGGCTTGCGCTGCCCGCGCCGTCAGACACCACCGTGCAAATGGAGTCAGAGCCGACGCGAGTGATGCTGAAAGCATCTTGCTTGCGGGTTCCTTGGCGCAAATGAGAAGTGCCGATTCGAGAGGCCGCGGCCCATCGCCAGCGCCCGTCAGCCTGCAACTGCCCACCCGTCCGGCGCGGTCGGATTCGCCAGTGGGACGGGGTCTCCCGGACTGGATCTGGAAACGGAGCCGAGGGAGGCGGAAAGCCAAGAGAAGAATTCCGGGAACGCCAAGCCTTTGAGTTTCAGCGGGTGACGCACAGCGATCTTCGACAACAGATCCATGTCGGCTTGCTCGACGCCGACGGCGTAGAACATGAACTCCTTGCGCTCCTCGCCCGAGTGCACAAGTTGCGCGGCCTCGTCCCAGCGGTCGGTCGGAGCGCCGTCGGTGAAAAGGAAAACCCAAGGACGGTAATACTTCACGCCATTGGCGCGGTAACGGTCTTTTCGGTCGCGCAAAAGCTGAAGAGCTTGGGTGATTGCCTCGCCCATCGGGGTCGCCCCATTCGCCTCGTAGGCTTCCGGGAAAAATCCGTCCATTGTGGCGAAGTCATGCCGAACCGCGACCGGGCCAAAGGTCACAATCGCCACCTCAACCCGCTTGGCGGCCAGGGAGTCGGCATACAGCTCGTCCTTGAACTGCGTCAGGGCTTCGTTGAGTTGCCGAATCGGCTCTCCGCGCATCGAGGCCGAGGTGTCCAACAAAAGCACACAGGGGCATCGAGGCTCTGGGTTTTCCAATAACTCCGCGTCGACGAACGGTTGCTGTTCAAACTCTTCCATAGGCCCTCCCCGTGATTTTATTCAAGTCCAAAACGCGTTTTGCAGAGTATAAAAGGCTCGGCGAGTCCCGCAAAGAATTGTTCAATTGAAACGGCAAAATAATAAAGTCGCTTGCGCATAAGTTGCGCGCAAGGGGAAGCGACTCGTTTAAATAGGGGGCTAACTCGGCGTTTTGCCGTCCGCGTCAACCGCTCGCTTGCTGTCCCGTGGGCCGAACGGTGCAATGAGAAAACCGTGGCCGAGCTACCCCAAAAAGGGAGCGATAATGGCGGTCAGAACAGCGAGCTGAACTGTGCAACCGAATAGCTTTCGGGGCACCGATCCTTTTGCGGCCGTCGAGCGAGGCGCTGCTGCGTTTTCGCCGAAAGCGATCGCGCGCTCACGCATAAGACCCAAACCCTTCCGGGGAGAACCGATGCCAACATACGCGGCCGACAGCGGCATAGCCATAATCGACGTCAGAGTCAGCAATTTCCGGTCATTGGCCAACATCGAGGTCGAGTTGGGCGACCTGACGGTGTTGATCGGGGCAAACAACGCGGGAAAGACGAGTTTCTTGGATGCCATGTTCGCGGCCGTTGGCTCGGGGCGCAAAATCCTGGGCCAAGACGACATACGGCTCGCGCATGGCGAGGCGATGCCGCCGAGGGAGCGTCAAGTTGTCGTGGACGTTCGAATTCGGCCGATCGGCGAGAACGGGGAAATTGTCGACAAGTTTCCAGAGGGCAGTTTTTGGACGGCGCTCTGGGGGACTGGCATCGTCATCGACGACCAAGAATTCGACGAATTCATGGCGTTTCGCACGACGCTGGGCTGGCGTGTGGAGAAGGCCGATTACGTCGTTGAAAGGCGGTTCCTCCGGGAATGGCGGCCTTTCGCGGATTGGTTGGGCACGCCGACGCAGGACAAGCTGCTCACGGCGGCGCAGCTTGAACCGGTCGCATTGCATTACATCGACGCCAAGCGAGATTTGGAGGACGATTTGCGCCGCCAGGGCTCTTTCTGGCGCCGAATGACGGAGGATTTGGGCCTGTCTGGCGAAGACGTGGCCGCGTTGGAGGCGGAGCTCTCCGGGATCAATCAGCAGATCGTCAACAAGAGCGAAATGCTGCAACGACTGAAAACGAACCTGGCGGACCTTCAAGCGGTGGTTTCTGCCGACAGTGCCGGCATCGACATCGCGCCCGTCGCACGGAAGCTTCGGGACTTGTCGAAGGGCGTCGACGTGTCGTTTTCGACGGCTGGCGCGCAGTCTTTCCCGCTAGCGCGCCACGGCATGGGCACAAGAAGCCTAGCTTCGTTGCTGGTGTTCCGGGCCTTCACCGCGTGGCGAGGCGACGTTGCGATGGAAGGCGGCGACAAGCTGCATTCAGTTCTTGCGCTCGAAGAGCCCGAATCGCATCTTCATCCGCAAGCGCAGCGATCGCTGTTCGCCCACATTCGGAAGATCAAGGGCCAGCGAGTCGTCAGCACCCATTCGCCGTATTTCGCGGGACAAGCGCGGTTGGAGGACCTTCGGCTCTTTATCAAGAAGGGCGGGGACACGAGTGCGACGAAGCTTAATCTGTCCGAGTTGAAAAAAGCCGATGACGTCCGGAAACTGCAAGAGACAGTGATCGAGTCGCGAGGCGACATTCTGTTCGCGAGGGCGGTCGTTTTGTGCGAGGGGCAAACGGAAGAACTGGCGCTTCCGATCTGGGCCGAGGAGTATTGGGGCGCCTCTATTCACGAGCTTGGATTCAGCTTCGTCCGCGTGAATGGCACGGATTACTTCCCGTTTATCTGGCTTGCCAAGAGCCTTGATATCCCATGGTATGTGATGGCCGACGGCGAACCGCAACCCATCTCGGATCTCGAAGGCGCATTGAAGAAAGCAGGGCAGCCGCCCATCGCAGGGGCTTCGAACGTGGTCGCGGTGGCGCTGGGCAACAACTTCGAAACGCAACTGCTGGCAGATGGCTATCTCGCAGAGATAGAAGCTGCGCTGGACCAAGCCCACGGGGAGGAAAAGTTCTTGGACTCGTATATCGACACCCTGGATGGGAAGCCGCTCAAAAAAAACAAGCCGAATCGCGACTATAAAAGCGACGGTGGGCGCCTTAGGGCCGCTGCGGACGCCATGGAAGGATCGAAAACTCGACTTGCTAAGCCGTTGGCCAGAACGATTTCGGCGTTGGCAGACCCCGCCCGACGGTTCCCGCAGCATATTGAGAGGCTGCTTTCGAAAATCGGAGCCGACCATGGGATTCAAAAACGGAGCGCCGAAGCGGAGATCAAAGCATCATGAATAGCCCATCGAAAGCGCGCTTGTCGCAGCAACAAGTCGAGGTGGTCGCTCACATCGAGGGCCCGCTGCTCGTGGTTGCGGGGCCGGGGTCCGGCAAAACTCGCGTGCTGACCGAGCGCGTTCGCTCCCTGCTCACGAATGTTCCTGGCCACTTCCGAGTGCTGGCGCTGACCTTCACGAACAAAGCCGCTGATGAAATGCGCGATCGCCTGTCGGACTTGGGTGAAAACCGGCAGCGCGCGTTCATCGGCACGCTGCATAGCTTTTGCCTCGAAATGATCACCGAACGGGGAAAGCTGGTCGGCGTCGAAGGAACCCCGCACATTTTCGAGCAGCACAAGGATCGCAAGGAAATTCTGTTGGAGGCGATCCGGCAAGACCCGTTGCTTGACGAAGAGGTGAATCAGATTGTCGACCGCAAAGAGCGGAATCGGATGGTCGACAACTGGCTCCAAACGATCTCGCGCATCAAGGCCCATCCGATAAGTTGCGCCGTTCTCAGCGACGAGCTCGACCAGCGCGTCCTCGACGCCTACGACGCGGGCCTGCGTGCGTGTGGGGCCTATGACTTTGACGACCTTTTGCTGCTCGCTTATCGCCTGCTGACCAACAATCCGAAGCTCGCCGATTTCTACCGCAGGCTTTACAAGTTTGTCTGTGTCGACGAGGCGCAAGATCTGAATGAAGCGCAATACGCGCTGCTCTGCGCTCTCTGTGGCGATTCGTATAAAAACGTCATGATGGTCGGCGACCCGAAGCAGTCCATCTATGGCTTCAACACGTCGAGCCCGGAATACATGGAGCGCTTCCTGTTCGAGTTCGCGGCGAAGCGTGTCGAATTGACAGAGAATTTTCGATCTTCTCAGGCTGTGGTGAGTGTCGCTCGGTCGATTGACCCCAACTACCTGGTCGACGCGCAGCTTCCCATCAAGGGCGCCGCTCGCGTGTTTGTTGGAAATAACGAGGCGGGCGAGGCCACGCTCATTGTCGACGAAATCGAACTGCTGTTTTCGCAAGGGCACCCAGACGTGGAGGGAGGAGTGGAGCCGTCGAAATGCGCGATCTTGGGCCGAACTCGCTTCGCGTTGCTTGAAATAGAAAAAGAGCTTCGCCGCCGCGACATTCCGTTCCACAAACGGCTAACCGCAAACCATGAAAACGAGTCGGAGCTGGTCGACGATTTTCAGCTTGCGTTGCGCGTCATGGCGAATCCGAGAGACCGCCTGCATTTCTCCGCGTTGGCCTTGAAATGGAAGGCGGCGCCTCCGCCACCAACGGCGATCGACGCATTGGACGCATTGTCGGGGATGGCGCTCGCGTCTTCGGACCCGCGAGCCAAGGCGGTGGTGAGCGCTATAACGCCCATTGCCCAGAACACCTCGCGCCTCGACCTTATGCCCGCGTTCAAGATCATGAAGGAATATGCCGACACGCTCGACGAAAATTCCCGTCGTGCGATCTACGAGGACACGGCGGTCTTTCAGCAGGAGTGGGACCAATACCTCCGCTCCGATGGGCCATCGCGCACGCTGGCGGGATTCATGAGCAGCAAGGCATTGGGCGCGACGCAGAAGGCCCACCGCGACGGAGTCGCGCTGTTGACGGTTCATTCATCGAAAGGGCTCGAATTTGACGTGGTATTCGTCGCGGGCCTAGCAGAAGGAACGTTTCCGGATTATCGAGCTGTCGGTCGACCGAGAGAGATGGCGGAGGAAAACCGAAATGCGTTTGTCGCCGTGACTCGATCGAAGCGGTTGTTGTATCTGACATACCCGCGCGTCAAGCTCATGCCGTGGGGGGATTCTCGGGCCCAGCAACCGTCGAGATTCGTAACGGCGTCTGGGATTATCTAGGATTTGGCCCACGACCAGGAGATAACAATGCCGCATTATTGGAGCCGCCAGATAGTTGGAAAGGTGGTCGACAGCGTCACCTGCGTGCGCAGCCATTCGTCAAGCGATGGCACGCGCGACGGAAACATGCCGAAACCCTCAGTTGAGTCGATCGGCTCTTGCGTGACCGCTCGGCTCACTGGTGGGCTGCGCGGTGGCGATGGCTTGCGATACGATCAAGCTCGCGCCACAAGCGGTCTTGTCCCCCTCGAAGGCGTGTGGCTTGCCGCCCCATGCCACGCGGCATTACTTGGGCGATCGGGTAGATTCCGCCGCATTTGAGGCAGGACACCATGTCGCCGAGGCGTGCAATGTGTTTCCCTTCGACCTTGTGATCGGACGAGCAATTGAGAACCTCTCCTTCGTGCGAGGGGTGTCCCGTTCGACAATGAATGCACTCATGGAATGTTTGGCGTTCAGAAACGCAGCCACTTTGCCTTAATCATCTGATGAATTATAAGAAGCCAGACAGAATGAAAATAAATCGATGAGAAAATGCGGTGATGCGCCAGACTGGAATAAGAAAACACCCCAAGATTCGTTCGCCTTCGGACGCAACGCTTGGGGTGAAATTATGCGAATTAGGTAGAATTTATTTTGTCGATACGATTGCGCCGTAGGCCGGCGGGGAATTAAATGTCTAGTATGCCGACCGCCAGTGGTCCGGGTTGCCCTTGCTTGTCACGCGCACGCGGGCGACTGACGGTTTGTGCCCCAAAGCCTTAGCGGCGGCAATAGCTTGCTCTTGCGTTTTATAAGTTTGTTGCGTTACAAGTCGATTGTCAGCGTATTCCAGCGCATAGCCGTCGATCGGTCCATGATGCCCTTTCGGCAACGGCTCGACATATACGTTTGGCATAATTAGCCCTCGGTTGATTTGGTTTATTTTTGAAGGGAAAATCTCCTTCGAGGTGCATATTCGACCTGAGTCGGAAAAAATGCAACGCTTCGACGGGAATCGGCCATATTTATTACATTCGGTGAATTCAAACCGCCAGTGACGGCATAGTGAATTCAGATAGTTTCCGCTTCGAAGAACCTTTCAAACCAATCCGAATAGTGTGGCGTCTATTGGTCGCCCGCTCTGGCTTTGGCACGAGACGGTTCTGCGATATCGGGCGAGTTTGCGTGATTGAGGGCGGCGAGCGTCGTCCCCACCATTTCGCATGTTTCTGGACGATGCATGTGCATGCTGGCCGCCCTTTGGCCTATATCTTTGGGTCGGAGCGGCCAGAGAGTGAGGGTTACTAGGCGACCACGGAACGGAAGAGGTCGAGATGCTGCCTCAGCTCGCCAATGATGGCGTAATTTGGCAATGATACGCCTGACACTTGAGAACCACGGGAGCGAACAAGTCTGAGCGCCGGAATCAAGTCGGTGTCGCCGGTCATGACGATCATTTCTTCGACCGCTCCGCTATCTGCCATCGTGGAAAGGCCGAGGCCAATGCCGTTGGTGCGCGTAATTTTGTTCCCGCGAGTGGATAGTCGATTTGGGGCTGGCAGAGACTTCGAGAACAAGTTTGCTTCAAGAGGTCTTTCAGAAAGTTGTTCCCCATACAAACGTTTGAAGTGTGTCGGCCCCAAGTGAAGCGCCGAATTGAATGCCGATGAAAGCGCTCGCGCTTAAGTTTGCCGGTGCAAAGTGGGAGAAGCTGAGCCTTTGGTACGGGGCTGTTGCCGTTGGTTTGCGTAAAGTTGTTCGCGTCCACCAGCGGGCAGTCGGGAGCCATGAGCCAGCTGGGAACAATATTGTGCAAATCGCAGTTGCATAATATTGTTCCCGCAGCCAACGAAGCCGCGACCATGGCCGAGACGCGGACAGGGCAGGCCGTTGGCCGACACGCCAAGAACAAATTTCTGCAAAAGACGGAAACAAGTTTATGCAAACAAACGGGACGACCACCCAATCTCTGGCCCCCATTTTTCTATTTGACATAACATAATTTATCAACATCAGTGGTACCTAAATAGGTGTTGCACGGTTTGCCTTCATAACCAAGATCAAACGCAACGGTCGTGTATTATTTGGCATCTTTTTACCGTTGCGTCGATCAATGGCTTTCCTTCAGTTATCGGATTCGCTGGTTCCAGGGC
>DASVNP010000382.1:0-19661 GCA_036383775.1 Paraburkholderia sp. | reverse complement strand
AGTCACGCGGCGGTGCATCCAAATGCCACGGTACCGCGGAGTTCCGCGGGTAGACGGGCCGGACTCACGCTCACGGGTACCGCTTTGCCACTGCGCAACGCGTTCCGGATGTGCCCGATCGCCGCGGCAAGCCAATTATCTGAGAACAGCTGAGGGAAGAATTAGCGGGGAGGTGCTAGCTGCTGGCGCGCGAGCCTGAAACAAATCCCGTGCCCGAGAGAAGGATTGGCCGGCTTGATCTCGCCGGCGCGGATCTGAACCTGCCGCTCGAACTCGGCGGCAGTACCCGTTGGCGATGAGCACTACCGGCAGCATGTCCACGTCCTGAATCAGAACGTGGCGCCGTCAGAGCTCCCAAAGCTGGCAACGAATCGCAGCGGCGATGTGAAACTCACCAACCTTGGCGCGTCGACTGATCCGCTCGCAATCGATCGCATCGGTGGCACCAGTGAAAGGGCAATGGTGTTGGCGGTGTTTGCGGAATCCGACGCGGAGTAGCGCCGCCCGGAGGACTATCCACAGGCTTCGAGGACCCTTGAATGCGGCATTCGGCCAGGACTCGGCCGACGGACTTCGCGCTAACTGGCCGTCCACAGCGCGTCGGCAACGACACTTCCCTGGCAGCCCGCACAGCGCGAATGAGTGCGCGAGCCGATGGATGGTCGAGAGATACGAGCACGCGGGTCGCGTGCTGCCCGGTCTCAAACCGGTCTATCCCGAAAACGCTCACCATGGCGGGCAATCTGGCGCACAGTCTAACGCAACTAACCGTCAGGCCGTTTGGTTGAGACCACAAAAACCAAATCGAGTTTCGCAGCGACAGACCAACTCTAACTCCAGCGGAAGCGCGACGAGTCTCTGAAGGCTAGCGTCGCGAAGAAAAACACGCAGTGTGATACGGCAAGCAATGGCGGGCTGCGCGCATCCACAATGCGAGCCGGGTATCTGCCTGTGGGTGTGATTGCGGCAACACTCTGGCATTGCGTGCCACGCGAGAGATGCTATGCGGACGCCGGACAGATGCATCTTTATCTGAACTACGCGCGATCATCTCAAGGCGAGGCCGCGAGTCGGTATGGCATGTTCACCTGAGGGTTAGAGGGTGGGGCACGGTTGGCGTAGCGTACCCATGCTCATACACACCTTGACTTTGCGGATGAAGGGGGATGCGCCCCCGATTCGGATTTTTTCGTACGGCAGGCGTTCAGAACCGGATTTGGAATGTCGCTGGAAGTCAGCGCTGACCGTACTGCGCACGCCGCTGGCATGACAGCGGGCCGGTGACTATCCTTTGATGCAGGATCAGAAATTTCGAGACTGCAATGGCGACGGCGAATGTGGGTCGATATGTGGTTGTGACGGAGGCGCGATACGGACAGCATGCCTGGCGATCGGAATGCTTCGTTGGTACCGGCAACGTCAGCCGCGCGAATGTACTGTTCCGGGAGGGCAATTGCAGCCCGCCATCCGACTTGCCTGAGGAAGCCGCGAGCTCGGCACTGCAACGCGGAGTGGAATTCGCCCGATCGCTGGCTATCCCATGGTAACCGGACTACTCACCTTGTACTCCTAGCTCTCGCGTGGTGGCCGGGCCTGCCTAGGCCATCGCCAGGGGCGACGGGCGAGCAATGACGTGACTAACACTGCAATGACACATCGAGAAGGGCAACCGACTGTTGGCGCGGCGCCCAGTATCACGGTAAGGGCGCGGGCCGGGCAGCTACGGATCATTCCGGTCTGGCAGGCGCTGGGGCAGCATGTTACATGCGCGAAACGTATCCGGGTTCATTGCAGCAGGAAGCACGACTTCGACGAAATGACGGTAACGTTTGACTCGGTGTCACCCGCGGCACTGACTGACATCGCCAGGCGGCTGTGCGCTCAACCGTGGGTCGTCGCGGCTTCCCTGCACACCACACCAACACCCTCGCAAGTTATGGGCGGCTAGGCATGTCATCGTTCTCGCCTTCGAGTCCTCGTTTGAAGGTTGCGGCTGGTGCTGGCCGCCGGTAATTGCAATGTTCAGCCCGGTCGCGAACGCCGCTTCATGCGAGCACAAGTGGGGCGAGCGTCGCCACCTCCTCGGGCTGTTCTGGCCGGGCGACAGCGATCCGCGCGCAGCGAGTCAGGACGGAGCAGTCCTTGCCACCCATGCCCGATCGGGCGAGGTACCGGGAGCGGTCTATCGGGCTATGAGTCAGACCTTTTTGCGTCTCGCAGCCGTTCGACAGATACGGCGATCCATTCTTGTCCTTGGATGCCATGACGATTCGGTTGGTGCTAGCGCTCCGCAATCCAGACCATCTGCTCAGACGGGTAAGCTAAGTTAGGCCAGCTCGTCTAGCCTGCGGTAGTTGGGCGAGTGTCGCCTCGAGTATTTGAAAAAGGCGGTCTTTGGCGTTCCAGTAAATTACTCAAGTAATGATTTTGTCAGATCTTGTGCGGCGATAATCGGATTCATTTGCGGTCTGGTGCGCCGCGAGAATAGACAATTACCTGTAAATCAAAACGCGCACGAGTTGCGCAGTGCGCGGCAACGTCTGTCCAGACCGTACGTACGAATTCGTCTAATGGGGCTCCATGCGTTCGTCACTGTCGCTTTCAGTACGCGGTTCCGTTTCGTTGGCCGCCTCGCGGGTGTTGTCGCCATCCGGTGTGATCGTTTGTGGTGTTCTGCTGACGCTGTTCGCGTGCAGCCTTTGCGCGTGGGTGCTTTTCGAGTCGCGTAACGATGCCTACAACCACGCCGAGGAAAACGCGCGGAACCTGATGCTGGTCATCGAGCGGGACATCGCTCGTAACATTGAACTCTACGATCTTTCGCTGCAAGCGGTAGTGGACGGAGTGGCGGATCCGCAGGTGATGGCACTCCCCCCGAAGATCCGAAGCGCGGTGCTGTTCGACCGCGCCGCTTCCGGCAAGTATCTCGGCTCCATCTTCGTGATGAATGAGCGCGGTGACATCATCATGGACTCCCGATTCATACCGGCGCGCGTGGGAAACTTCGCTGACCGTGACTATTTCAGCGTTCATCGCGACAGCGGCAGCACCGGCCTTTACATCAGCAAACCTTACGCGTCGCGGCTGCGCGATGGGTCGCTCACGATTGCCCTGAGTCGCAGGATTACGCGCGCGGATGGCTCTTTCGGTGGTGTCGTGGTTGGAACGCTGAGCATCGACTATTTTCGCGCGCTACTGGACGGCCTGTCCGTGGGGGAGCGCGGCACGGCCGCAGTGATCGAGACTAGTGGCACGATGATCACACGGTTGCCCTACGATCCGAAGGTGGTCGGACGTGACATCCGAAACGCACCCGTGTTTATTCAGGCGATGTCGACGAACGAAGGTGCGTTCGCGGGTACCGCCTCAATTGATGGGATCCGCAGGCTCTACGTGTACAAGCATTTACGCGGGCTTCCGATCATCGTCGACGTGGCGCCTGCGGAGAGCGACATTTACGCTGAATGGCAACGCCGGGCAAGGAGACTCGGAGTCGTGATGGCGGTGTTCAGCGTGATCCTCGGGGCAGGATCGTTGCTGTTGTCGCGTGAACTGCGGCGGCGACAGCTTGCGGAATCGAAACTGCAGCATCTGGCGCGTACGGACGCCCTCACGGGGTTGAGCAACCGGGGCACCTTTGACGACACGTTACAGAAGGAATGGCAACAGGCCAATCGCTCGGGCCGTCCACTCTCGCTGCTGTTCGTCGACATCGATCAGTTCAAGGCGTACAACGACTATTACGGTCATCAGGCGGGCGACGGGGTGCTAAGGGCCGTTGCCCAATGCGTGGCTCTGTGTGTTCGCCGACCGGCTGACCACGTGGCCCGGTATGGCGGCGAAGAGTTCGTGGTGACCCTTCCAGACACCGACGCGACTGGTGCCACGAGCGTCGCGGAGACCATCCGGCACGCCGTATCTGATCTCAATGTTGAACACGCCCAAAGCCGGTACGGCCGGGTAACCGTGAGCATCGGCGTCGTAACGTCCCAAGGGCGGGCGGTCCACGATGGCACGACTCTGGTGACCATGGCTGACTCGGCCCTGTACGAAGCGAAGTCAACCGGACGTAACCGGGTCTGCGAGGCATAGAAAGGCCGCGCTTTTTTATACGGAACGTATCAGGAGCGTGGAGGTGAGCCGACTCCTGCTTTACATTCCTGCCGTAGAGGAGAGTAAGCAAAAGTTGGAGCGGCTCCCAAGGAGCGCCGGTTGTGCTTCCGGTCGCGGCGGCGACGGAGTTCTGGCCGTGGTTGAGCGCGCTGACCGTAGTCTTGCCGAACTGGGCCTGACGCTTGCAGAAGGGTGCTCCTTCCTGGCAGAGGTGCAGGCAGAGCTAATTTCGAAACGGATGCAGTGGTGGCGCTCAGGCCAGACCCATTGCCAGAGGTGCGGTGCGGCCTTGAGCCACCAGGAGAGTCGCTCGACGGTGCTGCGCACCGTCTACGGCAAAGTGGCCGTGAAGAGTCCGCGGCTGTGGTTGTGTGCTTGCCGGGTGACCGCACGGACGCCGCAGCGTGTAGTGCATCCCTTGTCCAGGACGCTAACAACACGTGTCACTCCGGAACTGGAATACCTCCGGACGAAGTGGGCAGCTCATTTGCCATACCGGCAGGCCACAGCAATGCTCAAGGTGTGAACTGCACGGTCGACGAAACAGGCAGGCGATCATTCGGCGGAAGATGTCACCCCATTGTCGACCTTCATGTGCAACAGGCTCCGGCGCAGCACGGCCACATTTTTGGCTCCATTCATGATGCTGAACTGCTGCTGCGCTTCGAGCCACAGCGGTGCCGCCCGCTCAAAAAGATCGGCTCCCTCGGGGGTGAGTTCAACCATACGGATGCGGCCGTCGGTGGGAGACGGTCGCATCTTTACGAAACCATCGCGCTCCAGAAAACCGATCATCTTTCCCATCGCCGTCCGCTCGATGTCGAGACGCTCGGCGAGAGCATTAACCGAGGCACTCTGCTGTTCATTCAGGGTCGCCAGGGTGAGAAACTGCGTGATGCGAAGGCCGGACGGCTGGAGATAAGCGTCGTAAAGACGCGAGATCTGACGGGCGGCCTTCCTCACCGTAAAACAGTTGCATTGATCGACCCCGATGGGTTGGTTTTCCGGCAGCATCTCGTGTCCTCCTTAACGTTGGTTGAATTGCCCGGGCGCCTCGCGCGTCCGTCAGGCAAAAGCGTCCCGATACTTCCCGATGAACGCCGGGACAGAAAGCGCCGGCGTCCCGGTGATCTTCTCGACGGTATCGTTAGTACCCTGGAACACCCCTTCGCGATAGTGCTGCGCGACTTCAACGAGGTGCTGAACAAGGAACGGAGGGAACCTGTACACCTGCTCCATCTGTTGCTTGAAATCCTCGATCGAAGTCGGGGCGTATTCGATCGTCACGCCGAGCACCTCGCTCATGGCTGCAGCGATTTCCGTGTGGTTCATCTCGACCGGGCCGTGGAGAGTGTAAGTCTTGCCGCCATGGTCTGCCGGATTCGCCAGAATGTGAGCGATGACCCTGCCCTGGTCGTCAGAGCTGATCGGAGCGTGGCGCCCGTTTTCGAACGGAAAGTCGATCTTCTTTTTGGCCCAGATCTGCTTTGCAAAATGCGGGTAGACAAGCCAGTCCGCGAAGAATGTAGGGCGCAGATGCGTGGTAGGCACACCGGACCAGTCGAAGACCTGTTCGGAAATCCAGTGGTCCTGCGCCGCATGGCTGGTCGACTCGCGCCGGGCTGAAATCTGCGACATGTTGACGATTGCAGCGACGCCGGCTTCCTTCGCGGCCTGCGCGAAATAGGCTGCCGCTCCGAGAATCCCCGGTGCGATCGGGTGAAGGAAGTAGGCGGAGCTGACCCCCTCCATGGCTGCACGGATGTCGTCGATGTCGGTGAAATCGCCGACGGCGATATCAACGCCGCGCGCCCGCAGCGCCGCTGCGCGCTCATCATCCGCGCGCACGTAAGCGCGGACGCGCTCACCCATCCGGAGCAGTTCGTCGATGGCTGCACCGCCGGTACGGCCGGTTGCGCCGCTTACAAGAATGGTCGATTCGTTCATGGCCTTGATCTTCTGAAGAGTTAAGAGCATATGCTCGTGTCAGGCAATATAGGAGCATATGCTCTCATATGCAAGTTTTTTTCTGCGGACGACTTCTGTTCGCCTCGAGCGAAACACCTCGCCTGTCACTGAGCCTGGATGAAGGCCGCGCTAAAAAGCTGCCAGGCCGCGAACGACGCCGGGCCGCGCACTGATCCTTGCGTACCAGGTGCGGAGCAGAGGGAGCGCGGACCAATCGAGGTCCTGCCTCACCGCAAAGGCACTCGTGTAGGCAGCGATATCTGCGAGGGTGAACCTATTGCCAGCGATATAAGGGGCGTCGATCAGGAATCGTTCGGCCTGAACGAGAGTCTCGATGGAACGACCAGCAAGAAATTGAGCGCCTGGTTCGTTGCCTTGTTGTGTGAGCGCGAAAGCGCTGCCGTTTGGTGCAATCACTTCGGTGATGAAATAGAACAGGCGATCGAAAAACAGGGCCGACTCCTGGCCCGGATCGGGAGTTAGCCTCTTCCGCGATCGACTCGCCGCATAGAACATGATCGCGTTCGATTGGGTAATGACGAGGTCGGTCCCTGCCTTGCCTTCTTCAACCATGACTGGGACAAGGCCACGTGGGTTAAGCACCCGGAACGCGGCAGTCTTGTGCTCGCCTCGCCAGCTCTCAGATCCACGCGGCTGACGGAATACGAAATATCAGCCTCTTCCAGGGCGATGGCCGCCCTTCAGCTCTTGCCTGTCTGTGCTCCGTAAAGACGGATGACCATGAGAATCTCCCCTTAACATTCAGGACAGCCCTGATTCACGCGCGCCCTTCAAACATCAAACGATGCCGCGGACTACCACCACGAGAGGAGCGCGCAAACCAGCTTCGCACACCGCTTGCAACTGCCCGCACAGCGCACTGGCGAGGGGGCTGCTTCGGATCTATGGGCGCACACGGACGGAGGTGCCGTGCGAGCAATGACAGGCCGTCACTCCGGGCTACCGAAATGTTGGCCTGCCCGAGCAGCCAGACGCCGGTGTTCTTCAGGCACCAGGAAGGAAAAGTCGTATCGCAGCGGCGGAGATGTCTGGCGGCGTCAGGCGGCGATTCGTCGTCGAGCCGCCTATGTAGCGCTCCGCGATCCGCCAACCGTTATCGGTCTCGCGAAGCCCTGCCGACTAGCGCAATGAACCGCGAAGCCTACAAGCGACGGCCGATTTTGCGAACAGCCATTCAGAAATCTTCCTTAAAGTTATGTCCGCAGTTGCTGCATGAATTGGCGAATTACTGCTGCGACCGCAGCTGGATTCTCGAGAGGTGACAGGTGCCCCGTATCGGGCAGCACATGCATTTGGGAGCCCAGGATTCGCGGCAATAGTTCGCCGCGCAACGTCTCTGGCAGGTCCACCTGATCAAGTTCCCCCGCGATAACTACGACGGGTACATTGATGGACAAGACGTCAGCGGTAATGTCTTCGACCATTCCGCCAAGTGGCCATGCAATTTTGGCCTGCGGTGCGCCGCGCAGGCTGTCGGCGATAACCTGTTCGCGAAGTTCCGGGGTCAGCCTTTTCGCGGTGAGTACGTTATCAAGTGCCCAGATGATCGACTCCCGAGTGTCGTAGACTTTGGCCATCTCGGCGCGTTGCTCACCTGAAAAGGTCATCGGCGACGGAGGCGACGGCGCCACCAGGATGACGCCCTGGAGCCCCGCGGGCCGACGCGACGCGAATAGCTGCGCGACCTTCCCGCTCATTGAGTGACCGACCACGACGTAGCGCTCAAGATTCAGTGCCTCAATGACGTCCTGCACGTCGTTTGCCAGATCGCCGATGCCATAACCCCGCTCGGGTGCGTCCGAATCACCCCAACCGCGGTGATCCATAGCTACCGACCGATACTGGCCCGCCAGGTCACGGATCACGCCGTCCCAGGTTCGGCTTGACCCGCCGTAATAATGCAGAAACAGAAGCGCTGGTTCGCCGTTCCCACGCTCGTCTACATAAATTTGCGTTCCTCGAGTCTTGACGTGCATTTCGGTTTTCCTGATCTAATGTGTATTTTCGGTGTCGGAGGGCACCGTGCGAATTGCCGGTGCAAGTCATTCCGCAAGCGAGAGAGCAGCGCCGGAACCAGCTTCGCGCGCAACATGCGCGGCTGCGGAGGTGAAGGGCGCGCTAGCCGTGCGCTACCTCAGCTTTCGAACGGCGCATCATTAATCAGGTCGCACACGTTCGGAATATCGAAACCATGTACATGGCGTCGGCCGATATCGGCGATTCCGGTACCAACGGTCGTATGGGGTTTCTTTCTGGCGACTTCAGCCAGCGCTTCGGTAAACGCCGCTTTAAATCCAACGCGGGGGTAGAGCGTGAGCGTGTCATCGATCAACGACGGCGTGACTTCGTCCAGAAACAGTCCGAAGACGTCGAGATGTGCGCCCATATAGACGAGAGCGATTTCTGGCTGCTTGCGGTCGGCGAGGCCGCCAGCTGAGTGAAGCGCGATGGCATCCCACACGAGTTGCGTTTTCGCTTCCGGGTAGTCATGGGCCAGCAAAAGGCGACTGGCCGCGTCGGCACCGTCCACTTCGAAGCGTTGGTCGGCAGCAAATTCGTCCGTAAGGCCAAGGTCGTGAAGCAGCGATGCGAGATACACCACTTCCCGATCGTATTTCAAACCTCGCTTCCTGCCCAGGAATTCGGCGAACCACCATGTCCGATGCACGTGATGCATCATCGCTCCGGAATGGACGCGCTCGACGAGCGAAGCCGCTTTGGTAGCGATCTCCGAGTCTGGAGCACTCACGCCCCCCACAATCACACGTTCACGCATTGCATACCCTCCGGCTCATACGAACTTGCAGAGCGATCCAGTGTAGGTGGTTCGTCGATGGCTCAAATGACAGATCGCGGACGATTTCTGCCACAATCGTTCTCCCTATGCCCAGATACGCAGCGCCTCTTTCAATGAGAAAACGGACGAAACCGGTCTCCCCGCCTGCAGACCCGAGACAGAGGCGCGTCGTCATATTGGGTTTGCCGCCGGTGGACGCGCTCGACGTGATCGGTCCAGCGGAAGTATTCGCGTGGGCGAATCAATTGCACGGCGGTGACACTGCCCCGTACGTGCTCGAACTGGTCTGCTCAGCTGCTGATGTGCACCTGGACAGCGAAACAGGCATTGGACTCAGAGGACATAGCACGCTCGCGCAGGAGCGTCGTGCGAACAAATCCATCGACACCTTGCTCGTGACCATGGGCTCCAGGACGTTCGAACAGGTCGATCAGGCAGCCATAGAGTGGATTCGAACCCGCTCACCGACAGTGCGTCGCGTGTGCTCCATATGCGTTGGGGCGTTTGCGCTGGCTGCCGCCGGCCTACTGGACGGACGCAGGGCGACGACGCATTGGGGCGTGGCACGGCGCCTGGCGGAGCGCTATCCCAAGGTGCAGGTCGACCCGGCTCCCATCTGGGTGAAAGACGGCAATGTCTACACGTCGGCCGGCGTATCGTCTGGAATCGACCTCGCGCTTTCGCTGGTAAGCGAAGATCTGGGAAATGACCTTGCATTGGAAATAGCGAAGAATCTGGTTCTGTTTTTGCGTCGCCCGGGCGGACAGGCGCAGTTTAGTTTCGCACTTCAGTCACAGCGTACGCACAATTCAGGTCTGAGCGAGCTATGCCTCTGGATCGGTGAGCATCTGCATATGGACCTCACAGTCGAGGTCATGGCAGCCAGAGTATCAACCAGCGTCAGAACGTTGGTACGCATGTTTCAGCGAGAATTGCAGACCACACCCGCAAGATACGTCGAAGACGTCCGGCTGGAATCCGTTTGCCGTTCGCTTGCGCTTGGCGAGAGATCGATGCAGGACATCTGCCGTCGGAATGGCTACGACAGCGTTGACGTGCTAAGAAAGGCATTTACACGCCGCTTTGGGGTGAGTCCCACAGAGTACGCCCGGCGCTTCAGCAAGAGCGTCGAGCCGACGCAGTCCGGTTGATACTGGCCGCTTATCCAGCACTGGCGATGCGTTACCTTCCCATCACGGTCCGCGATCTGGCTGGCGATTGAGAAGGTGTGCTGTTGTATGGCTTGAATACTTCGATCACCCAGTCGACGAAAACTTTCAGGCGAGCACTGTTGTACTTCGATTGCGCGAACACGATGTGCATCGGATGGACGGGACGGGTCCATTGCGGCAGGACCTGGACAAGGTCCCCGTTGTTCAACCATGGCTGCGCCATGAACGCAAACGTCTGTCCGATGCCCAGCCCGCTAACCAGCGACGTCAGATGGGCCGTGCTTTCGTTCACGAAGACGCCTCTCGCGCCCCTCGGATCGATGGTGATTTTTTCCTCGCCCTGTTCGAATAGCAACGCGAATGCACGACCAGTCAACGATGAAAAATAGCCCGCCACTTCATGATGGGCAAGCAGGTCATCGGGATGCGATGGCGTGCCGCGTTCGGCGAGGTAGCCAGCGCCGGCGTAGGTGCCCCATCCCAGCCCCGCGAGGCGCCGGGCGACGAGCGAGGTATCGGTCAGTTCGCCACCGCGTATCACACAGTCCACGCCGTCACCGATCAGATCGACCTCGCGGTCGCTCACGCCGACATCAAGCTGGATTTCAGGATAGCGCCGGCGGAAGGCCGGCAGGTGCGGGAGCAGGATCAGGTTGGCCAGCGACGACCCGATGTCAACGCGGATTCGACCGCGCGGGTTGCCGCGCGAGTCAGCAAACCGGCCATCCATCTCCTCGATATCGGCCAGAAGTTTCACCGCGTCCTGATAGTAGGTTTGCCCCTCTTCCGTCACCACTACCCGACGCGTGGAGCGCTGAAAGAGCTTTACCCGAAGATGGGATTCAAGCTCCTGAATGAGCTTCGAGACGGTCGCTCGCGGCACGTTCAGGGTGTCGGCAGCCTTGCTGAAACCACCTGACTCGGCAATCCGAACGAACACACGTAACGCTTGCAGCTGATCCATTGATTCTCCTCGTGCCGGGTAGGTCGTTAGTTTAGCGATTATCCATGCACATGGAAAATCAATTCGTCGGAGCGGTATTTTTCCCAGCTTGATGGACGTTTATCGTTACACCCATCAACACTCAACAACCCGGAGCAAATCATGAGCAAGAAGCTGGAAGGCAAGGTCGCACTGGTAACTGGTGGCACGATCGGTATCGGCCTGGCAGCAGCAAAGGATCTCGCTGCAGAAGGCGCGAAGGTGTACATCACGGGTCGCCGTCACGCTGAACTGGAAGCCGCAGTCGAAGCGATTGGGCACGGTGCTCGCGGCGTGCAGGGCGACGTGACGCGC
Organism: Paraburkholderia sp.; assembly: GCA_036383775.1. Taxonomy (GTDB): domain Bacteria; phylum Pseudomonadota; class Gammaproteobacteria; order Burkholderiales; family Burkholderiaceae; genus Paraburkholderia. Next base: position 8,293 of record DASVNP010000382.1, on the reverse strand, counting down.
GCCGAAGATCTGGACGCGCTGTTCGAACAGATTCGCACCGAGCAGGGCCGCCTGGACGTTGTGTTCACCAACGCTGGCGGCGGCTCGATGCTGCCGCTGGGCGAGATCACCGAGAAGCACTTCGATGACACGTTCAACCGCAATGTGCGCGCAGTGGTCTTCACGGTACAGAAAGCGCTGGCGCTGATGGGCAAAGGCGGTTCGTTGATCCTGAGCGGCTCGATCGCGGGCTCGACGGGGACGCCGGCGTTCAGCATCTACAGTGCTTCGAAGGCCGCTGTTCGAGCGCTTGCCCGCAGTTGGGTGCTCGACCTGAAGGACCGTGGTATCCGCGTGAACGTGGTAAGTCCGGGCGCGACGCACACGACCGGTCTGGTTGAGCTGGCCGGCGATACGAAGGAGGCCCAGGATGGACTGGTGGCCTACCTGACCTCGCTGGTGCCGATTGGCCGCCTCGCTGATCCGTCCGAGATCGCCAAGGTTGTCAGTTTCCTCGCTTCGGACGATTCAAGCTTCATCAACGGAGCAGAGATCACCGCCGATGGTGGTCAGGCTCAAGTCTGATCGGCCCCTCAGCCCTCATGCAGATCGTTGGGCAGCAGGCGAGTCTTGCTGCCCCACGCGAAATGCACCGATTCCTTTGATATTTCTTTGGAGCATAAAAATGGAAATCGCAGCATCGCTTCTCAACGACTACATTCAATCTGTCCGTGATCCGAAGGCGGCCGCAGCGCTCTTCGCCGACGACGGCATTCTCGAGCTCCCCTATCTCTCGAGCCTCGGTCCAACGACAGGCGCGCAAGGTCCTGAGGCTATCGAAAAGTTTCTCACCGGACTGCTTAACAAAGTGCCGGATTTCAAGTTCAAGGACGTAAAGATCCTGATCGATACGCCGACGCAGGCATTCGGTGAATATTCGGTTGAAGCATTAGTTCCGTCGACGGGCAAGGTTTACAAGCAGATGTACGCCGGTCGCCTCGTTACAGAGAACGGCAAGATCAAGTTGCTTCGTGAATCGCTTGACACTGTCGCAGCACAGAAGGCATTTAGTCCCGCCAATTGAGCAGGAAGCAGGTCGTGCGGATGAACACTTTGGCTGAAGGCCCTTCTTCCTGTGCGAGTCAACGAACGGCCCTTATACCTTGAAAAGCCGCCATGAATGTTGCGCGGGGTTGACGGGCCGGTAGGGGGCGGGAGTGTGAGTTCTCTGATGCAGGAAGCTGCCGTCCTGCAGCTCGAAGCCGGCGCCGTCGGCATTCCGCCACATTGCCGACGTAGAACCCAGCCTTCTCCAATGTCTGCAATAGCCGATCAGCGGGCATCACGGGCGGGGCAGGAGGGCGAGTCGGGTGCGGTCGTTTGATATACCGTTGGCGAACGTTGACACAACATACATGCATGACTTCAGTATGTGTGCCGTGTCGCTAAATCGCGGCTGGCGAAATTCAGATTCACCTTCTCGGTTCCGTGTTGAGAGGTCATTCAGAGATAGAAGGATCGTTATACAGTGTCGCGTATGCAGCCGTACTTACTGCACCCGAGCGGTCCGTGGATCAGCGTTGCGGACGATATCATCGGGGCTCGATTTGGCCAAGCCGCTCCGTCAGCGATTGCGGGTGGCCATCAAACAGCGCCGCGTAGTAAACCGTGTTCGACAATACATTCTTGACGTAGTCGCGGGTTTCATTAAACGGAATTGTCTCCGCGAAAATCGCGCCTTCCACCGGTCGCGGCAGGTTGGCCTGCCACTTACGCGGGCGCCCAGGGCCAGCGTTGTAGCCGGCGGTCGCGAGCACGGCAGAACGGTCAAGCTGGTTGTAAATCATCGATAGATAGTACGTGCCAAGCAGGATGTTCGTGTCGATGTCGTTCATCCTGGCCCGAGAGATCGTACCGAGCCCGATCTTCCTCGCGACCATCTCAGCGGTGTTCGGCATCACCTGCATCAGGCCGCCCGCGCCAACCTCCGAGCGCGCATTGATAATGAAGCGCGACTCCTGGCGAATGAGGCCGTACGCCCATCCGACGTCGAACCCGGTGGACCGCGTATCGCGCTCGACAATCGTGCGGAATGGCGCCAGGTAGCGCAGCGAAAAATCATGTTCCGTCTGCGTCCTGTCGGCAGTGCTCACAGCCCGGTCATAAAGCTCGCTGCGACGCGCGTACTCGGCGACTGCGAGCAGTTGTCGGTCAGTCATGCCGCGCAGCTGCCAGTTCCACTCACGGTTGCCTTCCGTGCGCAGGTGCAGCGCATAAAAACGTTTTGCCAGCTCGAAGCCCGGTGTCTGGCCGGCCTTCTCAACTTCCTCGTCGGTCACTTTGGTCTGTGGCGGAATTACGATCTGCTGGCCGAGCGCTTCGGAGGCCAACTGGCCATAGAAGGTGTAGTTACCCGCGATCGTTCGGAATTCCTGGTCGGCTGCCGCCAGCTCGCCGCTCTGCCTCAACGCGCGCGCGTACCAGTAGACCCATGCTGGCTGTGCGCGCAGCGCAGCCGGCATCTGCTCGATCGACCAGCGCACCATTGTCCAATCCCCGGCCAGCAGCGCGCTGCGCGTGCGCCACTCGTAAGCCTGACTCGACAGGGGCGCGTTCGCCGACAGCCGGTACCAGTTCACCGCGCCCGGTAGCTGCCTGATCACCGCCTGATAGGCGATCGTGCCCCAACCGATAGCCCGTTCTGCCAGGGTGAGCGACGGTGCGATTACGGTGAAGGTGGCCTCAGCGGCCTCCGGATCGCCGACCGCCAACTGTGTGATGGCGAGCAGCACGAGTTGATGGGACGCTGCGTCCAGCTGGATGCCTTTCGCGAGCAACAGGCGTGGCTGGTTCGTCGCCTGCTCGAGGAGCAGCTGATCCGGGCGCGCCGCGCCCAGCGCATCGACCAGTCTGCCGCCCGTCGTCGTCGCGCCCTGTTCATAGGCCTGGCGAATCAGCTGCCACACGTCGTCCGGAGTGAACTGCTGGTTACGGTCAAGCGCGGTGATCAGATCGACGCAGCCGTCACCGTACCAGTTAGGCTCGACGAGCAGCGACCGCGCGGCGTCGGCCACATTTTCGCCTCGCGTGGCACGGGACTCGAGCGCATAGCACTTCACCTGCGTGTCGTCGTCCAAGACGAACTTTGAATATTGCGAATCGAAATCGTGCCAGTCGTGGCGCGCCCCGAGCACGCGAAGGTAGTCGTTGCGCAGACGGTCGGCAATCGCCTGTCCGTCGTAGCGTTGCAGAAATGACAGCACCGGTGCGTCCGGCGCGTCGAGATTCGCATGCCCCGCGCCGTTGAACAGACGCGGCTTGATCTGGAAATAGCTGAGATAAGCCGGCGCCGGATAATTCGGAATCAAGCTTGCCAGGTGCGCTGCGCGCGCGGGATCGTTGTCGCGTGCAGCGTCATGCAACTTGATGAAAATCTGATCATCGGCGGATAACGAGGTGAACGGGGTGGGATGTCTGGCTAGCACCGTGCCAGACATGACCAATGTCACGGCGGCAAGGGCAAGGCCGACCGTGCGAGACACCCGGTGAAGTCGTGTGGACATCGCTGTTTTCTCGTTGTTTCGGTGCTGAACATTGAACCAAAGCTTAGGCCACTACCCTTCGAAACGAAGCTTCGAAAAGCACAGGACTCAACCCGCAATTCAGCTCTTTGCGAGCCGGATGCCTAGGCCACATCGACACTTGCGTGTCCGCTGTTTCGTAGCGTGGGCCGGGAGCTGGATTCGGCAATGCGATCCAGAAGGTTTTGAACGCGGTGTTGGTCGTTCTGGCCGGGATGCTGCCTTCTGGGTGGTTTTGGAGCGGAGGGTCGTCAAAGTGCAGCGAGGACCAAATGAAACGGGCACCCACCTGGGTGGAGATTCCTCCGCTTATGTCGAGAAGATTCTTGACTGACCGGCGCGGCTAGAGCTCACGAGTGCTGCGAGTTAGGTGGTTGTTGGACACAACCACGGTAGCCAGGCAGCGAGCGCGGGGGGGCGCGGCCGAGACCTTGGCTAGTCGGATGGAAGTCGAGATCGACGAACGCGGCCGAGTTTGTGATCTACATCGTCAAAGGTCGTGACGTTCGAAGCAAGTCTTTATACGACCGCTTTGCGCGCTGCGTCAGTAATTAACGGAACACGGTAGTCTGGGACGATAGACGGCCAGTTGGCGACATTGCGCTGCATGCTGCGAATGGCCGTTAACAAGTCAGGCATGGACACCCGCGGCCTTGCGGGGGCTCGCGGGTCGAAAGGCATCAATGCGATCCGACGCTCATCCATGGGTCTGCATGATCGCAGCACCGACCGCACCAAGCGGCAACACCGCTCGATAGGGCAGGCCCTCGCGGTCTCATCCATGCGATCTATGCGGCCGTTCGAGAGCACGCTCTACTCGGCACGGTATGCGCCATCGGCGAGGAGCAATCGTGCCGTAGTCACTCGGGCAATCCGGCCTGCCGCAGCCCCTCCACAAGCTGGGTCAGGTCTTCTGGGCGACGGATCGGAAGCCAGTCCTTGAGATTGGAGACGCGGAGTGACGGATCGAGCGTGCGCAGGCGCTGCATCGCCTCCTTCGCTTTGTCCATGCGTCCGGCGAGCGCATGACTCGCCGCCAGAACGCCGACCGGAGCAAGGAAACTCGATAGATTCCATTTGGCCATTTCGGCCCAATCCGAAGCGGAGTCGAAGCGTCCTGCAAAGAAATGTGCCAGCGCCATCCCAGCCTGCATCCTGAACATTTCCGGGTCCAACGGACTCAAGCGAATGGCACGAGCCAAATACTTAATCGCAGCGTCTGTTTCACCGCGACAAGCGCGCAGGGACCCACACAGGGACCATGCAGGGGCGTGGTTCGGATTGAGCAGCAAAGCTCTGTCGAACAGCGCGATACCGCCGTCGAGGTCGCCGGTGAGATGCCCGAGTGCATGAGCTCCTCTCGTGAGCGCCACAGCATCGTCCCGGCCAAGCTCCACCGCCAGTCGCGCCAGGCGAGTGCCCTCGGCAATCTCCCGGGGCTGATCGGTCATCCAGCCATTCATCTTGCGCCAGAAATAACACCAGCCGGCCATGCCATAGGCCGATGCGAAATCCGGATCGAGCTCGGTGGTCTTGTAGAACAAGGGCAGCGCCGCCTCGATTGATTCGCGCGTTCCGCTGTGCACCTTCGCGGCGCCGCGAAGGTAATAGTCGTAGGCGCACAGACTCTCCGTCGGCTTGCGCTTGGCACGATCGATTTCCGCCCGCTCGAGCTGCGGCGCGATGGCGCCGACCACGCTTTCCGCAACCTGATCCTGCAGTTCGAAGATGTCGTCCAGCGTGCCTTCGAAGCGCTCCGCCCAGAGATGCGTCCCGGTCGTGGCATCGATGAGCTGCCCTCTGATGCGCACCTTGTTGCCAGTCTTGCGAATGCTGCCTTCCAGCACGTAGCGCACGCCAAGCTCGCGACCGACGTCCTTCACCTCAACCGCGCGGCCCTTATAGGTGAAGCTCGAGTCGTTGGCGATGACGAACAGCCAGCGTATGCGCGATAGCGCAGCGATGATGTCCTCCACCACGCCGTCAGCGAAATACTCCTGCTCGGGATCGCCGCTCAGGTTCTGGAAGGGCAATATGGTAATGGAGGGTTTACCCGGAAGGAGGAGCGCGGACGTCGGCTCCCTCAATTCTCTGGAGATGTGTTCGCCGATCTCCCCGACGAAGCGGAAACCCTTGCGGGCGACAGTCCTGACCAAGCGCTGTTCCTCGCCGGTGTCGCCGATGGCCTTGCGGACCGAATTGATGTGACTTGTGATCGTCGATTCCGAGACGACTCGGCCGCGCCATACCGCCTGCAGCAGGTCGTCCTTGCTGACGACACGGTCGCGGTTCCTGACAAGATGCAGGAGCAGATCGAAGACCTGCGGCCCGACGGGTACGACTTTCGCGCGATGCGAAAGCTCCCGGCGTTCCGAGTCGATCACGTAGTCTCCAAACTCGAACTGCACTTGACATCCCCTGGCCGATTCGGCTCCCAGATGGGGGCGACTGGCGAATTCCGTCCATGGATGATACTGCAACCGGAGGCGAGAGCATCTCATCCCGATAGGGCAACGCCTGGACGAATAATCAAGCTCTCCTGCAGAGAAATTCAAGGTGAAGGCAAGGACTTCCCCGGAGCGCGCGGGCAATCTCCATACACATCGACGACAACGGTTTGCGGTCGAGAAACGGAGAGAAAACATGAAAATCATCGTCATCGGGTGCACCGGCCTCATCGGAACGATGCTTGTGGAGGACCTTCGCAAGCGCGGCCATGACGTGCTCGCAGCCGCCCCTGACACCGGCGACAACACCATTACCCGAGAGGGTTTGGCCAAAGCGCTCGACGGCGCCGAGGTCGTCGTCGATGCGGCGAACGCGCCAGTATGGGAAGACAAGGCGGCCATCGAGTTGTTCGAGACATCGGGCCGCAACCTGCTGGCTGCGGGCGCTGCCGCCGGCGTACGCCACCATGTGGCCCTGTCGATCGTCGGTAGCGAACGGCTTACCGACTGCGGCTATTTCCGGGCGAAGATCGCGCAGGAGGGCCTCATCAAGGCATCCGGCATTCCATACACCATCGTGCGTGCGACGCAGTTCTACGAGTTTGCCGGCGACATTGCCCAGTCGGCTGCCCAGTTGGCCACCTTAGGCAAGGAGATTCGCTTGTCGCCGGCGCTGATCCAGCCGATCGCGTCAGCGGACGTCGCAGCAGCGCTTGCCGAGTTTGCAGTCGCGCCGCCGCTCAACGGCACGGTCGAAGTCGCCGGTCCGGAGGCGATGCCGCTGGACGAACTGGTCAGGCGCTTCCTGCGGGCGACGCAGGATACGCGCAAGGTCGTGCCGGATATCCACGCGCGCTACTTCGGTGGCCTCCTCTCGGATCAGACGCTCACACCCGGGGAGAACCCCCGCATCGGCACAATCCGGTTCGAGGACTGGCTCGGTCGCTACAAGGCTCAGCCCTGCTTCGCCATGCAGTCCCCTCTTTTGACGACTGCCGCTACGGACACCTCGGACGCACTTGCATCGAGTTTCGCGACGAGCTATCCCGGAGTCGTCGCCTTCATCACCGTCGTGGCCGAAGGCGGCTTTTCCAAGGCCGCTGACCGGCTCGGGATCACTCGTTCCGCGGTCAGCCGCGGCATCCAGAAACTGGAGGCGCAGGTCGGCTTGCGCCTGTTGAGTCGGACGACGCGCAGCATTTCGCTCACGCGCGAAGGCGAGATCTTCCATGCCCGCTGCCAGCCCGGCGTCGCTCTCATCAAAGAGGCGATGGAGAACCTGCGCCATCTGCGCGACGGTCCGCCGCGAGGACGCCTGCGGGTCTCCGCTTCCGTGGGCTTCGGCCGCAAGGTGGTTGCGCCACTGCTGTGGGGCTTCCAGGAGAAGTACCCCGACATCGAGATCGAGCTGCACCTGAGCGATGTCGCGAGCGACTTCACGTCGGACCGCATCGACGTCTCGTTTCTCAACGGGCGTCTGGCCGACAGCCAGATCGTCGCGAAACAGATCGTCCCGATGCAGACTTTGGTGTGCGCCTCGCCCGGGTATGCGGTAAGGCGCGGTATGCCCGAGTCGCCAGACGCGTTGATGCAGCACGACTGCATCAACGTCCGTCTGCCGTCGGGCCGCGTCTACGAATGGGAGTTCAAGGTGGAGGGGGGATCGCGCAAGCTGACTCCGCCATCGCGCCTCATGTTCAACGACGTCGGGCTAGTGCTGGAGGCCGTCCTCCAAGGCAAAGGCATCGCTCAGTTGGGAGGGTATCTGATTTGCGATCTGCTGCGCGCGGGGAAACTGGTTCACTCCATGCCACAGTACGCACCCGATGACCGGGGCCACTACATCTGCTACTTGAGTCGTCAGCATCTGCCGTCGCGTATTCGCGTGTTCGTCGATCACATGACGGAAGCGATCCGGGCGTTGGACCTTCAGTGCGCGGGGGCTTTTTCACCAACGCGTGATGATCGACAGGTCGCCTCGGCGCCATTGGTGCCCCTGTGGGGTCAACTAGCTCGGCAAGACGACTGACAACGCAGTGGAGAGCTTCAACGAGCGGCTACGCCACGAGTCGACGACGCCAGGGCGAAGCCGCCTGGCGGACACACAACAAACAGCGCGGGGCCGCGCGCACCGGCGGTCTCGATGTTGAAGTTGTCGACATCGGGGGGCGCCGTTGGCCAAAGTGAGTTTGGTCATGGCAATGTGGGCAAGAAGAAGGGTTCAGCGGAGCGTCTTCAGGAGGGGGACTGGAAGTCCAGAGTGGGAGTCGCGGGGGGGGGGGGGGG
>DASVNP010000381.1:0-3923 GCA_036383775.1 Paraburkholderia sp. | reverse complement strand
CGGCACGGCTTGAAGAGCTGGTTTTGGCACCGTTCCTGCCAGCAGTGTTCGAGCGCGATGCTGCTTCTTTGACCTTGGCGGCGCTTGCAGTCCTGGCAGCCTTGGTTGCAGTCTTCGCTGCGGTCCTGCCTGTGCTCTGGCGCGTGGACTCGCTCGCGGCCGTTTTCGTCGCGGTCCTCGTGGCCTTGGCGCGCTTGCCCACCGACTCACTGCCTTCCAGTACGCTGCCAGGGCACGCCTTCAAGACGTCGTAGTCGTTCTGATCGCGCGCTTCATCGTCGCGCTCCTTGATCAGCAGCCACTGCTCCTTGTCGCCGCTGCCGCGCATATGACTGCGCACCAGCGTCCAGCCACCGTGCAGCTTTTCGCCAGAGAGCCGGAATTTGAGCTTGCCCGCCTTGTACGATCTGGCCGCCTCCACCGCGCCGCCGACCGGCTCCCACGTCCCGCGATCCCACACGATCACGGTCCCTGCGCCATAGTTGCCAGGCGGGATTTCGCCTTCGAAAGAACCATATTCGACAGGGTGATCTTCGACATGCACCGCGAGCCGTTTCACCGACGGGTCGAGGCTCGGCCCCTTGGGCACCGCCCACGACAACAACGTGCCGTTCAGTTCGAGGCGAAAGTCGTAATGCAGGCGTCGCGCGTCGTGCTCCTGAATCACATACGACAGCGCCTCGTTCGATACGCGCGCCGCGCTCCTGCGGCCGGTTTTCTTCCGCACAGCCGTGCCCGATGGCTCCGGCGTTTCGTCGAAGCGGCGCTTGCGGCTGTAGAGATCGAGCCTGTCGTTCATGGAGATGAGGTCGTCGTGGAACGAGTTGGTGCGGCTTTGTCGATCAAGATCGAGCGAGCGATCAGGCGGCCGCACGCGGTTTGCGTGCTGCCGGGGCCGACCTGGCGCTGGCGCCACTGCTCTTGGTGCCACTGCGGCTCGTACCCGCCGAGCGCGCCGCACGCGGCTTCTTGCGGGCTGGCGTGGCGGCTTCGGCTTCGGCTTCGGCTTCGGCATCGTCGCCCTCCTCACCATCTTCCGCGGCATGCTTGCGCGCACCCGTCGCCGCCTTGCCTTTGCCGCGGCCGAGGCTGCGCTTGAGCAGATCGGACAGGTCCAGGATGTCGGCAGATTGACGCGATTCGCGCGGCGCCTCGACCTCGGTGATTTCCTCGGTCTTACCCGCGCGAATCTTTCGATCGACCAGCGCCATGATGTCGTCGTGGAACGTGTCGTGATACTGCGACGGATCCCACTTGTCGCTCATGTCGTTGATCAGCTTTTTCGCCATGTCGAGTTCACGCGAGGTGACGCCGGCCGCCTTCATCCCTTCCGGCGGCAGTTTGAATTCGTCGAAATCGCGCACCTCGGCGGCCCAGCGCAGGGTGTTCAACGCCAGCATCGGTCCGACCGGAATCAGCGCCGCGAGATGCTGCTTGTTGTGCAGCACCACACTCGCCACGCCGATCTTGCCCGACGCTTTCATCGCTTCGCGCAGCAGCGCGTACACCTTTTCGCCCTTGCGATCAGGCGTCAGAAAGTACGGCGTGTCGAGATAGAGAAACGAGATGTCGGGTGCGTCGATAAAGGCAAGGATGTCGACCGTCTGCGTCGACTCGGGATTGGCCGCGCGAATCTCGTCGTCCGAGAGAACGACGTATTTGTCCTTTTCGTACTCGAAACCGCGCACGATGTTCTCGCGCGCCACCTCTTTGCCAGTGCGCTTGTTGATCTGCTTGTAGCCGATCGGATCGATCGTGCGCTTGTCCAGCAGATTGAAGCCGACTTTCTCTGACTGCGTCGCCGGATACAACTGCACCGGAACGTGGACCAGGCCAAAGCTGATTGCGCCCTTCCAGATCATGTGTGCCATCGTGCGCTCCCCAAGGCCTGAGACCTTCGGTGAAGCAGCAAGCGTGCCACGGGTTTGCGCGCTATTCCCGGCTCGGTACGGCGGTGGCTGCCACGGTTCTGGACGCTATTGCCGCCGTGGCGCCGGGCCGGTTGCCACGGGCATCGGCTGTAAGTCTTGCGCCATATCGGCAAAAGATACGGCGCTTGCAGCGCTCGTCCGATGGTGCCAGGCAAGCGCCGATCTTCACCCGCCGCTCGCCGGTTCGAGTTCGATCGGCACCGCTGCGAAGCCGCGAAACCGCACCCGTCCGCCGCGCGTTGGTTCGCCGTCGAGCCGATAACTAGGAAAGCGCTGCACGAAGCGTCCGATGGCGATGCGCGCCTCGAGTCGCGCGAGCGACAAGCCCGCGCATTGGTGAATGCCGAAGCCGAACGCCAGATGCCGGTTCGGATCGCGGCGGATGTCAAAGCAATCCGGTTCCGCGAACTGCTCGGGGTCGCGATTGGCCGCGCCGATGCACAGCGTGACGGGCGTGCCGCGCGCCACCGCGACGCCGCCGATCTCCGTGTCGACCGTGGCCATCCGGTTGCCCAGCTGATTCGAGCTCTCGAACCGCAAACACTCTTCGACCGCCGATTCGATCAGCGACGGTTCGCGCAGCAACGCCGCGCGCTGTTCCGGCCAGGCGGTGAGCGTAACGAGACCGTTGCCGATCAGATTCGTGGTGGTCTCATGACCGGCATTCAGGATGAAGATGCAGTTTTGCAGCAGTTCAGCTTCCGACAACTGCTCGCCGCCCCGTTCGCTTTGTGCGCCTTGTTCGCCCTGAATCAGGCGCGTCAGCACGTCGTGTTGCGGATCGCCAGGCTCGCGCCGGCGCCGTGCCACCAGATCGCGTAGATAGTCGACAAATTCGCTGACCGCCCGGTTGCCCCGTTCGAGCTGCGCCTCGTTAAGCGACGGCTCCAGCGCGCCGAGTATCGCCAGCGACCAGTCGCGCAACGGCTCGCGCTCTGCGTGCGGCACATCCAGCAGATTGCCGATGATCTCGACCGGAATCGCCGACGCGAACTCTCCAATCAGATCGATCCGGCCACGCAGAGCGGCAGCATCGAGCAAACCATCGACGAGGCGGATCAACCCGGGCTCCATGGCCGCGATCGCGCGCGCCGTCAGCGCGCCGGCGATTAGTTTGCGCACCCGAGTGTGACGCGGCGGATCGTTGAAGACGAGACTGGTGGTGTGGTGGGTGAAGAGCGGTGAGTCGCCGTACTTCGGTTTGAATTCGACGGTCTTGTCGGAACTGAAAGTTTTCGGGTCGCGGTAGACGGCCTGCACGTCGCGGAACCGCGTCAGAAATAGCGAGCCGTCAGGCATGCGTTTAACCGGCTCATGGGCACGCAGCGCGTGGTAGACCGGGTATGGGTCGGCGTAGAACGCGGGGCTCAGCTGGCGCAGATCGAAATCGCGCGCAAGGGTGGATGCGTCGCTGGCTGTTGCGGGGGGCATTGCTTGTCTCCGTGGTGGCGCGCCTCGTCGTGGGTGCCGATACCTTGCCGATACCTTGCCGATGCGTGCCACGTGCGGGTGTGCTGCGCGGGTTCTGGACGCGATGGGCCTGGCGGGTTCGATGGCTGCGGGGCGTCGTTCGAAGCGCCAGTATGACGCGGGCGCCTGATCGTTGCACGGTGGATTGCCTGGCGTCCTGCCTGGATGGTTAGGCGATGGGTGAGGTGATGGATTTTCCGGCGGACCGTTTGTCTGCCCACAGTCCGACTGCCGCCCGGTTACCTCCCGCCGCGTTGCCGACTGCCTCCTGCGGGCCACGTGCCGCCGAACCGTTACAATGACGGAATTTTCCGCGCGCCTCGCGCGCGCCCTCTTCCGCGTCAATGCGTCGTCCATGAACCTCGTCATCCAAAGCACCGCGCCTCTTTCCGCCGACCACCACAAAACGCTCGTCGCGCTTGCGCGCGGTTCACGCGCCGCTGTCATCGACGCGAACGCGATCCGCATCGCCGACGCGAACGTCGCGCAGCGCGCCGACCTCGAGGTCTATTGCGGCACGCA
>DASVNP010000380.1:0-2902 GCA_036383775.1 Paraburkholderia sp. | reverse complement strand
GTCTTCCGGGCCCTGCGCCTCACCAGTCCAGACGAAGTCAAAGTCGTGATCCTCGGCCAGGACCCGTACCACGGCGAAGACCGCGGCACGCCGCAAGCGCACGGACTGGCGTTTTCAGTCGCACCGAACGTGCGCACGCCGCCGTCGCTGCGCAACATCTTCAAGGAAATCGCCGCGAGCCTCGGCCACGAGCCGCCGCGTCATGGCTGCCTCGACACATGGGCCAAACAGGGCGTGCTGCTGCTGAACACGGTGCTGACTGTCGAGCGCGATTCGGCCGCGAGTCACGCGAAGCGCGGCTGGGAAAAATGCACCGATACGCTGATCCACGAATTGGCCATGCGGCATGACAGCCTCGTGTTCATGCTGTGGGGCGCGCATGCGCAAGCCAAGCGCGCGCTGCTCGGCGGCAAATCGCATTACGTGCTGGAAGCGCCGCATCCATCGCCGCTGTCGGCGCATCGCGGCTTTCTCGGCTGCGGGCACTTTGCGTCGGCCAACGACTATCTCGTGAAGCACGGCCGTGAGCCAATCGACTGGCGCTTGCCCGACGAAGCGCAGATGCTGGCGTAGCGCCCATCGCGCGAAGCGCTCCGACACCGGCAACCAACGATCATCGCCGCAAAAACAAAAACGCCACGGAATTCACACTCCATGGCGTTTTTTCATTCCACCGCGCCGCGATCACGCCGCGCGAGACAAACCTCAAACCTTACGCAGCAGCAATCGCTTCACGCGCGCCAGCCAACGCTGCGCTCGCAGCGTCCGGGCCCATGTTCAGGCCTTCGGCGTAGATGAAGTTCACATCGGTCATGCCCAGGAAGCCGAGGAAGGCCTTCAGGTACGGGGTCTGGCTGTCGTTCGGGGTGCCGACATACTTGCCGCCGCGTGCCGAAACCACGTGGACTTTCTTGCCCTTCACGAGACCTTCCGGACCGTTCGCCGTGTACTGGAACGTGATGCCGGCGCGTGCGATGAAGTCGAAGTACGTCTTCAGTTGCGACGAAATGCCGAAGTTGTACATCGGTGCGCCGATCACGACGATGTCGGCGGCTTGCAGTTCGGCGATCAGCGCTTCGCTGCGTGCAGCGATCGCGACTTGTTCCGGCGTGCGTTGCTCAGCCGGCGTGAAGAACGCGCCGAGCACGGCGTCGTCCAGATGCGGCAGCGGTTCAGCTTGCAGGTTACGGACGACGACTTGCGCGCCCGGGTTCGATTGTTGCAGCTTTGCGGTCAGCTCGTTGAGGAGCAGGGTTGAATTCGCGCCTTGCGAGCGTGCTGCCGAGTTAATTTGCAGGATCGTGGTCATGGTTGACTCCAGTAGGGGCGCGCAATGTTGCGCGAGTGGAGTCATTGTGTTTTTTTACTGGCCCGGGAAAAAGCCGTGCGGCAGCGAAGGATTGTTGCACTGATAGAACAATCCCCCACCCTGAGCCGTCGATTAAGGGCAACCTGGATTACGATCAGCTTGCCAGCCAACGCTCCCGCGCCTTGCGCGCGGCAGGCCGTTTGTCACTGACGGTTAGCTTGTAGCGCGCCACGTCAGGCCCGTCCAGCTTGACTTGCGCCGTGCGCAGCTCGTCGCGGCGGAAGGCGTGGACTTCGACCTTCGCGCCCGGCAGATAGCGCGACAGCAGCGAATCAAGATTCGAGCCGGTTACACGCAGACCGTCGAGCGCGATCAGTACATCGCCCGCCGAGAGGCCGGCTTTTTGCGCCGCGCTGCCGTCGTGAACGGCTGCCAGCGTGCAATCCGCGCCGCCGCGCACGCGTGCGCCGAGTGACGGCCTGCCGTTCTTCTCGAGTTCGGGCGCAAGCGTGACGCCAAAAGGTGCGAGCAACGAGTCGAGAGGCAGATCGCGCGTGCCGTGGACGGCCTCGGCGAACAACTCGCCCAGCTGCACGCCGGTCGCTTCGGCAAAAATCGCTTCGATCTCGCTTTCTTCGACGCCAACGGGCTTGCCGCGATAGAAGTCGCGCCCGAAGCGCTGCCACAGCAGGCGCATCACGTCGTCGAGCGATTTGCGGTTGTCAGTTTGCGCACGAATCGTCAGATCGAATGCAAGCGCGACGAGCGAGCCCTTGGTGTAATAGCTGACGATCGCGTTCGGCGCGTTTTCATCCTGCCGATAGTATTTGACCCACGCGTCGAACGAGCTTTCGGCCACCGTCTGCTTCAGACGACCGCTGCCACGCTGCACGCCACCGACAACCTTGCCGAGCAGGCCGAAATAGTCGTCTTGCGAAATCAGGCCGCTGCGCACGAGGATCAGATCGTCGTAGTAAGAGGTGAAGCCTTCGAACAGCCACAGCAGCGACGTGTAGTTTTCGACGCTCAGGTCGTACGGCGCGAACACGGCCGGCTTGATGCGCTTCACGTTCCAGGTGTGGAAATATTCGTGGCTGCACAGACCGAGGTAGGTTCGGTAGCCCTCGGTGGGCGCGTCGCGGCCTTCCACCGGCAGATCGCCGCGGTTGCAGATCAACGCCGTCGAGGCGCGATGCTCCAGTCCGCCATAGCCATCGGCGACGGCCTGCGTCATGAACACGTAGCGATCCATGGGCGCTTTCTTCGATTCCGGCTCGAACAACGCGATCTGCGTTTCGCAAATACGCTTCAGGTCGGCGGACAGACGCGCCATATCGAGCCCGATCACGCGACCCGCGATCACGATGTCGTGCGGCACGCCGTGTGCCTTGAAGCTTGCAAGCGCGAATTCGCCCAACGTCACCGGATGATCGATCAACTCGTCGTAGTTCTGCGCGCGATATTCGCCGAAGCCATAGCGCCTGGTGCCGCGCGCTTCCGGCAACGCAGTAGCGACGCGCCAATCACGATACGCCGCGCCGTCGGGTTTCTGGATATCGACCAGGCACTGCGCCTCCTCGTGACCGAGCGGCG
>DASVNP010000379.1:0-4631 GCA_036383775.1 Paraburkholderia sp. | reverse complement strand
GCCTGCTGGGTCAGCGTGTCGATCTCTTCGACGCTCATCGCTGCCGCTTCCGGCACCGGCGTGCTCAACACCACGCCGCCCGCGAGGCCCAAGTCCCACTTGGTGCGGATGAAGCGTGCCTGCTGTGCCGCGTCGTCCAGTCTGAAGTCCGCGCGGAAGCCGCTGTCGCGTGTGTAAAACGCAGCGAAGTTGTCTTGCTCGCAACTGAGCACCGGCACGCCGTGTGTTTCCAGGTATTCCAGCGTGAGCCCGATGTCGAGAACGGACTTCGCACCGGCGCAGACCACCGCCACCGAGGTCTTTGCCAGTTCCTGCAGGTCGGCCGAAATGTCGAAGGTTTCCGGCGCGCCCCGGTGCACCCCGCCGATGCCTCCGGTCACGAAGACCTCGATGCCGGCGAGAGCGGCGCATATCATCGTGCCGGCCACTGTCGTGGCGCCAAGCCCGCCGTCGGCCAGCACGGCCGGCAAGTCGCGGCGGCTGACCTTGTGTACCTGGTCCGAGCGGCCGAGCAGTTCCAGTTCGTCATCCGAAAGGCCGATGCGGATTCTCCCGCCGATCAAAGCGATAGTCGCGGGCTCAGCGCCCAGGTCACGGATCAAGGCCTCCACTTCGCGCGCAGTGCGAACGTTCTCCGGATAGGGCATGCCGTGAGCGATGATGGTCGATTCCAGCGCCACAAGCGGGCGGCCGGCGGCCCGTGCAGCGGCTACAGGTGCGCTGTAGGTCAACCACGAGTGTGCAAGGTCCGCAACCATGTCGACGTATCCGGTGATGTGATTCGCTTAAGTATGCAACACAAGACTGGTCTACGGGTCGCGCGAAGCGCGACGTTGCCTGGGGCGGAATGCGCCCCGCTCTTCGTGTATAAAGGAGGAAGCCTGTACTACGTGAGCCCGCCGTGCCCGAAATCCCGCCGTCAACCACGAACTCAAGCGCTGAAGGTCCGAACCCGTCCTTGCCGCGAATCATCAAGCCTTTGGCCATCGGCGGCGCCATTGTGCTGTTGCTCGGCATTGCGCTGCTGATCTTCAAACCGTTCCACAAGAGCCCGGACGAACGGGCGCTGAGCGAACTGGGATTCATCAAAGCCACCTGCAACAACAGCGACGCGTCGACAACCACGCCCGACTCGGAATGCCTGGCGTTGCGGGCGAAACCGACAATGACGGCATCGCAGGTCGCAGCCGCTTTGCCACATCTAAAGAATTCCGACCGCAAGATTGAACTGAATCTGGCAGGCACCCAGATCGATAACCTCGATTCGCTGAAGGAACTGGACGATCTGGAATCGCTTGACCTGACGGACACGCCCGTCTGGAACATCGACGCCCTGAAGGACATGCATTCGCTGAAAAGGCTCGTGCTCCATCGCACCGAAGTCGAAAACATCGCCGCGCTAAAAGGGTTGACCGGTCTGCAATCGCTGAACCTCTGGGATACTCGCGTCTCGAATCTCGACGCGCTCAAGAACCTGCGCGATCTGCGAGACCTCGACCTGCGCGATACTCAGGTTCGCGATCTCAATCCGCTCGAAGATTTGCCGCATCTGGAAACGCTCAAACTCGGGGGTGCGAGGAACGTCCGGAACGTCGACGCGCTCAGCCAGCTCGCTTCCTTGCAAACGCTCGACCTCAACGAAACCCAGGTCGACAGCATCAGTGCGTTGAAAAAGCTCCCCGGTCTGCAAGCGCTCTATCTGGCGAACACGCCGCTGCGAGACATCGACGGACTAAAAGGAATGTCCTCGCTCAGGACGCTCGTGCTGGACGGCTCGAAGGTCGATGATATCGACGCGGCGCAGGGCATGCTCCAGCTGAACACACTGGTGCTCGCTCGCACGCAAGTGACGAACATCGATGCATTGAAGGGGCTCACCAGTCTGCAAAGGCTCAATCTCGCCGACACCCGGGTCGAGAACATCGAGGCGCTGACAGACCTGAAAAGCCTGCGAATGCTCAATCTCTTTCGCACCAGGGTTCGAAACATCGATCCCCTGCGAGGTTTGACCAGTTTGCAGGAACTCTACCTTGCGAACACCCCTGTCGAAGACGTCGACGCGCTGAAAGGGCTCACTGGCCTGCGAGAGCTCGTTCTGTATGGCACCCAGGCCAGGAACGTCGACGATCTCAAAGCGGCGCTTCCAAAAACGCGAATCGTGTGGTGATCATTCGACAGTTTTTCAACACACGCGCGAGACCGACATCCGCCATCGTGGCGCCCGTGCCGCATCAAACCCGTAAGGCAACGGAAGCAAATCGGCATCGATATCTTCGCCATCTTCCTTGCGTATAACGTTTCTTCTACGGTTAAATAAACCCACCTTAGCGCGTTGATTTCAATGCGCTAAGGCACAGTGCATTTCTTCCAAAAAAGGCAACCGGAGGCCCGCTCTAACCAGCGGGCTTTTGGCTTTCTTACGCCCGCTAAAAGTAGTCATACCTACTCAATATCTGAATCGGCTGCGTGCTAAATCCTTACCAAATTTCAGAGGTCACATTCGACAGAACAGATCGCAAATAGCACGGACGTACGCATAGAATCACCACTGCCTACCAGCAAAAAACAGCAAAAAACAGTAAAGACAGAGGAGATAAGATGAAGCAGATAAAGGCATTCGGCGTGGCTGCCGCATTGTTCGTGAGTACGGC
Organism: Paraburkholderia sp.; assembly: GCA_036383775.1. Taxonomy (GTDB): domain Bacteria; phylum Pseudomonadota; class Gammaproteobacteria; order Burkholderiales; family Burkholderiaceae; genus Paraburkholderia. The sequence continues at coordinate 1,980 of DASVNP010000379.1, read as the reverse complement.
CGCCCACGCGCAGAGCGCCGGCGATATTGTTGCAGGCTTCGGCTGGTTTCATCTGGCGCCGCAGGACTCGAGCAAACCGCTGACGGTGAACGCGCTTGGCACGAGCGTAACCGAAACCGGCACGGGCGCGACAGTGGATGATTCGGACACCTTCGGTCTGACGGCCACCTATTTCATCACCGACCACATTGCCACGACCGCCGTGCTCGGCGTACCGCCGAAGTTTCATTTAACCGGCACCGGATCGCTCTCCGCGCTTGGGCAGATCGGCTCCGCTTACGAATGGAGCCCGACGCTGCTCCTGAAGTATTACTTCAACGATGCAAAGAGTCACTTCCGTCCTTACGTTGGCGCGGGCGCATCGTACGTGTGGTATAGCGGAGTTAAATTGAGTTCAGCGGTATCGAGCGGCAGTTTTTTGTATTCGCAAACCTATGGCACCGCGCTGGAAGGGACGACAACCGCGAAGTTGAGCAACTCGTTTGCGCCGGTCATCAATGCCGGCTTTGCCTATAACATCGACAAGCACTGGTCGGTCGATGTCTCGCTGTCGTATATGCAGTTGTCGACGCGTGCCACGCTGACTACCCAGTCCAAGGTAGGAACGGTGACCAGCAGCACGAAGCTCAAACTTAACCCGATCATTTCTTATGTTTCCATCGGGTATCGTTTCTAACCGGGCTCCGCATTGCGCCGATGCAATGCGGAACCCAGCGTGATAAGTGCCGTCAACCAGCCGTTAGTCAATGACGTTCACTTCAACGGCTTTTGGATCGGTCAGCTCGAATGTACGAATCCGGCCGGCGCGGACGTCGAGCACCAGCCGGTCTATCCATTCGATTTCGAGCATTTCCCTTTCGACGTTGTCGCTCGCGGCAGTCGCAATCTTTCCCTGCCAGCCACGGCGGTGATATAGCAACATAATCACGGCGCTGCCGCGCCGCATAAAGAACCGTTCCATTCTCCGCGTCCGTCAGTCTTGAATGCCCGTTTCTCAATTCCGGACAGACCATAGCACGCTGGTATCGCCGACTGCGGGGCCGCAAAGAACGTGAAAGAAAATTGATGCTTGAGCGGAGGCGGTCAATGCACCGCCTCCGCTCAGCGTAGTGACGCCGTTGCCCCTTAAACCTGAAACACGCGTAAATCAACGCTCCACTTTCGACATAACCGCCGTCGTTGGGTCATACCGATAACCCTTCTGCGAAAGCCGCTCGGTCATCGTCGCCCCGATCAGCTTTTGCTGCGTGTCCCGGGATACCAACTCACTATCGGGCTTAAGCCGTTCGAGTTCAGATGAGAGCTTTCGGATAAGCGCCACTTCTCCTGTGCTGCGCGAGTCGATGAACAAAAGCTTTTCGTTTGCGGAAGCGAGTCGGTCCTTCAGGTCTTTGGCATGCTCCACCCACTGCTCAGCAATCGTACGCAGTTCGTTAAAAGCCTTCTCATGCGCTTTGGCCTGAGCCGATATCTGCCGTTGTAACTCAGCGACTTCTTCCGCCTTCGCAGAGTCGCCCGCTTGAAGGGCAAGTTGATGGCTGCGTCGCGCTTCTTCGGCGCGCGCCTTCTCGGCTTCTCCAAGGCGCTGCGCCAATGTCGCCGCATGCTGTTCGGCGGCCTCTGCCCGCTCCTTCACGCTAGACGCATCCTGCGAAACCTGGGCCAGTTCAGCCATCGCAGCCGCTTTCGCCTCGGTCACGGCGCTGACCTGCTCCCGCGCCGCCTCCAGTTCCCGGGTGACGCGTTGGAGTTCGTCGTGTTGAATCGACGCCGCCCCGCTCCGCTCGGCGTTTGTCCGCCGCTCTGCTTCGAGCGCGATTCGCGCTTCCTCGAGTTCCCGGGCGACGCGTTGCAGTTCGTTAAGTTGACCCGACGCTTCCTCGCTCCGCGCTACGCTTGTCTGGCGCTCGGCTGCGAGTGCAGTGCGTGCCTCATTGAGTTCAGCCTCGATCGCGGCGACCCGCGCAAGGCTCTCACTCA
>DASVNP010000378.1:0-14183 GCA_036383775.1 Paraburkholderia sp. | reverse complement strand
GGTGCGCCGCTGCGCGCTGCAGCGCCCGCCAGCGCGGCCGCGTGGTCGCGCGTCGCGCAAACGGTCAGTTTGATCGACGACACGCCCGGCGCGCCGCATACGCTCGCAAGCCTGGCTGCCGCGGCGGGCTTGAGCGAGTTCTACTTCCTGCGCACGTTCCAGCGCGTCACCGGCGTGACGCCGCATCAGTACCTGCTGCGCGCGCGTTTGCGCGCGGCGGCGCAGCGTCTTCAGGACGACGGCGCGAAGATCGTCGACATCGCTTTCGATTGCGGCTTCAACGACCTGTCGAATTTCAATCACGCGTTTCGCGCCGAGTTCGCCGCGAGCCCGCGTGTCTGGCGCGCATGGGGCAGGGCGCGTCGCGCATGACGCGGGGCGCGGCGTTCGCACTCAGGCGCGCCATTGGGGTGCTGCTGGGCGCGTGCGCGGCGGCCGCAGCATGGGCCGACGACAACGCGCTCACCGCATCCGATGACGATCGCGCGCCCTTCACCATCGAGCGCGATGTCCATCTCTTCACGATCCAGAAAGACGGCTCCGTCGAGGAGCACGACGACACCGTCGTGCGCGCCAATACGACGAGCGGCGTCGACACGATCGCGCAGCGCTACGTGTGGTTCAACAAGGACATCGAGCAGGTGCAGTTGCTGGCCGCGGAAACCATCGACCCGAATGGCCTCGCGCATCCGGTTGGGCCCGAGGCGATCCGCGACGTGCAGGAGCCGCGCTCGGCCGGCGCGCCGAATTTCAACGACGGCGTATTGCGCACGGTGATCTTTCCTGGCGTGGAGCCCGGCTCCCGTGTGCATCTGGCGTTTCGCAAGACCCGCACGAAGCCCTTGCAGGCCGGCACCTTCGCGTATCTGGTCGAACCGGCGCGCGATCCCATCGAACAGCAACGCCTGATCTTCGATCTGCCCGCCGACGTGCCGCTGCATGCCGACGCGCGCGGCTACGACGCGCTGCCGCCGGTCACGGAAAACGGCCGCACCCGCTATGAGTTCGACTACCGGCACGGACCGTATGCGCCGCTCGAAGCGGGCGCGGTCGGCTACGCGAACTGGGGCGACCGCCTGATGGTGTCGACGGTGCCGGACTTCGCGAGCTTCGCCGCGCGCTATCGCGAGGCCGCGGCAGATCCGACGACGGACGATCCCGCGATCGATCAACTCGCGCGATCTCTGACGGCCGATACCGCCGATCCGCGTGAAAAAGCCCAACGGCTGTACGACTGGATGCGCTTCAATATTCGCTACGTAGCGCTGTTTCTAGGCGAAACCGCGGCGATCCCGCACAAGGCGATCGACATCCTGCACAACCGCTATGGCGATTGCAAGGATCACGTCGCGTTGTATGGCGCGTTGCTGGCCGCAGTGGGCATTCGCAGCGAGGCGGTGCTGCTCAATCTCGGCCCGTACTACAGTTTGCCGAAGGTGCCCGGCTACGGCGTTAGCGCTATCAATCATGCAATTATATGGATTCCTGAGTTGTCGCTGTACGCGGATACCACGGCGGGCGGCACCGGCTTCGGCTATCTGCCGACGGGCGTGATGGACCGGCCGGCGCTGCTGGTCGGCGAGGGCGTGCTCGCACGCACGCAGGCCACGCAGTTGCGCGAACGCGGCGCACGTCTGCAGATCGACATCGATGAAAACGGCACCGCGAGCTATGCATACCGTGCCGAAGACACGGGCTTTACCGCCGAACTCGAACGCAATACGTTCCGGCGGTCGACGCGGCAACTCACCCAGCAGATTGCCGCGAACCGCCTTCTGCTGAGCGGGCTGCACGGCACCGCGCAATTGCGCACAGCGGATCTGACTGCCACGGAGGGGCCGTTTGGCACGTCGATGCAAGGCAAGGTGGAACACTTCGTCTGGACCGAGGGGACCACGGCCGTGCCGGCGCTGACGAGCTTGTCCGGCGGCATGGCCTCGCAGGTGCAGGGATGGCTCGCGGAGCCGGCCAGAACGCAGCCTTGGGCGTGCATCGGCGGAACGTTCGACGAGACGCTGGAAATGACGTTGCCACGCTTTGTGCGTGTGACCGATATGCCGGCCGATACGTCGGTGCAGGACCGGTATCTGACGTTCTCTTCCCGATACGTGTTCGATCCGGCGGCGCGCGTGCTGCAGGTCAGGCGGCAGTTGCGCGCCGCCTTCGGGCATCAGATGTGTTCCGCGGCTGAATTCGCCGATATGAAGGACGACCTCGTGCGGATCGAACGGGATCTCGATGCGGAGCTGGTGGTCAAGGCGGGGAATGTGAAACCGTAGGCGGGCTTGCTCCTGTGCGCGCCACAGCTCTTGGCCTCCAGGAGTCCGCAAGACGGTTGAAGCCATTGACACTCAACGCTGACCAGAGCCAGGCAGTCATCTGAGCCCCGAAGGTTCATCATGCGGTCGGGAACGTGTCGGAGCGTAAGCAGGGTCGGGCGCTCCTCGCCCGACGCCAGCCTCAGTGCCCGGAATGGGGCGATACTTTGGCAACGCTTAGTGCGCCATGGTCCGCTGGTTCGTCGCAGCCATCGATCCAAAACGCCCACCGTTGAAATCCTCTACGGCTTCGCGAATCTCTTCGGTCGTGTTCATCACAAAGGGACCATACGCGGCAACGGGTTCGTCGATCGGCTCGCCGCTCAACACCAGCACGGTTGCATCGCTGGTGGCATCGAGCTTGACGTCGGTGCCTTCCTGCTCGAGCAGAACCAGTTGCGCATCGCTGACGACCCGCTCATCGCCGTTGACCCGCACCTGGCCGCGCAGCACGACGAGCGCGAGCGTCCTGCTCGCTGGCAGCGTCAGCGTTGCACCACGTCCTGCGTTGAGCCGCACATCCCAGACGTCCATCGGCGTGAAGGTGTGCGCCGGTCCGGCGTTGCCCTCGTAGTTGCCGGCGATTACCCGCACATGTCCGGCGCCTTCCGGCAGTTCGACGGACGGAATCTCGCTCGCCACGATGCTCTGATAGCCAGGTGCGGCCATCTTGTCTTTCGCGGGAAGATTGACCCAAAGCTGGACCATCTCAAGCGTCCCGCCTGTCTTCGCGAACGCGCGCGAATGGAATTCCTCATGCAGGATTCCCGCGCCCGCCGTCATCCACTGCACGTCGCCGGGGCCGATCTTGCCGCCGCTGCCCGTCGAATCGAGGTGCTCCAGTTCGCCTTGATACACGATGGTGACGGTTTCGAAGCCACGGTGCGGGTGCTGTCCGACACCCTGACGTCGCGCCGTCGGTGCAAAGTGCTTCGGGCCCGCGTAGTCGAGCATCAGGAACGGGCTCAGGTGGCGGCCCATCGTGTGATGCGAGAACAGCGTGCGTGCCGGAAATCCGTCGCCGACCCAATGTGAGTTGGAGTTACCGTAAGTGCCTAGAATCTTCTTCATTGTCGATAGTCCTGTTGAAAGGCCAGCGGCCTCGTTTGCATGGATACAGACTAGTCACGGAACAATGACGGCGGTAGAGGCCGAGCGCTGCCTTCTGTGTCTCACTGATAGAACGATGAAACGGTCGACGCGCGCCGCACCATTGTCAGAACTTCGCCTGCAAGCCGATGCGTGCGAGCGTCTGCGAACGGTTGCCGGCTCCCGCGGCCGATTTTTTCATGAGGATCGCTTCCTTCGTGCGGATGCGCGCGGACGGGATGCAACAACCGGCCGCGCGCTCGACTCGTCAGTCCTTGTCGTACGAGAACTGGATGCCGGCCGTGCCGCCCGTTTGGATGAACAGATCGATGAACGCGGGTACGGTTTCGCTGCGTGCCCAATCGCGTTGCAGCTCGCAGAACAGCTGGGCGACACTGATCATCTTGCCGCCCGCCTGTTCGATACGGCGCAACGCGGCCTCGTGCGCCGCGACGGACGTGCCGCCGACAGCATCGACGACCACATAGACCTCGTAGCCCGCCGCCAGCGCATCGAGCGCGGGGAACGTCAGGCAGGCTTCCGTCCAGAGCGCCGTCATGATCAACTTCTTGCGACCGGTTGCTTCGACGGCCTTGCGGAATTCGATGTCTTCCCACGAGTTGATGCTGGTGCGATCGTAAGTCGGATAGTCGCCAAGCGCGGCGCGCAGTTGCGGGATGGGCGGCTTGTTGAGACCGGTCTTCACATTGACCGTCGAATGAACGATCGGCAGCTTGTATGTAATTGCCGCCTTTGCGGCGCCGACGATGTTGTTGATCAGCAGCTGACGATCCATCGATGCGATGGAATTCACCTGGACCGGCTGGTAATCAATGACGATGAATGCCGCATTCTGCGGCGTCAGAAGATGATCTTTCGCGGGGTCGCGAATGGGTTCGCTGGCCATGTTCGCCTCCAAAACACTACGGTAAGTGGAACGGGATCCCGGTGATCGAAGCGTGATGCATCCGATCTGCAGGCAAGGACAATGCTATGCGGTTGACGAACCGGCCTCCAGTCCCAGAAAAATGCCGACTGTGTTCTATGAGCGGAACAATGACGATCCCGCGCGCGCTTCAATGCTCTAAGATGCCTCTATTGTTCTGCCGAAGGAACAGTCATGGACGACCTGAACGACATCTACTATTTCGTGAAAGTGGTCGACAACCACGGCTTCACGCAGGCGGGGCGGGCGCTCAACATGCCCAAGTCCAAACTGAGCCGGCGCATCGCGGAACTCGAAGCGAGATATGGCGTTCGTCTGCTCAACCGGTCCACGCGACATTTCTCGATGACGGAGACGGGACGGGAGTTCTACGAGCGCTGTGTCGCGGTGCTCGTGGAAGCCGATGCCGCCCGCGAGGTGATGGAGCGCAGGCTCTCCGAGCCTCAAGGCGTGGTGCGGATGAGTTGCCCCACGACGCTACTGGCGTACCGCATCGGCAATCTGGTCGCGGACTTCATGACGCAATACCCGAAGGTGCAGATCCTTCTCGACGCAACGAATCGTCGGGTCGACGTGCTTGGCGAAGGTCTCGATCTCGCGCTGCGAGTTCGCTTCCCGCCGCTCGAAGATAGCGGCCTCGTCATGCGTGTGCTGTCTGGGAGTCCGCAGCGTCTGGTTGCCGCGCCGGAGTTCGTGGAGCGGCACGGGCAAATCGCGCATCCGGCGGATCTGGTGGGCATGCCGAGCCTCGATTGGGGTCCGCAGCGCGATCATGCGTGGGCCCTCGTCGGCCCGGACGGAACAGAAGCGCGCGTGAGTCATGCGCCGCGCTACATCACCGACGACATGACCGCGCTTCGGCACGCCGGCATGAAAGGCGTGGGCGTCGTGCAGTTGCCGTACATGGTCGTCGAGGATGCGCTGGCAAAAGGGACGCTGGTCGACGTGATGCCGGGCTGGCAACCCAAAGGGGGCCTGGTTCATGCCGTCTTTCCGTCACGCAGGGGTCTATTGCCCGCCGTGCGTCTGCTGATCGACTATCTCGCCGAACACATACAGAAAGACGAGTGACGCTTGCGTCATGCAATGCGCAGCGTCGTGTCGATGCGCGTGCCCCGCTTGATGAAGAGCGTGACGGGGGTCTTTTCGCAGATTTCGGTAAGGCGCGCGCGTTGCGCCTCTTCAAGTGGTCCGTCGACCGCCACGCCGCGGCGGATGTACTGGGTCCCGTCGCGATCGGCATGCAGGCTGACCTCAACGGCGATCGTTGCGGCCGGCCACGTCTTGCGCTGCATGTACATGCGCAGCGTGGCGGCTGTGCACGCTGCAAGCCCGGACAGCACGAACGCGAATGGCGCGGGGCCGCGATCCTCGCCGCCTTCGCGCGGGCCCTCGTCGCCCGTCAGCGCGTGGCGACCAGCCTCGATGGCAACGACATAGTTGAGCGCGTCGGCCGCAAGGCGAGCAGTGGCAGAGGCGAGCGGCATGGGTGACTCCTCGGCGTGGCGCGATCTCGCGCGACAGATATGCTTGCCCCGGCGCGGATGCGCCCTAATGCGCCCGCGCCGGGTGAGACCCGACTTAGTTGTTAACTTCCGCTCTTGGTCACGATAGGCACCCACGCTCCATTCTTGACCTGATAAAGCGTCGATGCGCCGCTCTTCAGCGCGCCGGTGCTGTCGAAGGAAATCTTCCCGGTCACGCCTTCGAAATCAATCGACTTGAGCACGGGGCGATACGTGGCCGGCGAACTGGAGTCGGCCTTCTGCATCGCCTTGATCACGGCCCACGCCCCGTCATAGCCGAACGGCGCGTAAGACAGGATGTCCGCTCCGAAGCGCTTCTTGAACTTCGCGGAAAAGTCCTTCCCGCCCGGCAACTGCGCCAGCGGCCGGCCGTATTCCCAGGCCATCACGCCTTCCGACGAATCGCCGGCGAGCTTGATGAAGTCCTGGTCCATCACGCCGCCACCGCCCACCAGCTGGGCGCTCAGACCCAGTTGCTTCATCCGCTTGGCGAAGCCGGCCGCTTGCGTGTCCAGGCCGCCGAAGAACACCAGATCGGCGTTGGTCGACTTGATCTTGGTGATCTGCGTGCTGAAATCGACCGCCTTGTTGTCGGTGTACTCGCGGGTCACGATCGTGCCGCCATGCGCCTTCACCGCTTTCTCGAACTCGTCGGCCTCGCCTTGGCCGAACGCCGTCCGGTCGTCGATGATCGCGATGCGTTTGGCCTTGGTCACTTCCACCGCGTAGACGCCCGCGTTGCCGGCGTTCTGCGCGTCGGTGGAGATCACCATGAAGGTGTTTGCAAAGCCGCGTCCGGTGATGATCGGATTGGTCGCGGCCGGGTCGATCACCGGAATGCCGGCCTGCTCGTACACCTGCGAGGCGGGAATCGTGGTGCCCGAATTGAAGTGGCCGACGATGCCCGACACGCCCGAGTCGACCAGCTTCTGCGCGGCCTGCACGCCGATGCGCGGGTCGGCCTGGTCGTCTTCGGAAACGAGCTGGAATTGCGCCACCTTGCCGCCGATCTTTATCTTCTGCGTATTGGCTTCCTCAATCGCGAGACGGACGCCGTTCTCCAGGTCCTTGCCGTAACCGGCATTGGCGCCCGTCATCGGCGCGGCAAAACCGATCTTCACCGGTTGGTCGTCGGCGAAACTGGCCGCCGGAGCGACGGCAAACATGGCACTAACGACAAGGGCAAGCGGTTTCAGCGTGTTGCGAAGACTCATGGTCTCTCTCTCCTTCTTCGACAGTTCAGGGTGTGAAAGCGGCAAAGCAGTAACGCTGGTTCGGTGCGCGGCCATGAACTTCGCATGGCGCGCATCCGAAGACTACGGATGATCGGTCACCATAAACAATGCGGGAAAACGCCTGAAGGCAGTCCCCTTGACCTTTGAGGGACGTACAGCCGGGTTCACACGCCGGTAGATCTGGCGCGAATATAGAAAGCCAATTTGCCGCCGTCTTGGCAGTTCAAGGCACTTTGAATGAGCATTTCGGCATAGCCCGCGCAGCGCATGGTGTGGCGGCGTGTCGATGGCGGCGCGCGGATGCGGATTGCCGCACATGCTTAAGAAACCGACGCGAGCGCGCCGGCCGTGTTACCGCGGGTGCGGCGGCGCTGCAGCGGGCTAAGACCCGCGCGCATGCGACGCAGCAAAACCTGCTTTGAAGCTAGCGGCGAGTGCTCAACGTTCGCCCTGCTGGCGCAGCAACTCTTCGCGCAGACGCAAGAGCGGCGCCTTGGTGTCCTCGTCGGCCCATGTGTCGAGGTCGTCGATGGCGCGCTGGCAGCCGTCGAGCACGAGGTCGAGATCGACCGGCACGCCGTTGTTCAGCGCGAACTCGATGGTCTCGGCGAACTGCTGGCATTCGTCCTCGCCATACGAGATGTCGAGGTTGTCAGCGATCACTTCGGCGATGTTGCTGCGCGCGCGGTCATCCGGCGTGACCATTTCGATGATGCCGCGCGCCACGGCCGGCGAGTAGTACAGCGCAATATCGAGCCACTGCGCGGGATCGAAATCGGGCTGATCGAACTGGTTCTCGAAGAACTCGATCGCTTCCTGTTCGTGCGTTTCGTCGGCGTCGACGCTGATGCACAACTCCTCAAAGTATTCTTCCCGCTCACTGCGGATATGACCGTCCATCGATGCCTCGTCTGCTGAATGCTGAATGCCGGATGCCTGAAAAATGTCATGTGGACGGGCGGCGGCCCCGTCCACGAGGCACGCATTATAGGACGGCCGGCTGACAGTCGCGGCGCCGCTGTACGAATCGCGTGACTCGTTGTGGAGCGGGAAGATTCATTGCAACGCCCACAACACTGCCTTGTTGGCGCGGGGGATTATCTGGCGCGCCTTGCTCGTTAGACTGCAAGTGACCGTTCTGGTCGAGTCAAACGGAGAATCATGATGAAGGCAGTTTGGGTACCGTTGTGCGCCGGCGTGCTGGCCGCTCTGACCGCAATGTCCGCGAACGCGGCGGAAGTGACGCGTGCGCAAGTGCGTGCCGAATTCAACGACTATAAGGCAGTCGGCTACGACTTCAGCGAAGCGGGCTATCCGCAGTCGGCGGTGGATGCCGGTCAGAAGGTCGCGGCGCTGCACGCGCAGCGCGCGGCTGATGCGGCGAAAGTGGCCACCCAACCGGTGGCTGGGCAGGCAAGCCAGTAGCGGATGCCACGAAGCAGGCTATGGAACAGGGCGCGAGGCACACCATGAGGCAGGCTATGGAACAGGGCGCGAGGCACACCATGAGGCAGGCTTCAAGGCAGGGCAGAAGCAGAGTCCTTAGGCCGAGTCCGCGACCCACGCGTCGAACCACTCGCGCGGCTGCGCGATTTCGCTCTGTGCGGCCACCAGTTCGAGCTCATAGCGTCCGGCTTGCCAGGTCGTCTTGACCACCGCGTTCACGGCGGCGAGCGTGTGCTCGAAGGCCGCGCGAATCGAATCGCCCAGCAGCGTGCGCGCGACGAACACCGCGCTCGTCAGATCGCCCACGCCCACCGGCTGCCGCGCGAACGGGTAGAGCGGGCGCTGCCCCATCCATGCCTCGCGTTCGGTGACGACCAGCATGTTGAAGCGGTCGGCGGGGCTGTTGCGATCGAGCAGATGCTTGACCAGCACGAGCTTCGGCCCGCGCGCGATGAGTTCGCGGCACGCCTCCACGGCTTCTTCCAGCGTGTCGATCTCGCGGCCCACGAGGCGCTGCAATTCCGTGTGGTTCGGCGCCATGGCGTCGGCCGCCTCGGGCATGGTGCGCACGAGGAATTCCTGAATGCCCGGCTCGACCTTGCAGCCGCTCGCGGCCCCCATGACCGGGTCGCAGAAATACCACGCGCGCGGATTGGCGGCCTTCACCGACTTGACGATTTCCAGCACCGCCGCGGCTTGCTCCGGCGTGCCCAGGTAGCCGGAGAGCACGGCATCGCAGCGCGGCAGCATGCCGATCGCGCCGATGCCATCGACCAGATCTTCGAGTTGCGCGGCGTCGACCGCGCTGCCGGTCCAGTGGCCGTATTGCGTGTGATTCGAGAACTGCACCGTGTTGAGCGGCCACACGTTGACGCCGAGCCGGCGCATCGGAAACTCGGCCGCGCTGTTGCCGGCGTGTCCGAAAACGACATGTGACTGAATGCTCAGAACGCTTTTCGTCATGGTATGGCCCGCGCAAACGGTGATGCGCGATTGGTGAGAACGGGAAGGGTGCGCCTCGGCAGCGATCCGGCAGGCGCCGCGGCCGACTCGAACGGCAGGACTGCTTCAGATGGTGCTGGAAAACGGCACGCTATGCATCGTCAGGAAACAATACATGAGTTTGCTGCGCACGAGTTGATCCGGCCCCGTGTTGTTGCGTCGATGTTGCGCCGAACCATCAAACGCCATCAAACGCAGGGCCGCTGTAAGCGGACTGGAAGCCTGCGCGCACAAGAGCGGTGCGCGCAGGCTCGGTAATGCGTGCCGTGCGGGTTCAGGCGAGCTCGCGATACAACGCCAGATAGCGTTCGGCCGATGCACCCCAGCCGAAATCCTGCTGCATCGCCCGGCGCTGCGCCGCTTTCCATTCGGTATGGCGCCCATAGAGAGCGAAGGCGCGCCGGATCGCGGCGCCAAGACCTTGCGGCTCGAAGCGGTCGAACACGAAGCCGGTGGCCAGGTCGTCGGCGAGATTTTCGAGCGATGCATCCACCACGGTATCCGCGAGGCCGCCCACGTAATGCACGAGAGGCAGCGACCCGTAAGCGAGTGCATACAGCTGCGTCAGACCGCACGGCTCGAAGCGCGACGGCACCGCGATCACGTCGCTGCCCGCGACGATCATGTGCGCGAGCGTTTCGTCGAAGCCGAGCTCCACCGCTACCGATTCCGGATGCGCCTGCGCGACGCGTGTCAAACCGTTCTCCAGCGCCGGATCGCCGGTGCCGAACACGATCAGTTGTCCACCGCGTTTGACAATCTCGGGCACCATCTCGAGCAGCAGATCCAGGCCTTTCTGTTCGGTCAGGCGGCTGACCACGCCGAACAGCAGCGCATCGCTTCTTTGCGCGAGGCCGAAGCGTTTTTGCAGTGCATCCTTGCACGTCGATTTGCCGCCGAGTTTGGCGACGCTGTAGTGGTGCGCGATCAGCGCGTCGCTCGCCGGATTCCAGACCGTGTAGTCGACCCCGTTCAGAATCCCGCTCAGATCGTGCGAGCGATGCCGCAGCAGTCCGTCGAGGCCGCCGCCCTGGGCGAGCGTCTGGATTTCGCGTGCATAGGTCGGGCTGACGGTGGTGATGCGGTCGCTGTAGTAAAGGCCGGCCTTGAGAAACGACAATTGACCGTAGAACTCGATGCCGCGCATGCTGAAAAAATCGTCCGGCAGCGCGAGCTGACTGAACTGATGCGCCGGAAACACCCCTTGATACGCGAGGTTGTGCACCGTGAAGACGCTGCGCGCAAGGGGGCGGCCGTGCTGCCGCTCAGCCGCTTTCAGATAGGCGGGCGCGAGTCCCGCGTGCCAGTCGTGCGCATGGATGATCTGCGGCGCCCACGCCGGGTCGAGGTGCTGCGCCAGTTGCGCGGCGACCCAGCCGAGCAGCGCGAAACGCTGCGCATTGTCCCCGTACGGCACGTGCTCTTCGTTCAGATACGGGTTGCCGGGCCGGTCGTACAGCGTGCCCGCGCGGATCATGTAAACGATCAGCCCGTTCGATGGCAACGTGCCCTGTTCGAGCGCCACACCCGGCGCGTCGAAACGGCGCCCGAGTTGCGCGACCGGGCGCACGTCGGTCAAACCGGCGGCCACGGCCGGGAAGCCTGGCAGCAGCACGCGTACATCGGCGCCACGCTCGATCAGCGCGGGCGGCAACGCACCCGCGACGTCGGCAAGACCGCCTGTTTTGAGGAGGGGATACAGCTCGCTTGCGACGTGCAGGGCGCGAATCGTCATAGGCTGGCTTCTCTGTCCTGTAAGTACGGGTAGTTCGGTTGGGGCCGCGGCTTTTACACCTTGTTGCGCAACGCTTCCGGCGTGACCAGCACGACGCCGTCTTCGGTGCGGTAGAAGCGCTCGGCATCGCGCACCGGATCTTCGCCGATCACCGTGCCGTCCGGAATCGCGCAGCCGCGGTCTATCACCACTTTCTGCAGCCGGCAGCTCGCGCCGACGGTGACCTGCGGCAACAAGACTGCCTCATTGATGTTACAGAACGAACTCACTTTCACGTTCGACGAGAGCACCGAGCGCGAAATCTGCGAACCCGAAATCACGCAGCCGCCGCAGACGATCAGATTGTTGCCCGAGCCTTGCAAGCCTTTCATGTCGCGCACGAACTTGGCGGGCGGCAACTGTTCCTGATACGTCCAGATCGGCCAGCTCTGGTCGTACAGATCGAGTGTCGGAATCGTGGAGGCGAGGTCGAGATTGGCGGCCCAGTAGGCGTCGATCGTGCCGACGTCACGCCAGTACGGCTCCACCTTCGGGTCAGACGACACGCACGACATGCTGAACGGATGCGCGATCGCCACGCCCTGGGTGACGACGCGCGGCAGGATGTCTTTGCCGAAGTCGTGATCGGTGTCGACGGTGGAGATGTTTTCTTCGAGCAGCTTGTACAGGTAATCCGAGTTGAATACGTAGATGCCCATGCTGGCGAGCGCCGTATCGGGCCGGCCGGGCATGGCGGGCGGATCGGCGGGTTTTTCGACGAAGCCGGTCACGCGGCGGTTCTCGTCCACGGCCATCACGCCGAACGCCACGGCGTCCATGCGCGGCACCTCGATACAGCCGACCGTGCAATCCGCGCCGCTGTCCGCGTGGTCGGCGATCATGCGCGTGTAGTCCATCTTGTAGATGTGGTCGCCCGCCAGCACAACCACGTATTTCGGCCGGATCGAGCGGATGATGTCGAGGTTCTGGAACACCGCGTCGGCGGTGCCGCGATACCAGTGCGCGCCTTCCACGCGCTGCTGCGCGGGCCACAGGTCGATGAATTCGCCGAATTCGCCGCGCAGGAAACTCCAGCCGCGCTGCAGATGGCGCAATAGCGAATGCGCCTTGTACTGCGTGACGACCGCGATGCGGCGGATGCCGGAGTTCAGACAGTTGGACAGCGCGAAGTCGATGATCCGGTATTTGCCGCCGAAGTGCACCGCCGGCTTGACGCGTTTGTTGGTCAGCGGCCCGAGCCGCGTGCCCCGTCCGCCCGCAAGGACGATGGCGAGGGTGGTGCGTTGCAGGTCGTTCAGGCGTGCCGGAGTGTCCATGTCTGTCTCCTTTATCCGATGCTAATTGGTGTGCTCTGGATGGTTGGGTTGCTTGCTCTCCGGTGATGATTCGTGCTGCCAGGCGGCGCCGTCTTCGCGCGGCCGTCTGCTAGTTCTAGCACCGAATTGCCGCGCACGCGTAGTGTGCGAAATGTGCGAACGCAGCGAGAACTGCCGTCTTGCGCACAATCGACCCTTGCGCGGCGGCGCTCCGTGCGCCACGACACATAGAGCGCGAGGTGAAATGCGCAATATGCATGCCACCCTGGCCCATTTGGGGCATGCGGCGTGCGGCGTGCGTGATTCGCAGCGGAGCCGGGCGGCGCGCCGTAGAATCGCCCACTCTTGGCCTGAGGGGCGAGCAGCCGAATGGATGCCGGTGCGCTCGCCTTGCCGGCTGCCCGTGCTGACACTTTGCGGACAATATCGATGAGCTTTCGCAGCTATTCCCGGCGCGCCCGATTGAGCGTTTGCGCGCTTGCCGTGGCGTTCGCGTGTGCCGCTTTGACCTCTTTGACCGCTTCAGCCGCTTCGGCCGCTGCGCCGGCCAGCGCAGCCACCGCGAGCGGGGCCAGTCTGGTCGCCGCAGGCGATGGCGGCCCGGCTTACGGCCCGGAATTGCAAGGCTTCGACTATCCGGCGCCGGTCGAGCAATACGATTTCACGTCGCAAGGCGTGGCTCTGCACATGGCGTACATGGATGTCGAACCGGCCCATCCGAACGGCCGCACGGCCGTATTGCTGCACGGCAAGAATTTTTGTGCGGCGACCTGGGGCGAGACCATTCATCGGCTGAGCGATGCCGGCTATCGCGTGATCGCGCCGGACCAGATCGGCTTCTGCAAATCGAGCAAGCCGGAGCACTATCAGTACAGCTTTCAGCAGCTCGCCCGCAACACACATGCATTGCTGCAATCGCTCGGTGTGAATGACGCCACCGTGATCGGCCATTCGACCGGCGGCATGCTGGCGATTCGCTACGGGCTGATGTATCCGCACGAGACGCAGCAACTGGTGCTGGTCAATCCGATTGGTCTCGAGGATTGGAAGGCGAAGGGCGTGCCGTCGCTTTCCGTGGACCAATGGTACGAGCGTGAACTGAAGACAACCGCCGACAGCATCCGCAACTATGAGCAGACGAACTATTACGTGGGGCAGTGGCGTGCGGACTATGAACCGTGGGTGCAGATGCTGGCGGGGATGTACCGCGGTCCGGGCAAGCAGATTGTCGCGTGGAACTCCGCGCTGCTGGACGACATGATTTACACGCAGCCGGTGTTGTACGAACTGGGGCAGTTGAGCATGCCGACGCTATTGCTGATCGGCCAGAAGGACACTACGGCGATCGGCAAGGATGTCGCCTCTCCCGAAGTGCGGGCGAAGATAGGGCATTACCCGGAAGCAAGCAAGCCCCCCGCTCATAGCCCCAGCAACGGTTGCCAGCCGACGGCAACGATTCACCACCGCCGGCCGAATGCGTTATCCCATTACCAGTGCCAGACCTGATCGAATCGATCGAACAGGGCGGGGATCTCGGCACGCGCGAGCGGCGTCAGGCCTCCGATGACAT
>DASVNP010000377.1:0-4746 GCA_036383775.1 Paraburkholderia sp. | reverse complement strand
CTCAAGGGACATTCGCATATGCAAACGGTTGGGAGCCTGGTGTCGACTACGGCTTAAGGTCACGAAAGTACGGCCGGCCTTTTGTCCTTCCTGATGACGCCATCAGGAAGGACAAACGCATTAGAGGAACGGGAAAATATTCTCCATCGCGCGCGTCACGTAGACCTCCTTCTCCCCCACTGGCGCCACATAGTGAATCGCGCTACGTGCAGCCTCGACACCTTCCAGGCGCGCGATGAACCAGGCGGCCAGATACTGCGACGCCAGGCAGCCGCCGGCAGTCGCGACGTTTCCCTTCGCCACGAACGGCTGATTGAGCACAGCCACACCCGCCTCCTCGACCCAAGGTCTGGTGGTCAGGTCCGTACAGGCCGGAACGTCGTCCAGCAGGCCCAGCCTGGCAAGTATCAACGTTCCCGAGCATTGCGCGCCCAGCAACTGGCGCGTCGGGTCGAACTTCATTTGCGACATCAACGCGGCATCAGCCACGACGTCGCGGGTCAGCCTCCCACTCCCCACCAGCACAGCGTCCGCGTCGCACGCATCCTTCAGCGACGCTTGCGCCTCGATCACCACACCGTTCATCGAACGCACCTTGTCCGTCGGACTGGCGATCGAAACGCGCCAGCCCGGCCGCTTGACCCGGTTGAGAATGCCGAGCGCGATCAGCGAGTCGAGTTCGTTGAAACCTTCAAAGGTCAGGATAGCGATGTGCATGGGGGCCTCGTACGAGTGGAGACGTTGTATTGCGCCATCGTAGAACCGATAATCAATACATTCAAATAATTGTCATGGATACGCTCAGGCATGCCTCAGCCCCGTTACAAGCAACTGGTCGACCGTCTCGCAGCCGATATCCGCGCGGGACGGCTGCGTCCCGGCACGCGGCTGCCAACGCACCGCGATCTCGCGGCTCGCGAAGGACTGGCGCTGGTCACGGCCACGCGCGTCTACGCCGAGCTGCAGGCGATGGGCCTGGTGAGCGGCGAAACGGGTCGCGGCACGTTCGTCAAGGAGGCGCTCCCTCGTGGTCAGGGCGTCGATCTGCAAGCCTGGAGCGCTGACACGGTAGATCTGAGTTTCAACAATCCCTCGTTGCCGGATCAGGGGGACCTTCTGCGCGCGGCGCTGCGCCAACTCGCCGCCGCAGGCGACCTGGAGGCGCTGCTTCGATACCAGCCGCACGGCGGGCGCGAGCACGAGCGGGCGACTGTGGCGCGCCATCTGACCAGCCGGGGGCTGGCGGTATCGGCTGAAACCGTCTTGCTCGTGAGCGGCGCGCAGCACGGGCTGACAACAATCGCCATGGCCCTGCTCGAGCCCGGCGACGTGGTGGCCGTAGACGCCTTGACGTACCCGGGATTCAAGCTCGCCGCCGAGGTCAACCGGCTGGAGCTCGCCCCAATCCCTGCGGCTGGGAACGGCCCGGATCTGGATGCATTGGCTGCCCTATGCAAGCGACGGCGAGTACGCGCCGTGTACACGATGCCGACGCTCCATAACCCGCTCGGCTGGGTGATGAGCGCGAAGCGACGCCGGGAGCTGGTCGCCATCGCGAGGCATCATGGACTGATGCTCATCGAGGACGCAGCCTACGCGTTCCTGGCGGAAGGCGCCCCACCGCCTTTGGCAGCACTTGCTCCGGAGACAACGGTCTATGTGTCGAGCTTGTCGAAGAGTGTCGCGACCGGGCTGCGCGTCGGCTTCGTCTGTGCGCCGCGCGAATGGGTTCCGAGGCTCGAGCGGGCCATCCGGGCAACCACCTGGAACACCCCGGCGACCATGACGGCTATCGCCTGCGGCTGGATCGAGGACGGCACCGTGGCCAGGCTTGAAGCCGACAAACGCAGGGATGCCACGCTGCGCCAGAGCGTTGCCGCTGAAGTCCTGCGTGGGCTGAAACGGATCAGCCATCCCGCTTCGTACTTCACATGGCTTCCTCTGCCCCAGGAGGTTCGGGCCGACGCGATCGCGATGGCGTTGATGCGCGAACATATTTCCGTGTCGACAGCGCACCCGTTCGCGACATCCGCGCATGTGCCTCATGCCATCCGGCTGGCGCTCGGCTCCGTCAGTCTGTCCACGTTAAAGCAGTCACTGGAGACGGTGGCTCGCGTTGTGGCCGATCAGACCTACTGATCCACGGATGCGCGGCGCAATCCGACAGACAGGAGTCACTGGTCAACGGGCTTGATGAACGATATAAAGGAGACTGTAAATGGAGGCACTGGCATTGAGAACGGCTAATAGGCGGCGCCAATCATGAATCCGGAAAATGCATTGAATAGCGCAATGGCAACCAGCTCGAATCCCCGCAGCAGCGTAGATGACGGAATCAGCAGTGCGTCAGTAGAGCTGATGAGTTCGCAGATTCCGGCAATCGTGCCGGCGCAAACCGCGCTTGTCGTCATGCATTATCAGACCGACATTCTCGGACTCTTTCCATCGGTCGCGCCGGCCTTGCTCGCCAATACGCGCAAGCTGTGCGATGCAGCGCGGGCCAAAGGCGTCAGCGTCTATTTCGCCAATCTTCGCTTCAGTCCGGGTTATCCGGAAGTCAGCCCATTAAACAAGAACGGGCAGGGAATCAAGCAACTCGGCCTCTTCGTCGACGACCGGCCCTCGCCAGAGTTAGCCCACCAGCCCAGTGAACCGGTCATCATCGCGCATCGCGCCAGTGTGTTCTTCGGCACCGATCTGCAGGCACGACTTTTCGCACAAGGTATCGATTCGCTGATCATGGTCGGCATTGCATCGACAGGAGTCGTGCTGTCGTCGGTCGCGTATGCGAGCGACGCGGACTTCCGCCTGTACACGGTCAAGGATTGCTGTTACGACCCGGACCAGGTGGTACACGAACATCTGTTCTCCACCGCATTCGATTCGCGCACCACGGTGCTATCGCTTGCGGATGCCTTGCGGCTGCTTGCCTAGACGTTCGGTGTCCGCGCTGGCCTCATCCGTGCTCGATGCCAAGCAGCCGCGCGTCCAGCCGACGCGCCAGCGCCGCGCCGCCTTCGCGCATCACTGCATCGTGATTCCACTGGAAAACCGGTCGCAACAACGGCGCCAATGCATTCATCCATGCGCGGGTCGTACGCACGCACCAGTCATAGCGCACCACGGTCAGGTTGCGTCCGTCGGTTGAAAAACTCCACCGGCCGGCGCCTTCGACGTCGCCACTGGCCTCCCCCTCCAGCGCGATCAACGGGTCGACGCGCGTCACCCGCATATCGAACACGAGGCGATAGGGTAACCAGCCTTTCCACGTATAGCGTTGCACGATGCCCACGCCCTGATCGGAACCCGCCTCCAACTGGTCCACGCGCTCAACGTTATCCCACCACTCGGGCCAGCGCGCCGAATCCTGGATTGCCGCCCAAACTTCCTGCACTGGCGCATCGATGCGCCAGATGGGGGAAAAGCGGTATTCGGCGGTCCGCAAGCTGCCTCCGTTGCTGGAATTCTTCTTGGGATTTTAACGACGGGACAGCCGGAGGCAACCCATCAGTGCAGGAGAGCCGACGCCCGATCATTCAGTTTTTGCCCGCGCGCCCTGCAGGTGGACCAGGAAGCCCTCAATCGCATGATTGAACGCCGCATTGTCCTCCACATGAGGTATATGCCCAATTCCCGGCAACACGTTCATGCGTGCGTCGGGCAACAGTCGCGCCAGGCGTAGTCCGTCGCTAAGGGGCGTTACGCCATCGGTCCTCCCCCAGATCACCTCGACTGGCATGCTCAGCGACGCATAGTCCGACGAGCGGCTGCTTCTACTGAGCCCTGGATCATTGACGAATGCATCCAGCCAGTAGCCATACGCCTGCGTTGTTCCAACCACGGAAAGCGGTCGCTGATAGACGGCAATCCGGTCAGCCGTCAGCGCGTCATGACGCGAAGTGAATTTGCGCAGGAACCATCCGGTGAGCCATGGATTGGTCGCCGTCGCGGCGATCACGGGCCGCGCCACGGCCGGCGCCTCAATCAGGCTGCCGAGCAAGCCGCGTTCGGCCGGCGGCGGATCGATTGAGAGCGCAACGTCCACCAGTACCGCCGCTCTGAATCGGCTGGGTTCGGCCATCAATGCTTCGACCGTGGCTCGCCCGCCGAACGAATGGCCAACGAGAATCACCTGCGAAAGCTTCAGCGTGTCGAGCATCCCGAGAATGCGCAGGGCCTGGTGGCCTGTGTCGTACGTATTGTCCACAGGCCGGCTGGTGTACCCAAACGGCGGCAGATCCACCGCGATGCAGTGATAGCCGGCTTGAGCGAGATAGTCCATGGTCGGCAGCCATGTCGAACTCCAGGCGCCCACGCCTGAAATGAAAACGATCGGCTGTCCGCCGGCGGGGCCGCGCTCCTGTATCAGCATGTCCACGTCCGCCGCCCGCACGAAGCGCGATCCGGCCGGCGCCGCGCTCCGCGCGATATCCCGCTCGCGGCTATGGGCGATCAGATCCGCGCCGCCTAATACGGCGACCAGCGCGATGATCGGCACAACGACCAGTGCGAGCGCGACTTTATAAAGTTTCATGGCGTTTTACGTATTCTTTTTATGCTTGATGGGTTCGGCGGCACACTTATTCTGGCCGATGATTATGTACAGTTATGCTCAGCCAAATTTCTCAAGATTGAGATCGACCGATAATATCAAGTCCGCTTAAACTTGCGCACCGAAGCTTGAAACGTTTCAACGGTTTCTGGAACCGACAACTGACTCCCGGGAATAGGTAAAAATAAAAATGC
>DASVNP010000376.1:0-3710 GCA_036383775.1 Paraburkholderia sp. | reverse complement strand
CATCGGAACCCGGAGGGTGTCGACCGTGGGCATCATGGGACAGCCGCTGGTGATCGAAGTGGCCTCCACGACCGAGACCATCAGCGACAGCACGGGCCGACGCAAGAAGAAGATCACCAGCCAGACGATTGCACAAGGCTCCGGCGGCGTCGGCAATGCTGCGGGTGGAACTGGGAACAACGGGCAGACGAGCGTCATCATCACTGCCGGTCGACTGAGCTGGCGGCAGATTAACAACTACCTGGATCTGAAGCGCGGATCGTGAATATGACCAACATCCAGAAACGCGCGTCGGTGCGCGGCTTCACGCTGATTGAAATGATGGTCGTCGTGGCTGTCATCGGAATCCTGGCTGCCATTGCGTATCCGGCATATACCGATTCAGTGCTGAAAGGGAGACGAGCACAAGCACGCACTGCGCTACTGGAACTCATGCAGCAGCAGGAGCGATACATGACTCAGCGCAATACCTATTTGGGATTTACCAATGCCTCGGGAACCACGACGCCTGCTACGGCAGCAGGTACTTTCAAGGTTTTTTCGGGAGATACCACTGCAAATACGGCGTATTGGCTTTCTGCAGATGTGTGTTCGAGCGCCCAACCAATCACCGAGTGCGTCAAGCTCACTGCGACGCCAACGCGCACTGATTCCACTGTAGGACCCCTTAGTTTGACCAGTACCGGCGTAAAGACCTGCAACATTGCTTCGACAGATATCAAATTCAAGCTGTGCTGGCCATGAAAACGCGTTTCCAGCGCCGGACTACCGGCTTTACGCTCATTGAATTGGTGGTGACGATTGCCATCGCTTCCGTGCTACTGATGATTGGTATACCGAGCTTTGTTGCCTTTCAGCGAAATTCAGAGTTAACGTCAGCGACCAATTCGCTTGTGGCGGCACTCGGCGCCGCACGCGGAGAAGCAATGAAGCGCGGACGACAAGCTGTTGTCATCCCTCGCACGAGCAACGATTGGACTGCTGGATGGACCGTTTTTGTCGACACCGACAACAACCAACAATTCAATGGATCAGATGTGCTTCTCGTGCAGCAAGGCGCGTTGGCCAGCTATTTCACGGTAACAGGACAGGGGACTGCACAGAACAGCCCTTCCTACGTCATGTTCAATCCGTCGGGCTACACCCAGACCAGTGGGTCGGTCTTTCAGTCGGCAACACTGAAAATCGAGCGGAACGATATCTCAGGCGCCGAGAAAATGCAGCAGACGCGGATCATTGTGATCGCGAAGACGGGACGCGTACGGGCCTGTCAGCCTGCGACTGATTCGACCTGCGTGATGTCGGCGACTGAGTAGCCGTATGCGGATAGCGCATGCTGTCTGCCTTGCTTAACTATAGGTTGAAAACTCGACCCTGTACTTTTTAAGCGACACGAGAGGCGAAACAGACGAAATGGGAATACCTTTTTCGACGCTGTAACGTCTTGCCGTTCGCGTCGAACCGAGAGTAGCCAGTCCGACGATCACTGATAGCTCTGCAGCAATCCGGTCCGCGAAATGGACGCGGAAAGCCCGGCAACCAGCGGCCCAACAACAGGCGCCCGCGCGCCATCCAGTCGCACCGAAGCATGCAGTCATGCTGGTCGCAGCGGTGGCTCGCAGTGGCCAACGACGAACCTATGTCAATTGACAGGCTATCTCTTAGAACGACGGTGATCGTGGCCTCGAGCAGCAGTTTTGCCTGCGATTGGCCTCATCCGCAGGTGCGATCACTTACAACTAGGAAGCTTGGACCTCGCGATAAATGGAAAAAAATGGCGCTACAAACAGCGCAACACGCCATATTTGTCCAACCCGAAATGACTAGTCGCGTTTTCAGCGACGGCGGGCCATAAAATGATGCGGATAAAATTTTGATCGCTGTCTGCGTTGGGCGCGAGAAGGAGACGCAACGCGACGGCCTGCCTAAACTGGCGCGGAATGGCCCAGTAGCAATCCATCCAGATCGAAGCGATTTATCGAATTCATCCACTACACACGGCCGGGCTGGATCTTAGAGCTACTCATAAACGTGATAGGTTTGATTCGAATCAAAAAACCAATCCCTGCAAACAGAATCCCTCAATTTTTGCTCTCAGGGCAGTTGCTCTTTTGGCCTCAAATGAAAAAGGACCGCGCGAAGGCGGTCCTACGAGTCAAGCTCGAATGAAGGTTAGCGGCAAGCAGAGGGGGCGTACTTGGCGAGCAGCGTGCCAGCCGTAATGCCCGTCATGCCAACAGCGGTTGCCGTTGCTTGAGTGACGGAGGCACAACCCCAGTCAACAACACCGCTAGTGCCAGCAGTCTGCGCTGTGGCGAGCGTCGAAGCCGTACCGCCTGCGGCACGAACATAGGGAGCGAGAACGAGGGTGTTTTCACCGGTCTTCAAGCCAACAGTCGCGGGAATGAACGTGACGGTAATTTCGCCCGTAGAAGCCATTTGAACGGAAGAAACATACTTGCTGTTGATGCCCGAGCCGTTCGTGCCGCCGTTTTGTGCATTCCAGGTCGTCACAGTAGTAGCAAGATCATTCGCAGAAGTAGCTCCGTCGGTGGCGACTGCTTGTTTGGCGCTTTCGGCCAGATTCAAGCCTTCAGTGATCCTTGCACGAACCGTGTAATCCTGATAGGCAGGCAACGCAACTGCGGCCAAGATGCCGACGATCGCCACAACGATCATCAATTCGATAAGGGTAAAGCCGGCCTGAGCGCGGCGAGCGAGAGTACGACGGTTCATTGAACTAACTCCAGGTTGGTTGGTTGTTACGCCCGGGAACCTGCCCGGAGCGAGGTACCTTCCGCAGCATCTATGCCACCCGCCTGCACAGGCTTCTACTGACCGAACCCGTCACTTTCGGGCACTTTGTCGTTACATGATGTGACACAACTTGCTTCGGGACGCCATCCATGATGACAATTTTGTCACCCCAGCGTGTCGCCCAAAATCAGAAAGTCAGCACCCCATCCGCCTTCAACCACCGTATATCCCGCTGCGCCAACCCCGCCACCTGCTCAACCGCCAGCGTCTCGATCTGGCTCATGATCTCGTCCGTCTCCGCCGGCTTGGTGTGCGTGATGTAGATCGGGTATTGCTTCCCCGGCCCGATGTGCATCAGCTCATCCGCCAGCACCGCAGGCGAAAGGTGCTGGCTGCGCTCCGCCAGCGCGTGCTCGCGGCTGCTGAAGGCCGTTTCGATCACCAGCATCGCCACGTCCAGCGCGTTCACACGCTCCCAAAACGGCGCGTTGCGCTCGGTGTCGCCGCTGAAGACCCAGTGGGCGCCGCATTCCGCCCGCCGCACGGCGAAGCCGCAGGCCGGCACCGTATGCACTGCAGGCAGCACCTCGACGAGCTTGGGCTCGCGGCTGCCCAGCTGCAGCATCTGCCCCACCACGATGTCGTGAAAGCTCACGAAGGGCGCATCGGCGCTGGGAATGCTCTCGAAATCCGGCCAGATGACGTTGTTGAACACGTGCGTGCGCAGTGCCTCGATGGTGGCGCGCAGCGCATGGACGCGCAGGGGCCGGGCGCGGCGGCTGCCGACGGCGTCGAGCATCAGTGGCAGGGCGGCGATGTGGTCGAGGTGGCTGTGCGTGAGCACGACGTCGTCGATGCGGGCCATCTCTTCGAGCGTGAGATCTCCGACGCCGGTGCCCGCATCGACGAGCAGGTCCGTGTCGACCAGGAACGAGGTGGTGCGGCAGTCTTTG
>DASVNP010000375.1:0-12557 GCA_036383775.1 Paraburkholderia sp. | reverse complement strand
TCGTTGTCGAGGAAATAGTTGTCGTAGTGATAGCCGAAGCTCAGCGCATGATTGGCGAGCCCGGCCTGATTCGTCGCGGGCGTATAGGTGCTGCGCAGGTCGAGCGTTTTCCAGCCGGTGCCGTCGCCGAAGATCACGGTTCCGGGGCCGTTGCCCGGCGCGCCGGAATTCGCGGTGCGTGCCACGCTGTTGCCAATGTCGTAGTACGAAGCGATTGCTTCGCCGTTCCAGCCGGTGGCGTTGTGCGTTCTCAGCGAAACACCGTAGAGCCAGTTCTCGCTGTGGCCGAGACTTGGCGCAAGTGCCGCAGCGGGAATCGTGTACTCGTAGCCGCCGATCGCGACTTTGCCGCTGTATACGGGGTTGCCGTTCGCGTCGCGCAGAAAACTCGACGTCTGGCTGTTGTACGTCTGATGCCAGTAACCGAGCGTGAAGCCGGCCTGCAGGGTCGGCGTGAAGTCGTACTGCATCTTCAGCTTGAACTGGTCCTGCACCGTGTGTTCGATGCCTTCGCCATTCACCCCGAGCACCACAGTCGGCGCGTTGGTCTGGTTGTTGTAGAAGTAGGCGCCGGTGACCGGGATGTCGCCGGCCTTCGCAGGTGTGCCGGATTGCGCGAGCGTGGCGAATTGCAGCGGCTGGCTGGTGTTTTCCAGGTGATTCACGCCGAGCTGATACGAGAACTTGCCGACGCGGTCGCCGATCGTCGCGCTCATTTCGCTGCCGTTGAAATTCTGATTCACGCCGAACAGGCTGAAATGCTGGGTGAAAGCTTTGACGTCGGCCGTCGCTTGGAATTTCTTCGGCATGTTCGTGCTGATGAGCACCGTCGCGCCGAGCGAGTTACCCGGGTAGAGCGCCGAGAACGGCCCGTAGATCACATCGACCTGCTGGATCTCGTCGGGAAATACCATCGACCAGCGCGGCGGAAACGAGTAGCTGCTGCCGAGCAGGTTGCTGAGCAGCAGCCCGTCCGCATATACGAGACCTCTGGCGCTCTGCGTATTGCTGGTGCCGCGCACGGCGATGATCGAATTCAGATCGCCGATAAAGCGCTTGCGCACGGCGAGATTCGGCATGTACTTCAACACGTCCTCGGTGTTGACCACGTTCCAGTTGTTGAACTGCTCGGGGGTTACGGTTTCGACCGAGGCCGGCAGATTCGGATCGACGGCGCGCGGCGCGGCGGGAGCACTGGCATTGACGCTAACCGCGGGCAGCGTGGCCTCGGCGATTGCGCTTTGCGCATGGGCGGGCGATGCGATGAAAGCCGGCACGAACGCCGGAACGATGGCCGGCAAGCACGCCGGAAAAAACGGCTGCGGCAGGCGTTGAGGCGAACGGCCGCGCGCGCCGCGGCGGGCGCAAAAGGGCAGCCTTCGCTTGGCGAAGTTGAACATGAACGTTTCCTTGATGCATGGAACAGGCGAGCGCGCGCCCCCTTAACGGGTGCGGCGAAAGCGCGATCAGAACTGGCAGCGATCAGGAAACGGCGGGTGGGGCGCGAGGGCGTCCGGACGGAAAGGCGCCGAGCGGGGTAAAGCGGGTGGAGAGGGTGGGCGGCGCGGTGCCGGCCAGCATGAGTGGGGTCGGCGCCGCGACGGCAGCGACCGTCGGCATGGCGACGTGGTGCTGAAGCAGATGACAGTAGCCGCAGGCGCCGAAGGCGTCGTCATGGCTCAGATGAACCTGCGCCGGGGAGGCCTGGCTGGCGCCGTTCGCCACGCCGGGATCGCTCGTTTGAAGCGCCGAACACAGCGCCGCGATGGGCTCGTGCGCGCGGTTCGACACCAGCATCTGACTCACGACCGGCGCGAACACGACAAGCCACATGGCGAACAGGCCAAGCCATGCGGTCATGCGGTTGCGGGAGGGTAGGGTCATAGCGGCGGACGTGAACAAGCGGGCGATTCTAGCATTGCCTCGTTGGCTTTCATCGAGTAATCCTCGTTATAGCGGTGGATTAGAAGCCCGAAAACCGCTCATTTCGCCGCGTTACCGCCGCGCGGATTCCTTTAAGCTGCGTGGTACATGTTCCGCTTTCCGTCCGGAACATCGTCGCTCCCGTTACCACGTACATGACCCAAACGCAGCTCGCATTCTCGATCGACGATATCAACAGGCAGGCCGTCTCGTTGTGTTCGGCCGGACAATTCGCCGAAGCTTTGTCGATGGTGACGCCGTTGCTCGAACGCGACGAGATGCCGCAGGACGCGCACGCCGACGCGCTGAATATCGCCGGGGCCTGTTCGTTCGCGTTGCAGCGTCCCGCGGACGCGGAAGACTTCTGGCGCCGCTGCTTACGCATCAAACCCGGCTACGCGGAGGTGTACGGCAGTCTGGGCATGCTGCTCAAGTCGCTTGGGCAGCTCTGCGCAGCCAAGGCGATGTACCGGAAACTGATCGTTTTGCGGCCCGGCCATGCCGACGCGCACAATCATCTCGGCACCGTGCTCTACCTGCAGGGCTACAAGGAGGAGGCGGAGGCGTCGTATCGCGCGGCGCTGGCGATTCGCCCGGATTACATCGAAGCCCACTACAACCGCGGCATCGTGTTGCACGACCTGCACCGCCTGCACGAAGCGGAAGCGGCGTTCCGCGAGGCGTTGCCGGGGCTCCCGAGTCATGCCGAGGCGCACAACAATCACGGCAACGTATTGATGGAGCTTGGCCGTCTCGCCGAAGCTGACGCCGCCTACCGCCATGCACTGACCATCCGGCCGCAATATCCAGAGGCGTTAAACAATCTGGCTGGCGTGTTGAAGGCGTCGTTTCGTTTGCCCGAGGCCGAACTGGCTTGCCGGCTCGCTCTCGCGATTCGTCCGGATTACGCGGAAGCGCAGCTGAACCTCGGCGCGGTGCTGGCCGATCTCGAACGTTTGCACGAAGCCGAGGCCGCGTACCGCGAAGCAATCGCGCATCGTCCCGGCTATGCCGAAGCGCATTACAACCTCGGCGTGGCGCTGGCCAAACGCGAGCACCTGTTCGAGGCCGAGCAGGCTTACCGCGAGGCGATTCGCCTGCGGCCCGATCTGGTTCACTCGTACAACAACCTCGGCGGCGTGCTGCTCCGGCTCGACCGTTTGCCCGAGGCGGTCGAGGTATTCAGGCAGGCGCTCGACGTATGCCCGGATCTGGCGGAAGCCCACTACAACCTCGGCGCGGCGTTGGCGCAACTGATGCGGCTGCCCGAGGCCGAAAGCGCGTATCGGCGCTCGCTTGCCTTGCGTGCTGACTACGGTGACGCCCGCTTTGGTCTTGCCGTGTTGCTGCTGGCCATGGGCCGCTTCGAAGAGGGGTGGCAACTGTACGAATGCCGCTATGGGCAACCCGGCTTCATCCATCACAAGACGCGTTCGATGCTGAGCTGCCCGCAGTGGCAAGGCGGCACGCTCGCCGGTCAGTCCTTGCTGGTGTGGCAGGAAGACGGACTCGGCGACATGATCCAGTTCAGCCGCTACTTCGCGCTGCTGAAGGCCCAGGGCGCCGCGCATATCACCTTCGCGTGCATGCCGGCGCTGCACCGGTTGATGGCGAGTGTCGACGGTGTCGATGCCGTGCTTGATCACGACACGGCCCTCGCTTGCGTGTCCACGTATGACTGCTGGACGAGCCTCCTGAGCGCGCCGCTGCGTTTGCGCACGACCGTGGACACGAT
Source organism: Paraburkholderia sp. (assembly GCA_036383775.1). Lineage (GTDB taxonomy): Bacteria > Pseudomonadota > Gammaproteobacteria > Burkholderiales > Burkholderiaceae > Paraburkholderia. The sequence goes on along the minus strand of DASVNP010000375.1, from coordinate 8,899 downwards.
CCCGCGCGCCACGCGGCTCGAGGCCGAACCGGCGCTGGTCGAACGGTGGCGGCCGGCGCTCGCCGCGCTGCCGCACGGCCGCAAGATTGGTCTCGTCTGGAAAGGCAACGCGAACCATCACAACGACGCGAATCGTTCGCTCCCTTCGCTCGCTCTGCTGGCGCCGCTCTGGAGCGTGCCGGGCGTGAGCTTTGTGAGCCTGCAAAAAGGGCAGGGCGAGGATGAGGCACGGCAGCCACCCGCCGGTCAGCCGCTGCTCGACCTAGGCTCGGCCGTGACCGATTTCGCGGACACCGCCGCGATCATCGCGCAGCTCGATCTGGTGATTTGTGTGGACACGTCCACCGCGCATCTGGCTGCATCGCTAGGCAAGCCGTGCTGGATCATGCTGCCGGAAAAAGATATCGACTGGCGCTGGATGCACGAACGCAGCGATTCGCCGTGGTATCCCCACACGTTGCGGCTGTTTCGCCGGGCGCGAGGCGAGGATTGGTCGATGCCGGTCGAGCGGGTGAGGCAGGCCTGCGTGGAGCGATTCGGCGTCGCGCTCCGTTCGGACTCCACGCAAACCGCTGGCCGTTAGCCGAGATCGCCGCCGCCCACGGGCAGCACGGTGCCGGTGATATACGATGCTTCGTCGGAGGCGAGGAACAGAATCGCATTGACCTGCTCGTCGATCGTGCCGTAGCGGTGCATCAGGCTGGAAGCCTTGGTCTGCTCGACGATGCCCTGATACCAGCGGGCCTCCTGTTCGCTTTGCGGCGCCGTATTGCGCGGCACCTTGCGCGGCGGCGCTTCGGTCCCGCCGGTGGCCACGGCGTTCACGCGAATGCCGTCCTCGGCGTGCTCGAAGGCGAGACTCGCGGTCAAGGCATTGACACCGCCTTTGGACGCCGCATAAGGCACGCGATAGATACTGCGCGTCGCAATCGACGACACGTTGACGATCGCGCCGCGCTGTTGCGCGATCATGGTGGGCAACACCGCCCGGCAACTCCACAGCGTCGGGAAGAGGGAGCGGCGCACTTCGGCTTCGATCTGCGCTTCTTCGTACTCCTGATACGGTTTGGCCCAGATCGTGCCGCCGACGTTGTTGATCAGCACGTCGATTCTGCCGAAGGCGTCGAGCGCGGCCTGCGTCAGCTTGCACGCGCCGGCATACGTTTCAAGATCGGCGATCACGGCGAGCGTTGGCACGCCACGCGCGGCGATCTCCGCTTCCACCTCGTGCACGAGTTCGGCACGATCGGCCAGCACGACGGTGGCGCCCTCGGCCGCCGCGCGCAGCGCAACGCCACGGCCGATACCTTGCGCCGCGCCGGTGACGATCACGACTTTTTCATTGAAGCGTGGTTTGGACGATGTCATGGTATTCACGCCGCGGTGCTTGCTGAGAATTTCTCGTAGTAGAAGTGCGCCGGCGTGATGCCGCTGTCGCGCAGCCATTTCTGCACGGCCTCGACCATCGCAACCGGGCCGCACAGATAGACGTCCACGTCGCCGCCATTGAGCCACGCGGGGTCCACGTGTTCAGTGACATAGCCTTTGCGCTCATGGGCGCTGGCGGCATCGGCCACGCAGGTGCGGTATTCGAACTGCCCGATCGCACGTTGCGCGTCATCGAGCTGCGCGGTGCCGACCAGGTCGTGGTCGTTCGTCACGCCGTAGACCATGCGCACGGGTTGCGGGCTGCCGTTCGCGCTCAGCACGTGCAGCATCGAGAGGAATGGCGCAATGCCCGTGCCGCCGGCGAGAAACAGAACGGGGCGCACCGGATCGCGCAAATAGAAGCTGCCATACGGGCCGGAGAACGTGATGCGTTGCCCCGATTGCGCTTCCTCGCTCAGATAGCGGCTCATGAGGCCGTCCGGCACGTTGCGCACCACGAAGGCTGCCTGCGCGGCGCCGGGGGCCGAGCTGAACGAATACGAACGGAACGCCTCGCTGCCGGGAATATCGACATTCACGTACTGTCCCGGCAGAAACCCCAATTGTCCCGGCTCGTCCACGTCGATTGAAAAATGGATGGTCGAATCGGTGAGCTTGTCGATCGCGGCCAGTTTGCCGGCGTGCTTCGACACGCCGGTCTTGCACGCGGCGGACGACGCCGGCACGCGAATCACGCAGTCCGAGCGCGGACGCGTCTGACAGGCGAGCACATAGCCTTGGGCCGCTTCGTCCGCGGTGAGGGCATCTTCGATATAGCTCGACTCAGGCAGATCGTAGTCGCCCGATTCGCAGAAATTGCGGCACGTGCCGCACGCGCCGTCGCGGCAGTCGAGCGGAATGTTGACTTTCTGGCGATATGCCGCGTCCGACAGGGTCTCGTTATCGCGGCAGGTGATGAAGCGGGTCACGCCGTCTTCGAACTGAAGTGCAATGCTGTGTTCCATGTGCTGCTCCCGAACCACGTCTTTCTCAGATGTGGTAAATGTCGATAACCTGATTGATGTAGTCGTTCTTCAGTACGACATACTTGTTCAGGATCTGCGGTTCATCGCCAGAAAAATCGATCATGTAGCGCGACATGCCGAAGTAGCTGTAGTTCGTCCTGTAGCGATGGCTCAGCGTGTGCCAGTTGAAACGCACCGTGACAATGCCGTCCTGTTCGCTCTCCAGTTCCACGTTGCTGATGTTATGGCTGGTGCGCGTGTCCGGCATGGTCGCGCTCGAACGCTCGGTCTTGATGCGGAACACGCGGTCTTCGAGCCCCTGGCGATTCGGGTAGTAAATCAGCGAGATCTCGGTTTGCGGATCAGTCACGAGCTTGTCTTCGTCGTCCCACGAGGGCATCCAGAACACCGCGTCCGGGTGATAGCACGTGAGCCAGTCGTCCCATTGCTCGTCGTCGAGCAGGCGCGCCTCGCGATAGAGAAACGCTTTGAGATCGGAAATTGCAAGCGGCTTCATGCTGCGGCTCCTTCGGCGGACGGGGTTTGCTCTGTTGCCGGCGGCATGGCGGCCTTCATCGTCTCGATCCAGTAGCGGTGCTGCACGGTGTAGAGGCCTTCGTCCTCGGTCTTGACACCGCTCATCAGCGGCTTCAAGCCTATCTTGTTCGCTGCTTCGTCCGGACCGTCGATCCAGTGGCGCGCTCCGCGGCACATGTCGTTCCATTCGAGCGCACTGCCGGCGTAACCTTGCTGGCACGCGCGAAACTCTTCGAGGTCGTCAGGCGTCGCCATGCCGCTGACGTTGAAGAAGTCTTCGTATTGACGGATGCGGCGCGCGCGCGCTTCGGCCGATTCGCCCTTGGGCGCGATGCAGTAGATCGTCACTTCGGTTTTGTCGACGGAGAGGGGGCGCAGCAGGCGGATCTGCGAGCCGAACTGGTCCATCAGGTACACGTTCGGATAGAGGCACAGGTTGCGCGAATTCTGGATCATCCAGTCGGCGGTTTCGCTACCGCAACGCGCGGCGAATGCATCGCGCTGGCTGAAATTCGGGCGGTCTTCCGGATTGGCCCAACGTGACCACAGCAGCATATGGCCGTGGTCGAATGCATAGAAGCCACCGCCTTGCCGGCCCCAGTTGCCCGCGTCCATGGCGCGGACCTGATCGACGCGCGCGTTTTCTTCCTTGCGATGATTGGTGGTCGCCGCGTAGTTCCAGTGAACCGCCGACACGTGATAACCGTCCGCGCCGTTTTCGGTCTGCAGCTTCCAGTTGCCCTCGTACGTGTACGTCGAGGCGCCGCGCAGCACTTCGAGTCCGTCTTCCGACTGGTCGACGATCATGTCGATGATGCGAGCAGCCTCGCCGAGAAACTCTTCAAGCGGCAGCACGTCCGCGTTCAGGCTGCCGAACAGAAAGCCACGGTAGCTTTGGAAACGCGCGATCTTCTTGAGATCGTGCGAACCTTCCTTGTTGAAGCAGTCTGGATAGCCGGCATCTTCCGGGTCTTTGACCTTCAGGAGCTTGCCGCTGTTGTTGAAAGTCCAGCCGTGAAACGGGCAGGTGTAAGTGGCCTTGTTGCCGCGCTTGTGACGGCACAGCATGGCGCCGCGGTGCGTGCATGCATTGATGAACGCATTCAGTTCGCCTTGCCGGTTGCGCGCAATCACTACCGGCTGGCGGCCCATGTGCGTCGTGTAGTAATCGTTGTTGTTCGGAATCTGGCTTTCATGCGCCAGATAAATCCAGTTGCCCTCGAAGATATGCTTCATCTCGAGTTCGAAGAGCGCAGGGTCGGTAAAGGCGCTGCGGTGCAGGCGATAGTCGCCGCGCTCTTCGTCTTCGACCAGGAAGTCGTCGATACGTGTGAGGCGCGGGGTGCGATCGGGGTAAATCGGAATCATGGTTGTCTCCTGAATCGTTATCGCGGGGCGAATCGCTTGACGTGAATTCGCCCCGCGGCAGGCATTACGCAGCGGCGCGAAGGCGCTCGACTTCGCTGGCGGGCGTGGCTGCCTGCTCCGCATTCAGGCGGAAGTCGAAGTCGATGGAAACGAAGGGTTGCTCGAGACCCTGGCGGCCGATCTGGTCGGGCGAAGTGATCCGCTCGATGGGCGGCACCAGGCCTTCGCGGCTTGCGAACGCGAAGTCATCCCACAGGTACTCGTCGTCGTCGATGTTGATTTGCGTCGTGAGCTTGTGGTGGCCCGGCGCGGAGACGAAGAAGTGGATGTGCGCGGGGCGGCGGCCGTGGCGGCCGAGCTTGTCCAGCAGCCGCTGGGTGGTGCCGTCGGGCGGGCAGCCGTAGCCCACTGGCACGATGCTGCGAAACTGGTAGCGGCCGTTGGCGTCGGCAATGATCGTGCGGCGCAGATTGAAGTGCGACTGCGTCTTGTCGAAGAAGGAGTAGTTGCCCTTCAGGTTCGCGTGCCAGACCTCGACCTGAGCGCCCGGCAGCGGCTGGCCGTGAGTGTCGAACACCGTGCCTTGCATGACCAGCACGTCGCCTTGCGCGGATTCGGTGCCGTCGTCGAGGCGCGCGAAACCTTCGCTCACCGGTGCGCCTGCTACATAAAGGGGCCCTTCGATAGTGCGCGGCGTCGCGCCACTCAGTCCCGCAGCGGCATCCGCTTCGTCCATGCGGATGTCCAGGAAGCGCTCGAGGCCGAGTCCGGCGGCGAGCAAACCCAGCTCCTGGGTCGCGCCTGCTTCGGAGAAGTATTCGATGCCTTTCCAGACTTCGCTCGCCGTGAGGTCCAGATCTTCGATCGCCTTGAACAGGTCGCTCGTCAGGCGCACGACCACCTGCTGGGTGCGGGCGTCGACGCTGCCCTTCGCGGTGTCCACGAGGAATCCGCGGACGAGGGACTCGATGTCGGAATGTTTCATTGTCTGCTCCAGTACTCTGCTTTTCGAGGGCGCCGCGGGGCACGCTGCGGTTGTCGCCATGTAATGCCTGAAAGGTATAATTTGTTTGGAGATCAGGCTTAAGTGCAGAATAATGGGCGCCGGTTTGGCCCGTCCAACACCGATTTAGTATGAGTTTTATATCCAAAAGGTATGGTTATGGAGCTGCGCCACTTGCGCTATTTCGTCGCGGTCGCCGAGGAGCAGAATTTCACGCGTGCCGCGGAACGTCTGCACATTGCCCAGCCGCCGCTTAGCCGGCAGATCCAGCAACTCGAGGAGATGCTCGGCGTGCAGCTGTTCGAGCGCGGTTCGCGGCCGCTCAAGCTGAGCGACACGGGGCGCTTCTTCTACTCGCATGCGGTGCAGTTGCTGGCGCAAACCGCCGAACTGGAATCGATGACCAAGCGTGTGGGCAAGATCGAACGCAGCATGTCGATCGGTTACGTCGGCTCGACGCTGTACGGCATGCTGCCGAAAATCATCCGGCGGTTTCGCGACCAGAACCCTGCGGTGGAGTTGACCCTGCATGATCTGTCGACCATGGATCAAATCAAGGCTCTGAAAGAAGGTCGTATCGATGTCGGCTTTGGCCGCATCCGTCATGAGGACCCGAGCGTGCGCCGGATCGTGCTGCGCGAGGAGCGCATGATCGTGGCGCTGCCGGTGGGCCATTCGCTCACGCTGTCTAAAAGCGCGCTATCGCTGCACGATCTGCTGGCCGAAACGCTGATCATCTTCCCGAAGGCGCCGCGGCCGAGTTTCGCGGATCAGGTGCTCGCGGCCTTTCATGATCGTTCGCTCAAGCCGCACCGTGTGTACGAAACGCGTGAATTGCAGATCGCACTCGGCCTCGTCGCGGCCGGCGAGGGCATTGCGATCGTGCCAAGCAGCGTGTACGGATTGAAGCGCGACGACGTGAGCTACATGAATCTGGACGACCCGAACCTCGTGTCGCCGATCATCATGAGCATGCGCATGCTCGACGAATCGGAAGACATCGGCGCGATGCTGAAGCTGATCTACGCGCTGTATGTCGAGGAACAGATGGAATTCCTGCCGCCAGGCGAGCACTGAGCCGCGGCCGGCGGCGCGCGCTCATGCCGCAGTCATGCCTCGCTCATGCCGCAGTCATGCCTCGCTCATGCCTCTGTCACCTGCAGGTGATACAGACCCCAGGGGGACAACTCGAAGCGGTCCTTGAGCGGCTTGTTCGACAGCTCGGGGATATTGTCCGCGTCATACGTGGCCCATAGCGGACCCACGCCGCCGAGCGGCAGCGGCTTGCCGTCCATTTGCGTCGCCACGATGAAGCGATACGCGCGCACCTTGTCGAGCGTGGTCATGATGGCGTAGCCGTCCACCGCGTGCATCACGATTTGCGTGTTTCCCGCAGTGGGCGCGCCGACGTGTTCGAGCACGTCCGTCAGCAAGGGGCCGCTCAAGGTGTGCTGGCGGGAATCGTATTCGGTGGTGGGCTTGATCGTCACGGCGGGCATGCCGGCAAGCATCGGAAAATCGACGCCATATGCCTCGGAAAACTTCACCTGGTGCTTGGCGAGCAACTGGTCGAAGGCCGGATCGAGCGCGCCGCGATTGTGCCGCTTGATCGCGCCGGTGATCGTCAAAACAACAGGGGAGGCCGCGCAGGCTGCGTGACGATTGGGTTTGCTGCCGAATGCAGGCGCAGCCGCCGCGCTCAGCAGAGCGGCGCTGGTCAGGAATTGACGCTTGTTCATTGGCGTGGTCTCCGGGCTCGAATGAGGGGCGGCGTGTCTGGCTAAACCGTCGCGGCCTCCATTGTCGGGTAATCGCCGCCGTCTGTGTCACGGCTGCGCTTTATATTTGGCGGTCGCGCCCTATGGGCACTTCACAGGTGGTGCGTCTACGGCCGCCATGTGCACGCGCCTGGTCGCGCCGGCTTTATTACATGAGAGGTAATTGGCGGCCCGCGCCCCCACGCCTAATCTTCGGTTGTCGCGCAGTTCATCCGGAACAGCGTTCACCATCGAGGACTTCATCATGTCGACGTTTCAGGTTTACACCATTGACTCCGCTCCCGACCAATCCAAGCCAGTGTTGCGGCAGCTTCAGGAGGTTTTCGGCTTTGTCCCCAACATCGCAGGGGCAATGGCCGAATCGCCCGTGCTGATCAACGCCTTCATCAACCTGTTCCAGAAAGTCCATTCGGGCACGTTCACGGAAGCGCAGATCCAGACGCTGTTGTTGACGAATGCCGTCACCAACGCATGCACATGGGCGGTGGCGTTTCACACCGCGTTAGGCTTGCAAGCAGGACTCACTCCCGCCGACGTCGAAGCGATTCGCGCGGGCCGTGCGCCCGCGGACCGCGAGCATGCGGCGCTCTCCATTCTGGCGAAGACCGCCATCCAGAAGCGCGGACATCTCGACGCCCACGACGTGAACCAGTTTCTCGAAGCCGGGTTTCGCCGAGATCAGGTGCTCGAAGTGCTCGCGGTGTCGGCGGCGTCGACGATCACCAACTACGTGTGCAGCATCACGCAGCCGCCTCTGGAAGCGCAGTTCCAGGTTCATGCCTGGCAGGCCTGAGGTTCGTTAGAGTAGGAGGAGGGGGCGGTCAGCGCCGAGGAGTATGCTGACCGCTGAAGTCCGGTGGACCGGTTGGCGTCGAGGCATTCATAATGCCCGGCCCGCGCTGGTCCCCTGGACTGACTGTTATCGACTTGCGGACAAGAGAGCGATGAATTCTGCGAATCCAGCGAAGAAAGTGCCGCCGAACGATCTCGGCATGCTGTTGCGCCATTGGCGAGACATGCGAGGTGTCAGCCAGTTGGACCTGTCGTTCAATGCCGGCGTTTCGCAGCGTCATATCAGCTTTATCGAAAGCGGACGCAGTGTGCCGAGCCGCCAGATGCTGATGGATATCGCGCAGACGCTCGACATTCCGCTGCGCGAGCGCAACACGCTGTTATTGGCCGCGGGCTATGCGCCGATGTATGCGGACGGTGCGTGGACTGCGCAAGAGATGCAGAGCGTCACGAAGGCACTTGGACGCATGCTGCGGCAGCACGAACCGTTTCCGGCGCTGGTCATCGATCGCTACTGGAACGTGCTGATGACCAACGAGGCCGCGCCGCGTTTTTTCAATTGCTTCATTGATATGGCGGCGCGCGAGGGGCCGCGCAACATGCTGCGTCTGATGTTCGATCCTGACGGCATGCGTCCGTTCGTCGCCGATTGGCAAAGCGTTGCGGATAGTCTGATACGGCGGGTCTACCGGGAATCGGTGGGCCGTGTGATAGACGACCAGACGCGCGAGTTGCTCGACGCGTTGCGTGCGTATCCGGACGTGCCGACGAGTCTCGCGCCAGGCCGCGAGCTGGCGGCGGATGCCCCGTCGGCGGCCATGCCGGTGATCCCGATCGGTTTCGTCAAGGACGGCCGCGTCATGAAGTATTTCTCGATGGTCGCGACCGTTGGGACGCCGCAGACGATCGCGGCACAGGAACTGCGCCTCGAATGCATGTTCCCCGCGGACGACGAAACGGAAGCGCGGCATCTGGAGATGCTCGACGGAGCGTCGCAACGGACGCATTGAATCGTTCCGTCCGGCATG